>JAFIFN010000026.1 GCA_020832005.1 Gammaproteobacteria bacterium | reverse complement strand
TGTAGTAACCATGATTCATCGCCCAGGGGCGCTCGGTACGGATAATCATTTCGCCAACGTTGCCGAGGGCAACCTCGCAGTCGTTCTCATCTACGAGGCGGACATCAACGCCGTCCCTCACCTTGCCGCAGGTGCCAGGCTTCGCTGGGTTCGGCTCCGAGACGATCGGTGTGGACACTTCGGTCATGTTAAAGATCGTTAAAATGTCGATGCCGAAACGCTCGGCGACTTGTCGATGATTGCCGGTGAGTGGCACCAAAAAGGCAAAACGCACCTGGTGGGATCTTTCAGCCGGACGTGGGTCTTCCTTTAGCAGGAACGTAGCCATCGCGCCGAGCAAGAAGATCGCCGTGCAGCGAGTACGCGCAACGAGATCCCAGAAAGTGGCAGTGGAGAAGTTCTCCATCATCGCGATTGATCCGCCGCGGGCCAGCATCGCAAAGCACAAGCCCATGCCGCCGATGTGGAACATGGGCATGTTCACGAGGAATCGATCTTCACCAGTGACCATAGGCCAAGCTTCCGGGCCCGGATTCGTGTACATGTGCAGGTAGGATGACAACACGCCCTTGGAGGGGCCGGTTGTGCCCGATGTGTAGATGATCGACTGTGTATGCCAGGGTTCGATGGGGCGCTCTAGTTCAGGTGGAGTCGCGGATCTCTCGGCAACCTCAGCGAATGCAACCTGGCGCAGGCCGTCTGGTGCCCCACCTTCCCCGGCAATTACCACCGTATTGAGTCTGGACAGTCTAATGTCCTGCAGTCGCGGGGTCAGGGAACCATGGGCGATGATGACTTCGGCATCCGAGTTCTCGATGACGTGTTCGAGGATGCGTCCCTTGTAGGCCGTATTCATCGGTACGTAGACTGCACCTAGGTAGTTGATGGCGAAGAATGCAATCATGGAGTCGCCGCCATTGGGCAGCCACATTGCGACGTGATGTCCCTGTGCAACACCCAATGAAGCAAGCCCCGCAGCGAGTCGCACGGTGCGTTCGTGCACCTCGGCGTAGGTCCACTCGCGTCCGTCCTCAAACACTGCATAGACCTTACTACCACGCTCGGTAGCCCAGCGATCCAGCGCATAGCGCAGCACGCACTGTTCACGAGGCAATACCCGCGGATCGGCGTGATTGGCGTCATTCATCTTCGTTGCTGACATAATTGCTCCGGCTGCTGTGGGAATCTCCGTGTAACGATAGGCAGCGCACTGGGAAGCTTGTAATCAAAGGGCGGTCCGCAAGATCTCCATGACGTCATCAGGTGTGGCGATGGTGCGGGGATTGGTGCGCGCCCAAAGATCTTCCATGGTGTATTCCGCAACAAGCTTCAGATCCTTTTCGGTAACGCCGACCTCTGATAGGGAGCGCGGCATACCAAGACTTCGAATGAATTCATCAACGATGTCTGCTGCCGGCCGGTCAGGTTGCCCGAATGCCGCGCTGATACGCTGCTGGCGCGCGCCATTCACTGGGGCATTGAAACGCAACACGAACGGGGCCATCACACACGAGGTGTAGCCGTGCGGTACGTCGCGCGTTCCGCCGAGGACATGCCCAATAGCGTGACTGGCACCCATAGGGACCCCTGCGACGACGGGAATCATCGATTGCCATACGCCGATCTGGCAGCGCAGCCGGGCCTCCAGATCGCCAGGATCGCGCTTGACGCGGGCCAAGCCGTCGGTAAGCAGTCGTATGGCGCTCTCGGCCATGCCGTCGCAGTAGTGATTGGTTTGCAAGGAGCCCAGCGTCTCCATCGCATGATCGAGTGAACGCACACCAGTGGAATGCCAGAGCCACTCCGGCGTGTGCACGCTGAGGGCAGGGTCAAGTACAACACTGATTGGCGCCAGCAGCCGATGTTCATAAGCTTGTTTTAGCTTGCGCGTCTCGTCCGTTGCTCCTCCAAGCGGATTGAATTCACCGCCAGACAGCGTCGTAGGAACGGCAATCATTCGCAGATCCGGCCCCTCGAATTCTGGCTTGATGACAGCACCCTGATCATCGACGTAGACATGATAGGGTTCAAGATCATCATGCTCGTGCAAGCCATGCTTCAGGCAAATTAGGATGATCTTGCCGGCATCTGTAAGCGTGCCTCCTCCCACGGTGACCACCAGGTCAGCGTTGCATGCTCGAGCCCGTTCCGCCGCCTGGAGGATGGCGTTGCGCGGCCCATGCGGAGGTATGCCGTGATGCACGGCTGCCACCCGGTCGCCTAAGGCGGTACGTATTCGATCTATCTCGTCTGATTGCTCGTTGAGGGTGCTGCTAACGAGCAGGAATACGCGCTTTACGCCCAGGCGGCGGACCTCGTCCGCCAGTGCCTCGGCGGCGGGCCTTCCGTAGAGGACCTTCTCCAAGGCGGTGCAAATGACCTCACCCGTTGCAACAGCCACCATAGCTCTCCCCCGAGTTGAATTGCGGCACGGTTAACTGTTGCACATTTGTGGAGTATACTCAAGAGTAGCAATTCAGATGTCTTGGTATATGATCGAGTCATGATCCGCCAGAAAAGCCAGTAATGCGGGCTTTCCCAGGCGACAGCCGGGGGTGCTTTCGGGAAAGCACCGACGCCCACTACTGCATATAGGGAGTGTGATGCGCCAGTTTGACCAGCAACGCTGGCTTCGCAAGAAGTGGGAAACGCTTTCCGAGATTCCACTGCGTGCCCATTATGGACCGGAAGACATTCCGGCCGAGCACCTTGCCAGGCTTGGCAGCCCTCCCGGGCAGGGACCGTTTCTGCGAGGGGCCTATCCACAGGGTTTTCGCAGTAAACCATGGCGCATCTTTCAGCTGAGCGGCTTTGGCAAGCCTGAGGACGAAAACGAGCGGATCAAGTTCCTGCTGGCGCATGGCGAAACCGGCTTTTTGATGGAGCATGATCGCAACACTGCCGATCATCTGTTCAATGTCGACCATCCCGAAGTGCAGGCCCGCAGCGAGGACGTCGGCCTGACGGGCGCTGTGATGCAGAGTGTGCGAGACATTGCCATCTGCCTTGACGGTATTCCCATTGAGTCCACTTACGGGCATGCTGGTGGTGCTGTGGTCCAGCATGCGCCATTTGCGCTGGCTGGTTACTGGACGGTGGCCAAGCGCCGGGGGCTCGATCTAGCGCGTCTGGCTGGTACCGGGCAAAGTGATTACTTTTTGACCTATCTTGGTTGCGTGACCAAACAGCAGGTGCCCACGCGTGCCGGCCTGCGCCTCAACGTCGATATCATGGAGTTCTGCAATCGCCATCTGCCAAGGTGGGTGCCGATTTCCATTGCCGGTTATAACGGCGCTGACACTGGTCTGAACGCCTACCAGGAACTCGGATCGGTCTTTGCCAATGCAGTGGAGTATCTCGACGAAGTAAAGCGCCGCGGTTCCATGGACATGGAGGCTGCAGCCAAGGCGGTGGGCGGGATGAACTTCCGCTGTTGCATGGACATCTTTGAGGAGGCCAGCAAGCTGCGGGCCGCCCGGGCCATGTGGCACCAGTTGCTTGAAGAGCGCTATGGCATCCACAACGAGAAAGTGATGAACCTGCGTATCCATGTTGTGACGGCTGGCTCCTCAATGGCCTACCAGCAACCCCTGAACAATATTGCGCGCGGTACCCTGATGGGGCTCGCAGCGGTCCTCGGCGGAGCGCAGTCGCTCGGGGTCTCAGGTTACGACGAGGCACTCTCCGTGCCTTCCGAGCACGCCCACCAGATGTCGGTTCGTATCCAGCAGATCCTGCAGAATGAGACCAACGTTTGTGGTGTGGTCGATCCGCTCGGCGGCTCTTATTACGTGGAGTCGCTTACAGCCGATTTGATCAGTAAGGGCTGGGAGTTCTTCGAGGAGATCCAGAAGCGCGGCGGCTTCCTGGAATGTCTCGACAGCGGCTGGTTGCACGCCAAGGCGCACGAGAACCAGAATGCCGACATGGATGCGCAGGCCAGCGGCGAGCGGACCATCGTTGGTGTCACGGATTTCGTCGAGGATCATGCGCCGTTCGAGGTAGACGGCTTCATGGGCGTTGGTGATGCCTACGAAGTCGCGTGCGATCGACTGCAGGAACTTCGCCGCACGCGCGACGGGAAGGCTGTGGGCGTCGCGCTCAAGCAGGTGAATGCAGCGTGTCGAGGCGAAGAGAATGTAATGCCCGCCATGATGGCGGCGTTGGAGGCGGACGTGTCGTTGGGTGAAATCGGCGACGTGTTCCGTGAGGTCTTTGGCGATTGGGATACACCGATTACAGCATAGGAAGAAATAGCCCTTGAATCAGCAACGGCGCATCCTTTTGGCGAAGACCGGACTCGACGGTCATTGGCGTGGCCCCTCCGTCGTTGCCAAGGCGCTGCGCGATGGCGGCTTCGAGGTGATCATGATCGGTATGACCACAGTCGATGAGATCGTCCAGGCGGCTCTCGACGAAGACGTTGATCTAGTGGGCCTGTCGATCGGCGGCCATATCGAGGTCGCGGAACGAGCTGTGCTTGCATTAAGGGAAGCAGGCATCGATCGGCCAGTGTTCGCAGGGGGCGTCGTGCCCCCGTGGGCCAGAAAGCGCCTCGAGGCTCAGGGTGTCGAGGTTTATCCTCCTGGCTCACAGTTGCCCGATATCGTGGCAGCGGCACGCCGTTTGACCGGTTTATCGGTTGCCCAATAGCGTGTCCGACACCGGCGATGTAGCAACGCTGCTCGAACGCGCCCGAGCGGGGGATAGAGGTTCGCTGGCCCGCCTGCTGACCCTGGTCGAGCGAAGCGACGAGGCTACGGCGGAAGTCCAGCGCCACCTGGATGTTGGTGCATCCGACGCTTGTATCCTCGGTATCACAGGCGCGCCGGGCGCGGGCAAATCGACACTTGTCGGTGAGCTACTACGCCATGCAATAGGCGCTGGTCATCGCGTTGCCGTCCTCGCGGTGGACCCATCGTCGCCGTTTACGCGCGGCGCGCTGCTCGGCGATCGAGTGAGAATGAGTCCGGGCGGCCTGCCTGCCTCGGATGTATTCATTCGCTCGATGGCGACGAGAGGACAGCAGGGCGGGCTCGCGCACGCGGCGCAGACCTGCGCCGCGCTTCTCGCCGCCTGCGGCTGGCCGTGGATAATCCTGGAGACCGTGGGCGCTGGCCAGGTCGAGGTTGACATCGCCGCCACAGCAGATATCACGGTGGTAGTGCTGAACCCCGGCTGGGGCGACGAGATTCAGGCCCACAAGGCCGGCATGATGGAGATCGGCGACATCTTCGTGATAAATAAGGCAGACCGCCCTGGCCTTTCGGATACTCGCCGACACCTGGAGTTGTTGCTTGCTGGCCGCAGGGCTGATGCCCCGCACGTCCCCGTCGTCGAAACCGTGGCGGTCGGCAAGCAGGGTATCGAGGTGCTTTGGCAGGAGGTGACGGCGCGTCAGGCATTATTGTCTACTCAAATCCCTCGCGAGCGTCGTCGAAATCGCCTCGAGCAAGTGTTACATGAAGCGATGCGTGCACGCCTTGCTGCGCGTATGCAGGAAGTGATCCGCAGCGGAGCAGGCGCCAGCGCGGTTGCCCGGCTGGACGAAGGCGCGGCTCACCTGCCCGAACTGGTGGATGAGCTCGTGTCAGCTATGTTCCAGCCGCCCGGCCGCAATGGATCTGATTCTGACTAATTCCGGCCGACGGGCTTGCTAACTTCCACCATGCGATTAACAAGCTTCACCGTATAGGTGATCACCTCGCTCTCCGATAGCCGCCCAGCAGGCAGGTACCAGTTCGGCAGCCAGCTGAGGATGCCGCCGATAGTCGTCGCGGTGACGGAAATATCATCCATCGCAAATTCGCGGCATTCTATTCCCTCGGCGAGCAGCTTGCCGATGCGCCGATCGAATTCCTTGCGCATGGTCTTGATTACCCGGGCCTCCTCCGGACGGAGGTTTTTCTCCTCTCGCTGATAGACGGCCACATACTCGCGTTTGTCGATGACGATGCGGGCCACTTTCTCGACCACCGCCTTTAACCGCAGCCCTGGTTTGGCCTCAAGGACGAGCGCTTCATCCAGAGCGGTCAGCGCATGCCTGATTCCTGTCTGGCAAATTTCAAACAGGATCTCGCTCTTGTTATTGAAATAGGAATATAAGTAGGGCTTGGTTACTTGAAGCTGCTGGGCGATCGAGTCCAGCGTCGTGCCCTCATAGCCGTTCACGAAGAACAAGTGTGCCGCCTCTTCGAGAATCCGCCTCCGCTTGAAAGCGATAACCTCGTTTTTCAGTTCTCGCGAGTCCCTGTCGCCTTGCGGGTTCCGGGGAGCCGCACCTCGCCGTTTGTTCGGCTTGCCAGCGAGGGTTGTGTCACTACTCGAATTTCGGCGTGCCATTGACTTCCGTCTCATCCTTCACTCGCCAGCATTCTTTTAACAGCAGCAGGTGTGAGAGTGCCGGCCATGGTCAGCACCTGTCCGCCGTCGCAATAGGTAACGGTCCCCGTCATATACCGTCCGGCATCGCTTGCGAGGAACAACGCGAGCCCGGCAACATCCTCGGTGTTGCCGAACTTGCCGAGCGGGCAGGAAGCCCGAACGGCCTTCCGGGCGGCGGGGGTCGGCGCTAGCCGCGCCATGCCCTCCATACCGTCGATTGGACCAGGGACGATCGCATTAACGCGAATTCCGTCGGCACCCCATTCCACCGCCAGAGATCGGGTAACCATGTCCACACCGGCCTTGGCGGCCGCCGCGTGCACCTGACCATAGCTCACGATAGTCGATTGCGGAGCCGAGATACTGATCAGGCTTGCACCGGGCTTACGCAGGAGCGCGTAAGCGGCGCGGAGCACGTTGAAAGTCCCGAGAAGATCGATTTCCACCACAGTGCGAAACGCGTTCGCCGACATCTCCGCCGCAGGCGCGAGAAAATTGCCCGCAGCACCCGATACCACCAAGTCGATCTCGCCGGCATTCGTATGGAAGTTTTGGAGCGCGCGTTCCACCGCGGCATAATCACGTACGTCGGCGACATAGCCTATGGCGCGTTTGTCCCACTGCGAAAGATGTGTGATGGCGTCATCGACCTTGAGCTGGTTGCGGCTCATCACCGCGACGCGGGCCCCGTAGCGTGCGAAAGCCTCTGCGATGCCAAGGTTGATTCCGCTTGTACCACCCGCTACGAACGCGTTCTTGCCTGCCAGCAGGCCTGACCGGAAAGTCGATTCGAGCATAGTGGTTTCTCCATCGCGCCCAAGGGCCTCTAACCACAATGGTCTGGAATCGCCCAGGGCCAATCATAGCAAACAGTCAAGCAATCGCCCGCCGAACTCCGTGAGCGAGCAGGCGGTACGCATCCGGGTCAGCGTCCTGTGACGTATTCGTCGGCGACGTATAACGCCTCATCGAGCATCGCAAGTCCGCGACGGGCGTCTCCCTCGTCAATCGTGCAAGGCGGGACGACGTGAATTCGGTTGTGATTCGCCAACGGCAACAGGCCGCCCTCCCTGCACGCCGCGATGGTGGCCGTCATCGCAGGACTTGAGGCGCCGTATGGGGCGAGCGGCTCGCGGGTGGATCGGTTGGCTACCAGTTCGAGGGCCCAGAACACGCCGAGGCCGCGGATCTCTCCTATGCTTGGGTGCCGCTCGGCCATCGCGGTCAGTTCCGGTCCGAGGACGGTGGCGCCGATCTTCGCAGCGTTGTCAACGATCCCCTCTTCATACATAGCGTCGATGGTGGCGACCGCGGCAGCGCATGCGAGCGGATGCCCGGAGTAGGTGAGTCCGCCTGGGAACACCCGGTGGTCGAACGTCGCCGAAATCGGGTCGGAAATAATGACCCCGCCTAGCGGTACGTACCCGGAGTTGACCCCTTTCGCGAACGTGATTAGATCGGGGACGACATCGAATTCCTGGAACGCGAACCACGCACCGGTACGTCCGAAACCGGTCATGACCTCGTCCAGAATCAAAACGATCCCATTGCGATCGCATAGCTCGCGTACTCCCTGCAGGTAGCCTGGTGGGGGCACAAGGACCCCTGCTGTTCCCGGGATACTCTCCAATAGGATCGCCGCGATCGTCGACGGCCCCTCAAAACAAATTAGCTCGTCTAGGTGATCCAGCGCCCGGTCCCGTTCCTCCTCGGTGGTGGTGGCGTGAAAATGTGAGCGGTACAGGAACGGACCGAAAAAGTGCACAATTCCCGAAGTGGCGTTGTCGTTGGGCCACCTTCGGGGGTCACCCGTAAGGTTGACCGCGGTAGTGGTGCCGCCGTGGTAGGACCTATAAGAAGATAGGATCTTCGGGCGTCCGGTATGCAGCCTGGCCATGCGGACGGCATGTTCGATTGCATCAGCGCCGCCGTTGGTGAAGAACACCTTCTTGAACTGCGGGGGGGCCAGAGCTGCGATTCGGTGCGCCGCCTCGCCTCGCCGATCGTTGGCGTGCTGTGGGGCAATCGTGCATAACCGGTCTGCCTGTTCTTTAATTGCGGCGATAACCTTTGGATGCTGATGGCCAATGTTGGTATTGACAAGCTGCGAAGAGAAATCGAGCCATCGGCGACCATGGTGGTCCCATACCTCGCTGCCTGCGGCGCCCGCAATCACCAATGGATTAACGGCGGCTTGAGCGGACCATGAGTGGAATACATGGGCACGATCCAGGCCGAGGACCTCGTTCAGGGTGGTTGCGACGCTTCGACTCATCAGTTGCTCCATGTTTTCCGGCTAGGTGGTTTGCCTCAATCAGAACGCTAGCGAAGAGCGGCAGCACTCAGCCGTGCTCCGGGAAGCCGAGGTTGAGTCCGCCGTGGCTCGGGTCGAGCCAACGGGAGGTGACGACCTTGCCGCGAGTGAAGAACTGGACGCCGTCTGCCCCGTGGGCGTGGGTGTCACCGAACAGCGATGCCTTCCAGCCTCCGAACGAGTAATAGGCCATCGGCACAGGGATCGGGACATTTATGCCGACCATTCCGACTTGGACCTCGTCCTGGAAGCGCCGCGCGGCGCCGCCGTCGTTGGTGAAGATTGCGGTTCCGTTTCCATAGGGATTGGCGTTGACGAGCGCGAGCGCGTCGTCGTAACTGTCCGCTCGCACCACGCTAAGGACCGGGCCGAACAGCTCATCGGTGTATAGCTGCATGTCGGTGGTGACATGGTCGAACAGGGTCGGTTTCAGCCAGAAACCGCCGTCGTCACCGTCGATATCGGAGATATTCCGACCGTCGACGACCAACGTAGCTCCTTCGGCGACCCCATCGTGGACGTAGGCAGCTACCTTGTCGCGATGGGTGCGGGTGACAAGCGGTCCCATGTCGCAGCCGCGGCGTCCGTCACCGACCTTTATGCTGGCCATGCGCGAAGCGATTCGATTGACCAATTCGTCGGCGATCGGTTCGACCGCGATCAGTGCGGAGATAGCCATGCAGCGTTCGCCTGCAGAGCCGAAGCCAGCATTAACAGCCGCATCTGCCGCGAGATCAAGGTCGGCGTCGGGCAGAACCACCATGTGGTTCTTTGCGCCGCCGAGAGCCTGGACACGCTTGCCGGTGCGGGTACCCTCTGCGTAAACGTAGCGGGCGATCGTGGTTGAGCCTACGAACGAAATCGCCGCGATTCCGGGGTGCTGGAGGATGCTATCGACAGCGACCTTGTCGCCGTGCACGACATTGAATACGCCATCCGGCAGCCCGGCTTCACTAAGCAGCTGTGCCAACCACACCGAGGCTGAGGGGTTTTTCTCACTGGGCTTGAGCAGCACCGCATTCCCTGCTGCGATCGCAAGCGGGAAAAACCACATAGGGACCATTGCTGGGAAGTTGAAGGGGCTGATAATACCCACGACGCCGAGCGGTTGGCGTATTGAGAACACGTCGACCCCCCCCGCGGACACGCCAGCAGAGTAGCCACCCTTCATCAGGTGGGGGATCCCGCAGGCGAATTCGACCACTTCAAGGCCGCGGGTAACCTCGCCGAGTGCGTCCGAAAGCACTTTACCGTGTTCGGCCGTGATAATCGCGGCCAGTTCCTCCTTTCGGGCGGCCAGCAACTCCCGGAACGCGAACATTAACTTAGCCCGACGGCTGAGCGAGGACAGCCGCCATGTCGACGCGGCCTTGGTCGCCACGGCGACCGCGGTATTGACCAAAGCTGCGTCGGCCAATTCGACCCTACCGGTCACGGTTCCGACGGCAGGATCATAGACGTCGCCGGTCCGCCCGGCGGGTTGCCCGTGGGACGCTCCCGCAATCCAGTGAGTGATCCGTTCGGTCATGTCATGCATTCCTTATGCGGATTGTCATCGTGTCCAGTGACCCCGTGCCAGCGCGGCTATCTTCGGGAGTCTTCGCAGCCGAGTTTTCGATAACCACCCCTATCGGGTTCAGCCGAAAATATCGCAACCCCTCCGACCAGACCACAGGAATATATACTTTTGAGTACTATTGTGATTCTATTGGTAAGGTCTAACTCTGTCACCATTAAGTTTTCGTAATTGAAGGTTTTGGCTTAAGGAAATTAGTTCGTGCGTGAGCTCACGCGCAGGGAATTTCGGACATTAAGATAGACTGGGAGTGAAAAAATGTTTTCGTTTATATACTTAGAGGGTCCCCGCCGGCGCTCGATTGCATCCGGAGTGGCAGTTGCGGTTTCTTCCATGGTTCCGTCGCATTTCGCTGTCGCCCAAGCTGATGGAGCCGCCCGGGCCGCCGGGCTTGAGGAGATCGTGGTCACAGCGCAGCGGAGGCAATCCACGGTTCAAGATGTCGGAGCAGCGATTTCTGTTCTCTCCGCGGACGTTATTGACCGCGCGCAGATACGGGACACGCAGGACTTGCCCCTTCTCGTGCCGGGAATAGTCGTTTCTCGCGATATTGGGCTGACCACGCAGATATTCGTCAGGGGTATCGGCAACAACCTCCTGGGCGTCGGGGCCCAGAACAGCGTTGCGACCTATGTGGACGGCGTTTACCTACCAAATTCAGTCCAAGTCTTCCAGAACTTTGTCGATGTCGAGCGCATTGAGGTCCTGAAGGGGCCCCAGGCAGTGCTCTATGGTCGCAATGCAACCGGAGGCGCCCTGCTGGTGCAGTCCGCAGCTCCAGAGTTTGACAGTTCCGTCCGCGGTGATGTCTCAGTAGGTAACTATGGGTTGCTAAAGGGTCGAATTACCGCGACTGGCTCGCTATCAGACCGAGTGGCAGCTCGTGTCTCTGCGCAATACAGCGACCGAGATGGATACTCGACGAACCTTGCGAACGGCCGAGACCAAGATTTCGAGGAAATACGTGCTGTTCGCGGCGAAATTCTATTTCAAGCAACCGATATGCTCAGTGTCAGCTTCGCCGGCGATTACGCCGATATTAAGGCCGGCGAGTTCAAGAAGGCCGTTAACAGAGACAACTGGCTCTACAACCTTAGCTCACCTGACCAGTTTTCGCCTGATCCTCGCGGCAGGTTTCAGCAGTTTGACTCGAGCCAGCCTGCAACCGACGCGGGCCTTCGAGCCTCGATAAATTGGAGCGCGTCTTGGGGAGACCTAACTTCCGTCACCAGCTACCGCAACTTCGATGTCGGCCCAGTATTTTTCGATAACGATAGTGTCGGAGAGCCTTTTCTGCTGTTAGGTATGCCGTTCCAAATTGCCTTTATAGGCAGTGAGATAGAGTCCAAACAGTGGTACCACGAGTCTTTCGTTGCAACGCCAAGCGATAGTCGGCTCCGTGCTGTCGCGGGGTTCAATCTTTTCAAGGAGGATACGACCGACTTCAGCAACAGATGGGTCGGTTTCTCAATCGCACGGAACGATCGGGAACTTAGTGCCGATGGCTACGCTGTCTACGCAGATCTCATGTATGATGTTGTGCCGTCTGTGACTCTGATCGCCGGAGCTCGCTACTCACGCGAAACGAAGAGTTATGCCCAAACTACTTTGGATGTTCAAACCAACGCGCCGCTAGCCTTTGCTGAAAACAGGGGCACGTGGTCTGAAGTGACTCCGCGGTTTGGAATCGAATATCGGCCCATGGAAACCACGCTCGTCTACGGCACCGCGACGCAAGGGTTCAAGAGCGGAGGATTCAATGAGGCCAATCCACTAAATAAATTCGACCCTGAAAAGATATGGGCATACGAAGCCGGCGTGAAGCACGACTGGAGCCCAAGATTGCGTACGAACCTCTCGGCGTTCTATTATGATTATAGTGATTTGCAGGTTCAGCAGATCATCATTCCAGATTTCACTAGGCTTATTCGCAATGCTGCCGCAGCGACGATCAGGGGAGTAGATCTTGAGGTCGTTGCCCGCCCACACGACGACCTCGCCGTCAGCCTAAACCTAGGCTATCTTGATAGCAAGTACGGTGATTTTGAAGTCTGTATCGATTTGTTTGGTCCCTGCACAATACCGGGTCCAGACGGCGGGCAGATCCTCAACCCCGTATCAAATGTCAATGTAAAAGGTAACCAACTGGCCAACGCGCCGAAGCTGACAGGCAGTATTACAGCGGACTACGTACTCCCAGTGCGCCCAGCGAATGGCGAACTACGGCTGCACCTCAATGCGAGCTATCGGTCAAACATGTATTTCACGCCTTATGAGACAGAGATTCATAAAAGCGATTCATACTGGTTGTTGGGTGCTGAGCTTCGTTACGACTCGCCTGCGGAGAACTGGTTCGTTAGCGCCTATGGCCAGAATCTGAGCAACGAACTTTATGAAACCTGGATTGCTAACGTTGCCCGGTTCCTTGGTCCAGCGGATGGAGCTCCTCGCTACGTTGCTTGGGGAGCCCCCAGAACTTACGGCCTACGAGCTGGTTTTCGATTCTAATTGGTCGCGGCGCGAGTATGCAGGCTATCGCAAGCCTAGCCAACAATCGCGAGTTCCTGCGGCGGATGTGATTAGCTGCCGCACGCTCCGGATAAGTAGCGCAGAGGAATTAAAATGGTAGTGATGCCAGATAGATTTCAGTCTTGGCCAGGCCATACGGGCAACTGGGGACGGTGGTCAAACAACCGAGGTGCGCTGAATCTTGTAGATAACGACACGGTTTTGCGCGGCGTCGCATCAGTGCGCAGCGGAACCGTCGTGCCCTGCTCCCGAAAACTAAACGAGTACGATCACATTATTCCGGAGCCAGTATTCGAACATAAGATGATTTGCGCTGGAAGGGTCCCGCATTGGCCTGAGAGGGATGTCCAAAACGCCTCCGATAAGCTTTCTGCATGGATCCACGGGACCGCAAATACCCACATCGACGCCTTCTCACATATAGGTTTCCATGGCGTTGGGTTTAATGGTCATCCGCACCAAGAAATGGTGTCAATGGAGTCAGGCGCTGTCTCCTGCGACATAACTCCGGCGCTCGCCGTGGTTACTCGTGGGTTGTTCGTTGATGCTGCGCGGCAGCGCGGTATTCCATCGATTCCGCCAGGAGATTACGTCACTCTAAATGAGATTCGTGCTACGGCAGATTTAGCGAAGCCAGGTGACGCTTTCATCGTGAGGCTTGGTCTGTCAGCTCAATGTCCAGAGACGGGTAAAGGCTCGGAAGCTGACGTTCACGGAACTTGGGCCGGCCTCCATCCGGACTGCGTAGACTACCTTGGTGACAAGGGAGTTGCGCTAATCGGGACTGACGGGCCAGGAGACTGCTATCCCAGTCCGCTTAAAGGGGTATGCGATTCACCCGTACACGTATTGAGCCTCGTTTTTTGGGGTATTCATCTAGTTCACAATATGGACTTGGAGGCCCTTGGCAAAAAGTGCGCCGATTCTAATCAGAGTTCCTTTTTGTTTTCTGTCGCTGCCCTTCATATTGAGCATGGTACGGGTTCATTGGTAACCCCCGTGGCGGTACTGTGAAGTTCCGAACCGACGTGCGCAAAGGCAGCCCTAAACACTCCGGGTTGTCAGCATGTTAGATCCTGCCTGGAGCGAGTTTCGTGAGCACGGTTGGCTCCTCGCCGTTTGTACTTTAGGGCTTGCATGCGGAATCGCTGGTATTCCTCTCTATTCATTTGGCTATTTTATCGTTCCTCTGATGGAGGAGTACGCGTTAAGTCGTACTCAAGTCAGCGTCTGGACGACCGTTTTCACGATAGGCATTATCGTGGCGGCGCCAATTGTAGGCCAGCTAGTCGATCGACTTGGGGCGCGATTCGTAGCATCAGTGAGCTTTGTTGGCCTAGTAGTTGCATACGCTATCGCTGGGTTAGCGCCTTGGGGCAGTTACACGCTTTATGCATCTGCGTTGATGATAGCGGTCTTGGGTTGCGGGACACTTCCTATCACGTTCACAAAAGTAATCACGAGCGTTTTTCAAAAGAAACGGGGCATCGCCTTGGGTATCGCCCTTTGTGGCGTACTGCTGGGAGTAACTATTGCCAGCTACGCGGTTCCCGCTGCGCTGGAGCGCGGAGGGCTGAAGTCTGCCTACTTCACACTTGCCGCTATTTCAGCGATGGCTCTCCCGTTCGTTGTGCTCGGGCTGAATCATCAGGGCGGGGTGGCTAGAGGCGTTGGAGGATATCGAGCACAATCTGGACTCACATTGGAAGAAGCGTTCCATCGCCCGGTATTTTGGCTACTAGCGCTCTCGTTCTTTTCCTTTTGTATTGCTTCAACGGGCATTGTTGTTCACCTTGTGCCAGCCATGGGGGAGCGAGGGATTCCAGCTTCCGAGACCTCTATCTTGTTTGCTGTGCTCAGCGCCGGCAGTGTAATCGGGCGCTTGGGTATTGGCTATACGGTGGACCGGGTCTTCGCTCCCCGGGTCTTGTTCGGAGTATTCGCAGTAACTGCCGCAGCGTGTTTGCTGTTCCTTTCATCAAGCTTTGCGCTAGTCGTTCTAGGGGTGGCTGTTCTGGGATTCGCCATAGGGGCGGAGGTCGATCTTATCGCTTTTCTATCGGCAGGGTATTTTGGTCTCCAGCACTATGGGAAGATTTATGGAGTGCTTTACACTGTGTTTGCTCTCGGTTCAGCAGTCGGTCCTCCAGGGGTGGCGATGATTCGGGACTTAACCGGATCCTATTTATTTCCGTTCGTACTTTGCAGCATCTCGATGGCGGTCGCGTCGTCGATATTCCTGTTGATTGGCCGATTCGAGTTCTTTCGAGAACAGGCGCCTGCTGCCTCATGAGAGGAGTCACCGCTGAGTGTGGACTGGTCCTTCCTGCGATCGGTAATCACGCTTCGACCCGATATTGGCTCTCGCTCAAATAACTTAATGGGAGATAATACGATGACTGAGAAACTCTCATACTGGCCGTTCAAAACCTATAACTGGGGGCGCTGGGATAATGACCAGGGCACTCTGAACTTTATTGATGACCAGGCCGTGAAGCGAGCTCTGTCCGCCCCATTGACGAACACGGTTGTGACGCTAGGGTCTCCGCTAAGACAAGACGAGGCACGTGGTGGTGGCGGCTTTTCCCACCGGATGTTGCACGCAAGAAAGTACGATTTCGGTCCGAAAGAGGAGCCGGTGTTCGAAGCTGCGGATGAGTTTTCCGTGGTGATTCATGGCCTGACTAATGCTCACATCGACGCGCTTGCGCATGTCGGTCACAAAGGTAAGAGCTTTAATGACACTCAATTCGAGGAAATCGTCACGGAGAAGGATGGTGCCGTTCGGATGAGCGTAGATCGAATGGGTGGGATCGTTACGCGCGCCTGGTTCGTGGACGTGCCGCGTCAGCGCGGTCTGCAGTTTTTGACGCCAGGGGATCCGGTGATCCCAGAGGACATTGCTGGTCTGGAGGGGTTGATTGAGCCAGGTGACGCGCTGTTGATCAGAACAGGGAGGTTCTCCGCTCCGCTTGTGCGTCCCGATGACGACGAGGCACGCGACGATCATGGAAACTGGAGCGGGCTGCACTTCGAGTGCGTGGACCTTATTGATCGCTGGAGTGTTTCCACTGTTGGTACAGATGGCCCGGGTGACAACTTTCCAAGTACTTGCCCGGATTGTTCGGTACCTATACACATCTTGTTCGAGGCGTACATGGGTCTACCTCTGATTCATAGCCTGAACCTTGAGGCGCTTTCGGAAGAGCTTGATGGCCGCGTTAGTAAAGCCGTCATGTTGGCGGTTGCGCCGCTTATTCTGCCAGGAGGTACCGGCTCTCCCGTCAATCCGCTGGCGATCATTTAGGCGATTTATCCCGAAATCAGGTATCTCGTCGGATATCTTTCGCTCCAGCTGAGCACAGCAGGCCTCTGGCCGGCGCTAAGATGTTCTCCAGCTAGCCAGTTATGCGCGTGCCTCGTGACTACAGCTTCCCAACACCAGGGTGAGTCGTCAGCCCGCCCTCGAATCGACCGTCCCGAAGGCCTGGGCCAGGTAGTCGATGATCTGCTCGTGTGGCATCGGTCTGGCAATCAGGTAACCCTGCGCCACATCGCAGCCCATCGTGGCCACGCACTCAAGCGTGGCTTCGTCCTCGATGCCCTCGGCAACCACATTGAGCCCGAAGCGCCGCGACAGCTCGATGATTGTGGCGACAATATGCCGGTCGGCATCGTCGTGGATCAGGTCCTGGATGAACGCGCGATCGATCTTGATCTCGTCTGCGGGCAGCCGCTTGAAGTAGGACAGTGATGAGTAGCCGCTGCCGAAGTCATCGATAGAAACCCGGACGCCGGCCTCGCGCAATGTTCGCAGCACCCGGTCACTGAGCTCGGCGTTGGTCATCGCGACAGTCTCGGTGACCTCGATGGTCAGGCGCTGCGGCGGTACGCTCCAAATCGACAGTGCATCAAGCACCTGGTGCACGAAGCCGGCCTGATAAAGACAGCTCGCCGATACGTTGATCGCGATGCCGGTGTCACCGCAAGATGCGGGCCACTGGGTGAGTTGCTGCAGTCCGATGTTCAGTGCCGACCAGGTAAGCTGGACGATGCGACCGCTGCGTTCGGCGGTCGGGAGGAACTCGTCGGGGGGCACCAGGCCACGACTGGGGTGACGCCAGCGCACTAGTCCCTCGGCGCCGACAGGCAGCCGGGTGACCAGGTCGAGTTTGGGCTGACACCAGATCTCGAACTCGCCCTGGCCAAGTCCACGCTCGATCTCCGCCTCGAGACGAATATCGCTTTCGGCGACGATCTCCGTGAGGTCGTGTGCGTGTCCTACCGTTTCACCTTTGCGCGCAGCCAGCGATATCGCGGCCTGGGCATGCCGGAGCAACGCCTCTGCGGTGCACTTGCCGACGTCATCGACTGCGACGCCCAGGCGCGACTGCAGCGCAATGCTGTGGTCCGACGCCAGCCGGCAGGCATCGATTTCGCGGAGTATCTTGCCCGCGGCGAGTTCAACCTGGCCGGGGTTCATCAGCATGGGCACCAGCAGCACGCGCTGGTCGTCGCTGATCCTCAATACGCGGTCACGGCTGCGGGCCAGCCCCTGCAGGCGCTGGTCCAGCTGCATCTGCAGCTGCTCGGCTGCCGCAAGCCCGACGCTGATTCGAAGTTCATTCAGGCGATCAATCTGGATGAGGATCAGACCGGTCGCGCGCCCGGCCTCACGAGACTCGGCAAGTCCGGCGTCGATTTGCGCGAGCACGTCGCGTGCGCTGGTGACCTGCAGCGGTGGCGGTGCCATGCCGGTGGCTACCCCGTCAGAGGTAGAACTCCTCGGGATCGATGCCGTACTCGCCCGGCTTGAGCGGTGTACTGATCTGCAGTCGCGCCTCACCGTGGAGGTCGTTCTCGACCATCAGGTCGACGCTTGTGAATCTGGGCAGTGGCTTCTTGTCAGCGTCGAGGACGAGCATGATTTTCGGCCTTAATCGGCGCACCCGATTCTGTTCGATGACGATGCCGACTTCGCCACTGCTGAGTTCCACCAGAGAGCCGGTGGGATAAATGCCCACGGACTGGATGAATTGCTCGACCAGCGCCGCATCGAAAGTGCGGTCGCGCTGTCGGCTCAGCTCGAGCAGGGCGTCGTGCGCGGCATAGCGGGGCCGATAGCTGCGATCACTGATCATCGCGTCGTAGGCGTCGACCAGCCCGGCGATACGGGCAAACGGGGAGATGCGCTCGCCCTGCAATCCGAGCGGATAGCCGCTGCCATCCCGGCGTTCGTGATGGCCCGCGACGATCGCGCGAACCTGGTCGCCGACCTGGCCGCCGCCATCGAGCAGCTTCAGACCTTTCTTCACATGTGTGCGGAAGAGTTCGCGCTGCGTCTCGTCGAAGGTCTCGTTGCGCTCGAGCAGGGTATCGGGCAAAGCCGTCTTGCCCACGTCCATCACCAGCATGCCCATGGTCAGCGCTTCCAGCGCCGGGCGTGCCAATCCGAGGTGGCGGCCCAGGCCGGCGGCCATGATTGCGCAGCACACTGCGTGCTGCGAAGTATAGTCATCGCGCGAGCGCAGCCGTGACAGCCACACCATCGCGTCGGGGTTGCGTCCGATGCTGTCGACCACCGGCAGCGCAGCCGCTTCGAGGTGGTCGATTTTCAGCCCTCGGCCTGCGCGCGCCGATTCGTAAATGTCGTGAACGACGCTCCTGAGACGCCCATGCGCGGGTTCGGCGAGCTCGAGTTCGTCCTCTACCGGCAGCTGCGGTGGCGCGCTGCGGCTGCGGCGCACACTAAACAGGTCACTGCCGGGGTCATCCGGCGGTGTCTGCGTCTCAGGCGTGGAGAGGCTGGCGCCGTCGCGCAACGGCGCGAACCCGGGCGCCTCGTGTGCCGGCACCAGCGCCCAGGCACAGTGCTCACGCACCTGCGCCAGATCGGCTTCGCTGTCGATGCGGAAGCCCTGGAACAGGAACGGCGTTTCCAGCCACGGCCGGTCGAGTTCTGCGACATACATGCCTACGCGAAGTTCGTTCGCAGGCACCTGTGCCAGGTCGATACGCTCCGAATCGGACTGTTGCTGCTGTGCCGACATCTGTGACGCCCACGGGGAGGGAATGAGTGTACGACCGCATGATGGCCGTCCCCGTGCCGGGTGTCTGTGACCTGTGTCGAGACCTGTGTCGAGACCTGTGTCGAGACCTGAGGCTTCCTGTGCGCTCCTGCGTCGCTCAGCTGCCCACGGCCAGCCGCAGTCGTCCCAGCGCCGCGGATTCGATCTGGCGCACGCGCTCCGCCGAGACGCCGTACTCGTCGGCCAGTTCCTGCAGTGTGGCCTTGCTGTCTGCGAGCCAGCGGCGCTGCACGATGCTGCGGCTGCGATCATCCAGCCCGGCAATGGCATGTTCCAGGCGCGAACTCGTGTCGGCTTCCCAGTCTTCGGCCTCGATCACTTCTGCCGGGTCGGCCTCGTGGCTGTGCAGGTAGGAAGCGGGCCCGAAGCTGCCGTCTTCATCGTCGCTGCCGGGAGCCGGATCGAACGACATGTCTGGCGAGGACATGCGCCGTTCCATTTCGGTGACTTCAGCCACCGGTACGCCCAGGTCGCGCGCCACGGCCTCGGTTTCCTCACTGGTCAGCCAGCTCAGGTTCTTCTTCATGCTGCGCAGGTTGAAGAACAGCTTGCGCTGGGCCTTGGTGGTCGCGATCTTGACCATGCGCCAGTTGCGCAATACGAACTCGTGAATCTCGGCGCGGATCCAGTGCACCGCAAAGGACACCAGGCGCACGCCGACGGCCGGGTCGAAGCGCTTGACCGCCTTCATCAGGCCGACATTGCCTTCCTGGATCAGGTCGCCCATCGGCAGGCCGTAGCCGGTATAGCCGCGCGCGATGTGCACGACGAAGCGCAGGTGGGAGAGCACCAGCTGGCGTGCGGCGTCGAGATCGTCATGCTCGCGCAGCTGGGTGGCCAGGGTGTGCTCGTCCTCGGCACTCAGGATCGGCACGGCATTCACGGCCTGGATGTAGTGCTCCAGGCTGCCGACCGGACCGGCGAGCATAAGATCATGATTTATAGGGATAATGGCAGTACTCATGGCGATTCGCTCAGTTAACTCCCCGCAAGTCTAGCACTCACGCCGTTAGAGTGCTAAATCCGGCCGGGGTTCACGCGGAACCTTAAGTCACGTGGGTTCGATTTCGCGCAGGTGCCGTGCCGTGGCCACCCAGGCGCCCAGCCAGCCCAGCAACGTGCCGGCGCCCAGCAGGGCGGCGAAACCGGCCATGCCCGGGCCGACCAGCGAGAACTCCGAGCCATACAGGCCTGCCAGGCGGCCCACCGGTGCCGCCAGCGCCAGCAGCGCGGCCCCGGTGAGGATCACCGCGAGCAGGCCGCCGGTGATGCCGTACCACAGGCCGCCGTAGAGGAACGGGCGGCGGATGAATCCGTCCGAGCCGCCGATCAGCTTCATCACTTCGATCTCGCTGCGCCGGTTCTGGATGTCCAGTCGAATGGTGTTGCCGACGATGATGATGACGGCCAGCCCCAGCAGCAGCAGCGTGACTTCCGTGGCCCGGCGCGCGATGTCGATGATGCCCAGGAATCGCTCCACCCAGGCGGTATCCAGCTGCACCAGCTCGACTTCCTCAAGTGCCTCCAGTTCTGCGGCCAGCGCCGCGACGGCCCCAGCGTCCAGGGTCGGCGCGGGGCGCACCACCAGCGTGTGCGGCAGCGGGTTTTCGCCCAGCGATTCCAGGGCGGCGGTAAAGCCCGAGTGCTCACGAAATTCGGCCAGGGCGGCCTCGGCGCTGATGATCTCCACCGCGGCGATGCCGCTGCGCGCGCGAGTCTGCGCCGCCAGCGCCTCGGCGCGCTCGAGTTCCAGCCCGTGCTGCAGGTAGACACTGAAATCCACGGCCGATTCCCAGCCCGCGCTGAGCACGCGCGCATTGGCGACCAGCACGTTGAGTCCGGCCGGCAGCGCCAGGGCGATACCGATCACCGCCACGGTGAGGAGGCTTGCCACCGGCTGGCGGGCCAGGCGGCCCAGCGCGCCCAGCGAATGGTGTGCGTGCTGGCGAAAGTAGGCACGAATGCGCGCCACCATCCCCGGTCCGCTGCGCCGCGGCCCGCGCTCGGAGCGCCTAGTCCTGGCCATAGGCCGGGTCTCCGTCGACGTCGTATCCGGATCCGTCGGCAGCCGTGTCGCCCACCAGCCGGCCCTCGGCGAGCATCACCCGGCGGTGGCCCAGCCGGGTGATCAGGTCAATATCGTGGGAGGCGATCAGCAGCGTCACGCCGAGTTCGTTGAAGCGCTCGAACAGCCGCATGATTTCCAGTGACAGCTCCGGGTCGAGATTGCCGGTGGGCTCATCGGCGATCAGCAGCGGCGGCTTGGAGACCACCGCGCGGGCGATGCCTACGCGCTGCTGCTCACCGGTGGACAAGGTCATGGGATTGCGTGGCCCCTTGTTGGCAAGGCCCACCAGGTCGAGCGCAGCCCGCACCCGCCGGTTGATGTCGCGCGGCGAGAACCCGGCGATGATCAGCGGCAGCGCGACATTGTCGAAGACGTTGCGATCGGCCAGCAGCTTGTGGTCCTGGAAGACGATGCCCAGGCCCCGCCGGAATTGCGCGATGCGCCGTCGCGGGATCTGTCGCGTGCTCTGGCCGTTGACGATCACCTGGCCGCGCGAAGGCCGCTCGATCAGGGCCACCAGCTTCAGCAGCGTGCTCTTGCCTGCCCCCGAGGGGCCGGTCAGGAAGACGAACTCGCCGGGCGCGATGTCGAGATCAAGGGTGGCCAGCGCCTCGCCGCCGCCTGGATAGCGCTTGCCGACCGCCTCGAAACGGATCACGTGGACCCGGCATCGCCGGCGACCGGCACACCGAGCAGCGCGTCTGCGAACTCGCCGGCGTTGAAGGCCTGCAGGTCCTCGCGTGCCTCGCCAATGCCGATGAAGCGGATGGGAATGGCCAGTTCATTGGCGATGGCCAGCACGATACCGCCACGCGCCGTGCCATCGAGCTTGGTGATGGCCAGGCCGGTGACGCCCAGCGCCTGGTGAAACATCCGCGCCTGTACCAGCGCGTTCTGGCCCTGGCTGGCATCCAGGACCAGCAGCGTCTCATGCGGGGCGGTGGCATCGAAGCGTGCCGTAATGCGCCGGATCTTCTTCAACTCGCCCATCAGGTCGGCCTGGTTGTGCAGGCGCCCCGCGGTGTCGGCCAGTACGACATCGATACCGCGCGAACGCGCCGCGGTCAGCGCATCGAAAATGACCGCGGCAGGGTCCGCGCCGGTGCCCTGGGCGATCACCGGGACTTCGTTGCGTGCGCCCCAGATTTTCAGCTGCTCGACCGCCGCTGCGCGAAACGTATCGCCGGCCGCCAGCAGGACCTTGAGGCCCTGCTCACGAAGCCGGTGGGCGAGCTTGCCGATCGTCGTGGTCTTGCCGGCGCCATTCACGCCGACCACCAGCACCACCCACGGTCGCGGGGTCGCAGGCACCTCAAGCGGCGCCTCGACGGGCGTGAGGATGTCGACGATACGGCTCTTCAATGCCGCCCGAAGCGCCTCCAGGTCCGCCAGTTCCGCGCGGCGCACCCGCCCGGCCAGGCCCTCGAGCAGGCGCTGCGTCGTCTCCACACCGCAGTCGGCCATCAGCAGCCGGGTTTCGAGTTCCTCGAGGGTGTTTTCATCGATGCGCCCGCCGGGCATCAGATCGCGCACATCGCGCGTCAGCCAGGAGTCGCCGCGATTCAGCCGCGCGCGCAGCCGGCTGATAAAGCCGCCGGAGGGGCTTTGAGTGGATTCGGATTTCCTGCCAAAGATCATCTGCGGGGAACAGGCCATGCGGCGCGAAGAGCTGACGTGGCGGGATTATACGCACCCGCCGGGTCCCCTCAACGCATGTACCCGGCAGCGCGCGGTGCGCTGGGCAATAATGGCCGGATGCCGCCACGCAAGCGTCCCGTATCGTCACAATCACGCCGCAGGGCCGGCGAACTGCGCATCATTGGCGGTACCTGGCGAGGGCGCCGCCTGCCGGTGCCGGATGCGCCCGGGCTGCGTCCCACGCCCGACCGGGTGCGCGAGACGCTGTTCAACTGGCTGGCGCCACGTCTGCCGGGCAGTCGTTGCCTGGACCTGTTTGCAGGCACCGGGGTGCTGGGGCTCGAGGCCCTGTCGCGCGGGGCGGCAAGCTGCGTATTCGTCGAGTCGTCGCGCGCGGTGCTGCGGCAGCTGGAGAGTTCGCTGAGCATTCTTGAGGCCGGGGGTGCGAGCTGTATCCATGGCCAGGCGCTCGACTGGCTTGAGCGCGCGACGGGCCGCTTCGACATTATCTTTCTCGACCCGCCGTTCGCCAGCGATCTGCTCGAACAGGCCGTGGCCGCGATCGAGGCGCGTTCGCTGCTGGCGCCGGGAGGGCGGGTGTACCTCGAGGCCGCGGCCGCGCAGGCGCTGCCTGTGCCGGAAGGCTGGGCCCTGCTGCGTGAGCAGCGCGCAGGCGAGGTGCGCTTTGGCCTGGCCTGCGTGAAAGCGCCGGAGAATTCACGCACAATCGCGCGATGAACACGGCATGCGCAGCGCGCCGGGGGGCGCTGCCGGGCAGCCAGGGCCGAACGACAACAACGCACAGGGATGACACATGAGCGTCGGCGCGATGTATCCGGGCACTTTCGATCCCATCACCAATGGTCACCAGGACCTGATCAGGCGAGCGGCGGGCCTGTTCGACCGGGTGGTCGTGGCGGTGGCGGCCAGTCCGAACAAGAAACCCATGTTCGGCGTCATGGAGCGCGTGGCGCTGATCCGCGAGGTGACCGCAGAGTTCAGTAACGTCGAAGTCATGGGCTACAGCGGCCTGACCGTGGAGTTTGCTCAGAAGCATGGACTGGCCGTGATCGTGCGCGGCCTGCGGGCGGTGTCGGACTTCGAGTTCGAGTTTCAGCTGGCGAACATGAACCGCCACCTCAACGAGCAGGTCGAGACCGTGTTCCTGACGCCGACCGAGTCGTTCAGCTTCATCTCCTCGAGTCTGGTCCGTGAGATCGCAACCCTGGGCGGCGATGTTGGCGGCTTCGTGCACCCGCGGGTCGAGGCCGAACTGCTGCAGCGCTGCGGGCGGGAGGTGAAGCCGTGATGCAGTTGCGCGATCTGCGTGTTGTCGCGCTGCTTGCACTGTTGTGCCTGGCCGTTGGCGCCAGTGCCAGCGAAAGCCCTCCGAAGCGCCCGGGACAGGCGGCCATCGCCAGTCCGCACCCGCTGGCCACGCGTGCCGGCATGGAAGTGCTGCAGGCTGGCGGCAATGCGTTCGATGCCGCCGTGGCCGTAAGTGCCGCGCTCGCCGTGGTCGAGCCCTATGGTTCGGGCCTCGGCGGCGGCGGCTTCTGGCTGCTGCACCGGGCCGAGGATCGCTACCAGGTCATGGTCGATGGCCGCGAAACAGCACCGGGTGCCGCGCATCGCGACATGTTCCTCGATGACGATGGTCAGCCGGTGCCGGATCTGTCGCGCAACTCCATGCTGGCTGCCGGCATCCCCGGCCTGCCAGCAGGACTTGTGCACCTGTCCAGCCAGTACGGGCGCCTGCCGCTGGGCTCCGCGCTGGCGCCTGCCATCCGCTATGCCGAGGAAGGCTTCGAGGTCTACCCGCGGCTGCTGATGGGCCTGGAATTCAAGCGCGAACAGATGCTCACCTCGCCGGCGGCGGCCGAGGTGTTCCTGCCCGGCGGCGAGTTACCCGAGCTGGGAAGCGTGCTGCGCCAGCCGGACCTGGCGCGCACGCTGCGCCGTATTGTCGAGCGCGGTGTGGAAGGCTTTTACGCCGGACCGGTGGCCGAGGCACTGGTCGCCGCCGTGCAGGCCGGCGGCGGCATCTGGACGCTGGAGGACCTGGCTGGCTATCGCATCGTCGAGCGGGAGCCTGTGATCATGCGCTACCGCGACGCGCGCATTGTCGCAGCCTCCCTGCCATCCTCCGGCGGTGTCGTGCTCGCCACGGTGCTCAACATCCTCGATGGCTACGACCTGTCCAGCCTGTCGGC
The DNA here is from genome assembly GCA_020832005.1 of Gammaproteobacteria bacterium. Classification (GTDB taxonomy): domain Bacteria; phylum Pseudomonadota; class Gammaproteobacteria; order Steroidobacterales; family PWYM01; genus PWYM01. Next base: position 11,018 of record JAFIFN010000026.1, on the reverse strand, counting down.
CGAGGATGCCACGCACCTGGTGATCGAGGCGATGCGTCGCGGTTATCGCGATCGCGCGCTGTATCTGGGCGATCCGGACTTCGTCGATGTGCCACTCGAGAAGCTCACCCATCCGCTCTATGCCGCCGGCCTTCGCGCCGGCATTCGGCTCGACCGCGCCCTGCCCAGCGAATATCTGCCCGGCATCGGCAGTGAGCCCGAGGGGACGCAGACGACGCATTTCTCGATCATCGATGCCGATGGCAACCGCGTCGGCGCCACGCAGACGTTGAACTTCTGGTACGGCAACGGGCTCATGGCCGCCGGCACGGGCGTGCTGCTCAACAACGAAATGGACGATTTCTCGGCCAAGCCCGGCGTGCCCGACGGATTCCAGCTGGTCACGGCGCAGGCCAATATGATCGAGCCTCACAAGCGCATGCTCTCGAGCATGACGCCCACGTTCATCGAATCACCCCGTGGCGTGGCGGTCCTGGGCACACCCGGCGGCAGCCGCATCATCTCGATGGTGCTGCTGGGCGTGCTCGCGCGCGTGGATGAGGGCGCCAGCGCACGACAGATGGTCGAGCGCAGGCGCTTCCATCACCAGTACCTGCCCGACCGCGTGGTCTACGAGACCGGTGCGTTCGACGAGGCCACCGCCGAGGCGTTGCGGGCGCGTGGCCACGTGCTCGCGGAAACCAGCCGTGACTACGGCAACCTGCAGGTCGTGACATGGGACCACGCAGACAATCGCGTGCAGGCGGCTTCCGACCCGCGCGGCGATCTCGGCGAGGCCACTGAGGCGTACTAGGCAGGCGCGGGCCCCTAGCGCTGACAGTGATGGCAGTAGAACGTCGAGCGTTGGCCGATCACGCGTTGGCGAATGGGCGCCCCGCAGCCGGGGCAGGGCTCTCCGGCGCGCCCGTAAACCGTCAGGTGCTGCCGGAAGTAGCCCGGACGGCCGTCGCTGTCGGTGAAGTCGCGCAGCGTCGTGCCGCCCTGGGCGATCGCGGCCATCAGCACGTCGCTGATCGCTGCCGCCAGGCGCTGCATGCGGGTCGCCGAGATCCGGCCGGCCGGGCGTTGCGGGTGGATGCCGGCGCGAAACAGCGCCTCTGAGGCGTAGATGTTGCCTACGCCGACCACCACGCGGGCGTTCATGATGAACGGCTTCACCGCCACGCGCAGTCCGCGGCTGGCACGGTAGAGGTGATCGCCGGTGAAGGCCGGCGACAGCGGCTCGGGGCCCAGCTGCGCCAGCAGCCAATGGGCGTCGGCATCGCCGGTGACCCAGTGCAGGGAGCCGAAGCGCCGCGGGTCATTGAAGCGCAGGCAGCGAGCCCCATCGAGCAGGAGATCGACATGATCATGGCGCTGGGGCGGGAGCTGTGCGTCCACCAGGCGAAGCGAGCCGGACATGCCCAGGTGCAGCAGGCCGGTGCCCCGGTCGGTCTCCAGCAGCAGGTACTTCGCCCGCCTGCCCACCCGCGATACACGCGCCCCGGCGACCTGGGCCTCGAGCCCGGCGGCCACGGGCCAGCGCAGCCGGCGCTCACGTACGACCGCGGCCAGGATGGTTCGGCCCTCCAGATGCGGGGCGATGCCCCGACGGGTGGTCTCGACTTCAGGCAGTTCGGGCATAGGCGGAACGATCCAGGCGCGACGGGGTCCACTGTCCACTTGCCCGATTCGTGTGATTGCGCACTGACAGCCGGTTCCCGGTTGAATTATAGTGGCGCACCTTAACAATTGCGCCGAGCCTGACCTGCGCATGCGCGTCAGGCCGACCCCCCCAATGATTTCAAGGATCTCTGAATGCCTGTCGAATACCTCTACGGTCTGCTGAACCTGAGCTTCTGGGGCTATGTCCTGGTGGCGGTTGGCATGGTACAGCTGACCATGATGGCCGTCACGCTGTACCTGCACCGCGACCAGGCGCATCGCGCGCTGGATCTGCATCCGGCGCTGCGGCACTTTTTCCGTCTGTGGATCTGGATGACCAGCGGCATGCTCACGCGCGAGTGGGTGGCCGTTCACCGCAAGCACCACGCACTGTGCGAAAAGCCTGGCGATCCCCACAGTCCGGTGGTGTTCGGTCTGAGCCGCGTGCTCGCCGAGGGTGCGGAACTCTACCGCGAGGAAACACAGAATCCCGAGACGCTGGAGAAGTATGGTCGTGGCACGCCCGACGACTGGCTGGAGCGGAAGATCTACTCGCGCTTCCCGTGGCTGGGTATCGTCATCATGGTGCTGCTTGATCTGCTGCTGTTCGGTGCGCCGGGCATCATTATCATCGCCGTGCAGATGTCCGCGATGCCGGTGATGGCCGCCGGCGTCATCAATGGCCTGGGGCATCACCTGGGCTACCGCAATTTCGAATCCGATGACGCCTCGACGAATCTCGTGCCCTGGGGTCTGGTGACGGGCGGCGAAGAGCTGCACAACAATCATCACGCCTTCCCGAGTTCGGCAAAGTTCTCGGTGCGCTGGTGGGAGTTCGACCTCGGCTGGTTCTACATCCGCGTGTTCCAGCTGCTGGGTCTTGCCCGCGTTCGCCGGGTGGCACCGAAGCCGCACGTGAAGCCGGCGGCCGAGCGCCATGTGGATCTCGATACGCTGCGCGCGGTCATCGTCAATCGCATGCACGTGCTGCGCGACTATGCGCGTCACGTGACCTTGCCGGTCTTCCGCATGGAGCTGCGCGCAGGCGGCAGCACGCTGCTGCGTCGTGCGCGCGGCCTGTTGCTGCGCCAGCCCGCGCTGCTCGATGATGGCGCGCGTGCGCGCCTGGCCGAGGTGCTGGATCATCGTCCGACGCTGGCCAGAGTGATCGAGCATCGCGAACGGCTTCGCGCGCTGTGGAACGGCGCGGCCCACAGCAACGAAAAGCTGCTGGCACAGCTCACCGACTGGGTGCATGAGGCCGAGAACTCCGGCATCAAGGCGCTGCAGGACTTCGCAGCCAGGGTGCGTGGTTACGCACTGGCGCCGCAGGCGCGCGGGCTTGGCTGAGACGCAGCACGCAAGCCAGTCAGCAACGAAAAAGGCCCGCTTCAAGCGGGCCTTTTTTTCTCAGAGCGATGTGAGACGCTCGAGTATTGCGGCGGGAAGCCGCCCGGATTTTTCCCAGGCTACTTGATCTTCGCTTCCTTGTAGGCCACGTGCTTGCGGACCTTCGGGTCGTACTTCTTCACTTCCATCTTTTCCGGATGGAGGCGACGGTTCTTGGTGGTGGTGTAGTAGTGGCCGGTTCCGGCCGTTGACACCAGCTTGATCTTGTCGCGCATGGTTGTTCGCCTCCTCAGATCTTCTCGCCGCGAGCGCGAAGTTCGGCCACGACGGTTTCGATGCCACGCTTGTCGATGGTGCGCAGGCCGTGGTTGGACACGCGCAGGCGTACGAAACGCCGCTCGCTCTCCAGCCAGAAGCGGTGCGTATGCAGGTTCGGCAGAAAGCGCCGGCGCGTCTTGTTGTTGGCGTGGGAAACGTTGTTGCCCGTCATCGGGCCCTTCCCTGTCACCTGGCAAACCCTCGACATGTTGGCATCCTCAAGCGTTCTGAATTCCGGTATCCGCCGCGTGTGACCCTTGCCGGGAGCGCTGACCAGGTCAGTCGCCACGCCAGATTAGGGCCAGACGTATCAGACAGATACATCGAGGCTGCACTGCCCCGACAAAAGAGCGAGGATTCTACCCGCCTCCATGCCCAAGGGCAACATCCCTGACGCCTGGCGGAGGTTGTGACGGCGGTTGCTCTGCCATGTGATCCACGCCCAGCTCTCGCGCCAGCCCGGCCAGGCGCTGATCCCGGGTCCATAAGCGCGCGTCCAGCGCCAACAGCGATGCAGCAAGCAGGTGTGCATCGACATATCCGATGCCTCGTCCCATCAGTCGGTGAGCGTCGATCAAATGCAGGACTTCAGCATGGGTAGCCTGCGGCGCTGAGGGCAGTGCGGCAAGTCGAGCCAGTATCTCGCCGCGATTGCCGAGGTTGCCGCATGCCAGTTCGCCAATGACGAATGGATGCGTCAGCACCAGCCCGGTCTCGAGGGCGCCGGCCAGGGCGGGCTCCCCGGCACGCAGAAAATCTATCCACACCGATGTATCGACGAGGATCACGCACCTGGTGCCGCTGCTGCGCGACGGCGCGGCACCCGGCGCAAGCCCGGCTCAGTGCCGCCGAGTTGTGCGAGACGGCGGGCGTTTTCCTGCGCAATCAGGCTTCGCAGGGCTTCGTGCACAACCGCAGTGCGCTCCTTGATGCCTGTGAGCCGCTGCGCTTCGGCCATGAGTGCGTCATCGAGATTCAGGGTGGTGCGCATGGAGTGCATATCCGAAGTCATCAATTGATGATATTTTATATGCATCCGTGCGGGAAATCGATGCTCGGAAGCGATGCCGCTGCGGCGCCGCGATCCATGCAAGCTAGAGGATGCCGCGGGCCGCCAACGACACGCACTGACCGGCGCTCACGACCAGGTGATCCAGTACCCGGATGTCGACCAGCCCCAGCGCGGATTTCAGCCGCCGGGTGATCTGTTCGTCGGCCATGCTGGGCTCGGCGACGCCTGACGGGTGGTTGTGGGCCAGGATGACCGCTGCGGCGTTGCGCGCCAGCGCACTCTTGACCACCTCGCGCGGATACACCGAGGCGCCGTCCACCGTGCCGCGAAACAATACGTCGGCTTCGATCAGGCGGTGCCGGTTGTCCAGGTGCAGGCACAGGAACAGCTCATGCTCCAGGTGGCCCAGCCAGGCCCGCAGCCAGGTCTCGGTGGCAACCGGATTATCCAGCAACGCGCGTTCCTGCAGCGGTTCGGCCAGGCTGCGCAGGTGCAGCTCGCGGGCCGCCTGCAGGCGCGCCCAGGCGCGCACACCGGCCGTACCGTCCAGCACGTCGTGTCCGGCGCCGAACAGTGCCGCCAGGCTGCCGGCCCGGCGCAGCATGCGACGAGGCAGCCCGCCCGGGCGCGCGCGGCCCAGCAGCAATGCCAGAAGCTCTGCATCCTCAAGGCTGGCCGGCCCCCGGCGCGCCAGGCGTGTGATCAACTCTGCCATCAGGCTCATGGTCAAGCAGTAGAGCAGGCGCCCCCGTCAGGCGCGAGCAGTCAATCTGCGGGCTATGGCCGAATCCGGGGAGAAGCCACGCACTTCGGTGTATTCATCGACTCGATCTGTGCAGCGGCTATTGGCTTTCCCGTCAGCGCAAACGTAAGCTTCCGGGCGAATCCCCTGCAGGAGGCGGTCTTGAGCCCCGCAACCCGTGTACTTCTTGGTGTGACCGGCGGCATAGCCGCCTACAAGAGTGCCGAGCTCGTGCGCGGCCTGCGCGCGCGCGGCTGCGAGGTCCAGGTAGTCATGACGCCGGGCGCGAAGGAATTCCTCGGTGCGGCCACGCTGCAGGCCCTGTCGGGCCGGCAGGTGCGTGATGACCTCTGGGATGAGGCCGCGGAGGCGGCCATGGGCCACATCGAGCTGGCGCGGTGGGCCGATGTGGTGCTGGTGGCACCGGCCACAGCCCAGTGCATCGCACGCCTGGCGTTGGGTCTGGCGGATGACCTGCTCAGCACCCTGTGTCTGGCCACCGATGCGCCAATCTACCTGGCGCCGGCCATGAACCGGCTGATGTGGGCGAACCCTGCCACCCAGGCCAACTGCGCGACGCTGACCAGCCGCGGCATTACGCTGCTTGGCCCCGGCGTCGGCGACCAGGCATGTGGCGAGACCGGTCCGGGCCGGATGCTCGAACCCGCCGAGCTCATAGCCGCCATCCTCGATGCCGGCAGCCGCTCGACGCTGCTGGCCGGCAAGACGGTGATGATCACCGCCGGCCCCACCCGCGAGCCGATCGACCCGGTGCGTTACCTGACCAACCGCAGTTCCGGAAAAATGGGCTTTGCGATCGCGCAGGCCGCACTGCGCGCCGGCGCGCGCGTGCGCCTGGTGTGCGGGCCGGTGAACCTGCCAACGCCGGCGGGCGTGGAGCGCATCGATATCGAGACCGCCGAGCAGCTGCACGCAGCCGTGCATGAGCACCTTGCCGGCTGCCATGTGTTCATTGCCGCCGCTGCGGTGGCCGACTACCGGCCCGAGCACTGCCCGGATCGCAAGATCAAGAAGACCGACGAGAAGATGACGCTGTGCCTGCAGCGCGCACCCGATACGCTGGCCAGCGTGGCCGCGCTCGAGCAGCGTCCGTTCACCGTGGGTTTCGCCGCCGAAACCCACGAGGTCGAGCACTATGCGCGTCAGAAACTCGAGAAGAAGCGCCTGGACATGATCGTCGCCAACCGCGTGGGCGAGGGCCTGGCATTCGATACTGACGACAACGAGCTTGTGGTGCTGTGGCCGGATGATGGCCGCGAGGTGTTTGCTCGCGCGGCGAAGGCGAAACTCGCCGATGAACTCATCGCGCTGATCGCGGGGCGGCTTGGCAGTCAGTCAGCGGAGAGCGCGACTTGAGCGGCGCTGCCGTGAACGTGCAGCTGCGTATCCTCGATGATCGGCTGCACGACTTCGGCCTGCCTGCCTATGCGACTGATGGCTCCGCGGGTCTGGACCTGCGTGCCTGTCTGGATGCCCCGCTGACGCTGGCGCCGGGCGCCACCGAGTTGATCCCCACCGGCCTTGCGATTCATCTCGCCGATCCCGGTGTGGCGGCGATATTGCTGCCGCGCTCGGGCCTGGGTCACAAGCACGGCATCGTGCTCGGCAACCTGGTCGGGCTGATCGATTCGGACTACCAGGGTCAGGTATTCGTGTCGTGCTGGAACCGTGGCGCGGCTGAGTTTGTCATCGAGCCGGGCGAGCGCATTGCGCAGATGGTGATCGTGCCCGTGTTGCAGGCCAGCTTCGAAGTTGTGGATACGTTTTCCGAAAGCCGGCGCGGGGCCGGCGGGTTCGGTCATACGGGCCGGCGTTGACCCGCAGGTTCTGAAGGGAAATTCCCGGGCCCAGGGCGCGGCGAGTGCTTGACTAGCGCAGCCTGGTGCGACGCTGCGCCTGGAGTTCCTCGAAGCGGCTGATGTCTTCGGCGAAGCGCTCCATGACGCGTGCCTGTTCCTGCCGGGCGTTATCCAGCGTGCGCTCGTAATTGAGCACAGAGGATTGCGTGCTTGCCAGGTCATTGGCCAGGTCGTCCGGAATGCGCGGTGCGTCCGGGTCGTCGTTATGCGGCTGGTACTCGGCGGCGAGCATTTCGAGTTCGTGAAGCTGCTGGTAGAGGCGCTCCAGCGTGCCGGCCGTGACATCAAGCTGCGCCTGGAGCATCTCCAGGCGCCGGTCACGCAGCATGCGGATCTCGTCCACGGAGATGTAGGTGTCCAGCAGCACGCGGTCGCGGCGCTGCTGGGCAATACGTTCTGCCTGTGCTTCGGCTTCGCGCTGCTCGGCGGCGCGTTCTTCTTCGCTCAACAGGCCATCGCGCGAGCCCACGGGCACGCCGTGGCGGTTCAATACATCGCTGCGCTGGTCGGCATATTCGGGGGGCACGCGATCGCCGTAATGCACCACGCCCTGGTCATCTACCCAGCGATAGGTAGGTCCCGCCTCCGCGACGGTGCCCAGGGCGACCAGAGCGGCCGCGATGAACGCGATGAGGTTAGGGCGCATGTGCGCTCGCTCCGACTTTTCAGCCATGTAACACCATAACAGAGGCACGGGCCGTCGCCTACCGAGCCAATGTGCGCGCCGTCACGTCTGCAGAAAGGAAACTGCGACGGGCATCGCAGCCTGCGTGTCAGCCCAAAGCGTCGGCCCCCGTCTCGGCGACCCCATAGCGGTTGCGGTAGGCCTGGACGGAAGCCAAGTACTGGCCGTATTCCTCGGACTCCTCGAGATGCTCGATGAGGTCCTCGAGACGTATGATGCTGCACACCGGCACCCCCAGCGCACGCTCGACTTCCTGCACGGCCGAGCGCGTGCCCTTGCCGATTTCCTGGCGGTCCAGCGAAATCACCACGCCGGCCGGTTCCGCACCATGCTCGCGGATCAGTGTGACGGCCTCGCCGATCGCCGTGCCGGCGGTAATCACGTCATCGACGATCAGCACTCGGCCTGCCAGTGGCGCGCCGATGATCGTGCCGCCCTCACCGTGGGCCTTGGCTTCCTTGCGATTGAACGCATAGGGCACGTCCTCGTCGTGCTGCTCGGCCAGTGAGGCGGCCGTCAGGGCCGCCAGCGGGATGCCCTTGTAGGCGGGCCCGAACAGCATGTCGAACTGCAGGTCTGCATCGATGATCGCCGCTGAATAGAAGCGGCCGAGCTTTGCTGCGGCATACCCCGTGTTGAACAGTCCGGCATTGAAGAAGTACGGGCTGATACGCCCGGACTTGAGCTTGAACTCACCGAACTGAAGCACGCCGAGTTCCAGCGCGAGTTCGATAAACTGGTTCTTGTAGGCTTGCATATGCGCCTTGGTCGCGGGAATGTGCGGGTATGATACACGCGCCAGTTACTGCGGTCAGGAGCCTCAAGTCAGTTTCATGCGCATTATTACCCTCAACGCCAATGGTATTCGCGCCGCTCATCGCAAGGGCATGTTCGACTGGCTGGCAGAACAGCATGCCGATGTCGTGTGCATCCAGGAGACCAAGGCGCAGCAGCATCAGCTCACCGACCCGGCGTTCCGTCCGCAGGGCTATCACTGCCAGTACGTGGATGCACAAAAGCCCGGCTACAGCGGCGTGGCCATCTACACGCGCAAGCCGCCGCGGCGGATCATCACCGAGCTGGGTGTGCCGGAATTCGATGCCGAGGGACGCTACGTCGAGGCGCAGTTCGAAGGGCTGTCGGTGGTCTCGGTATACCTGCCCTCGGGCAGCTCCAGCGAGGCCCGCCAGGAGGCGAAGTGGCGCTTTCTCGATGCGTTCACCGAGCATCTGCAGCGTCTGCGCCGGCGCCGGCGCGAATACGTGCTGTGTGGCGACTGGAACATCGCTCACAAGCCGATCGACCTGAAGAACTGGAAAGCCAACCAGAAGAACTCCGGCTTCCTGCCCGAAGAACGCGCGTGGATGGACACGCTGTTCGGGGAGCGCGGATTCGTGGATGCGTTTCGTGTCGTCGACACACGCCCGGAGCGCTACACCTGGTGGTCCAATCGCGGCCGTGCGCGTGAGAACAACGTGGGGTGGCGCATCGACTACCAGGTCATCACACCCGGGCTGGCCGACAAGGTCCGCGCCGCCAGCATCTACACCGGCCAGTGGTTTTCCGATCACGCGCCGCTGATCATCGACTATGACCACACCCTCTGAGCCTGCGCCAGGGTCTGAGCCCGGCGCCCATCCCGCCACCGAGCCCGCACCGGCGCAGGTGCCGCGGCGCAGCTGGCGCGAGGCCTGGTCGGTCTATGCGCATCCGCGCATCGCCGCGATGGCCTGCCTGGGATTCTCGGCGGGCCTGCCGTTCCTGCTGGTGTTCTCGACGCTGACGGCGTGGCTGAGTGCGGCGGGTGTGTCGCGCACTGCGATCGGTTTGTTTACCTGGGTGGGCATCACCTACTCGGTCAAGGTGCTGTGGTCGCCGGTCGTGGATCGCCTGGAACTGCCGCTGCTGCACCGCCTGCTCGGCCGGCGGCGCAGCTGGATTCTGCTCGCACAGTTGGCCATTGCCGGCGGACTGATCGGCATGGCCGGCACCGATCCGGCCACCGACCTGCTGCGTATGGCCGCGTTCGCGGTGCTTGTGGCCTTTGGTTCGGCCACCCAGGACATCGCCATCGACGCCTGGCGCATCGCGGCCGCGCCCCCCGCGCGCCACGCCGCGCTGGAAGAAGGTTTCGCCGCACGCGGTGTGGATAGCGACGCAGAGTTGAGCAAGCTCCTTCTGCTGGAACAGGCCTATGGCGCGAATGCACGCGTCCTTGCCAGCATCGACGCCATGCTGCGCCGGATTCTGGAGATCTAGATGATGATAGACACACAATTCGGCTCAATGGCACGGCTTCGGTCCTTTCAGCGGCATGGATCTGCGCTGAAACAGACCATCTCGACTTTGGGAAATGAACTGACGACAGGCGCGATGTCAGACAAGACACGCCATTTGAAGGGAGATGTGTCGCTGCTTGCCAGTATAAACCGGTCCCTGGACCTGTCCGCGACCCACCAGCGAATCGCGACCGAGACGCTGCTCTTGCTGGAGGTGCAGCAGAGCACCATCAACGATATCCAGATCAGAACAGAGGATAGCTTTGCCGAACTTCTGGGGCTGGGCTCATTCGAGGATTCGAAATCGCTGAGGGTGGCCGCCAAACTGATGCAGACCGGGCTGGAACATGTCACAGGCCGTCTGAACACGACACTCGCGGGGCAGTTCCTGATGGCGGGCATGGAGGGCGACAGTGCCGCACTGCCCTCCGCCGACGCGCTGCTTGACGCGATAGAAGCGGGGCTCCCGGCAGACCCGACGGTGGCGGAATTGCAGGACCACGTGTCCCAATGGTTCGCCCCCGGTGGCGGGTTTGATGATGCCGCACAAGGATATGGCGGGGCACCCCCACGCCCCGAGCCGGTCAAGCTAGGCGACGGCTATGACGTCACGCTGGATATCACCGCCGAGGACGCCGCTTTCCGTGAGACACTTGCCGCCTTCGCAACCGGCGCATTGGTGTCGCGCGGCTATTTCACTGACGACCCCGGCGCCCAACGCGCATTGTTTGGTGACGTGACCATGGCGCTTGCCGCCGCCAACCAGCAGATCATCGGCCTGTCGGCGCGCACCGGCATTCAGGAAGAACTGGCCGCTCAGGCCAAGACGCGGGCCAGCGCCGAAGAATCGGCCATGAAGATCGCACAGGCCGAACTGCTCGGGTCTGATCCCTATGCAACAGCAACCCAACTGGAACAGTCGATGTCTCAGCTCGACATGATCTACAACCTGACGGCGCGCCTGTCGCGCCTGTCGCTGGCGGACTACCTGAGATGATCCTGCGCAAGCTACTCGTATTCGTGATCGCAGGCGTCGCCATCCTTGCGACTGCGGGCGCGGATCCGTCAGTCAGGTTGAAGGATCTGGTGGAATTCGACGGGGTGCGCG
>JAFIFN010000207.1 GCA_020832005.1 Gammaproteobacteria bacterium | reverse complement strand
ACGCCGTGGCCCTGTATCTCTCCGAGCGCCCGGACCTGCCGATGAAAACCTTCAACTACTCCATCACCTATCTGATGGCGTTGTTCAGCTTTCTGCTCATCGATCACTATCTGCCGGGCGTATAACCCCCGAGTTTGGCGACCGTTGCGAAGCGCTTACATCTTCGCAACCAAAACGTCACCAAAGTGACCCGCACATGTAAGCCTACTGTCACCTCGTCTGCGCATCCTCTCAGCTCGCTTTAGGATGCACACAGGGAGATGACATGGACGGGACAACGCAGCGGTTGCGGCATGGACTGATAAGGACTGCGGTGGCAGCAGCCTTCTTGGGAGCGGCGTCAGCAAGTAGTGCGCAACCCCAAGGCACCTCAGTGAGCGTAGCTTCGAGCGGAGCGTCGAGTGCTCGCCTCGAAGAAATCGTGGTCATCGGGTCGAATATCCGGCGTTCTGATATGCAACAGACCGTACCCGTCACTGTCATTGGGCAAGACGCAATCGAAGTCCGCGGCGCTGTGCTGCCCGTTGATCTGCTCACCTCGCTGCCCTCGGTGGTTAATCTCCCAGAAAACGAAACCCGGCTCGGTTCTTCCGGGGCACGGGGTGACAATGCCAATCTCAATCTGCGCAACATGGGCGCCACCGCCACGCTGGTGTTGCTCAACGGTCGTCGTCTGGCGATCAACCCTATGACCGCTGGATTATCGCAGGCGGTCAATATCAACCATCTGCCTACACATGCGATTGAACGTATCGAGGTGCTGCGCGACGGCGCATCGTCTGTTTACGGCTCGGACGCCGTTGGCGGTGTGATCAACTATGTCATGAAACGGGAATTCGACGGCATTGAGGCCACGCTGCGTTATGGATGGCCCGAAGCGGGCGGCGGGAGCAGTACACTTGGGGCAGTGACTTTTGGCTCGTCCTTCGCTGACGAACGGGGCCGTTTCATCGGCTCGCTGGAGGCTGTTTACCGCGACGCGATCAAACTGTCCGACCGCGATTTCAGTCGCAGCTCATTGAACGTCGATCGCGCACGACCGCCATTCGATAACGTCGGCGGCCCGTTCGACGGACGAACGCCGCGCGGCTTCTGGCCGACCTTCAGACTCGGGACGGCGACCGCCGACAACTACTTTCGACCGGTCGATGGCACGCCGACACTGACGACCGAGGCACCCAGCCGTGAGACCGACCCTGAGTTCTTTCTTGATCTCAATCAATTCGGGCTCGCCTCGCCACGCGTGCGCCGCAGTAACGCCTACCTCGCCGGCGAGTTCGATCTTAACGATAGTGTCACTGCCTTCACCGAGCTTGGTTTCTACAAGGCAGTCTCCACCATGCGTCGCCAACCGTTGGCGCTGAATGCGCCCACCTCCGACCCGCTGATGATCATGCCGGAGGACAGTCCTTATAACCCGTATGGCTCGCGTTTTTTCCATCCCGAAGGCGAACCCAATCCCGATGGCTCTTCGCGCTTGGTGGGCAACCCGACAACCATCGCTTTCACCCAATTTACGCTGCGAGACCTCGACGCGGAAACTATCGAGACCGACAACGATGCTGTCAGGGCGGCGGTCGGGCTCAAGGGACCGCTGGGCGAGACCTGGGATTGGGAGACTTCCCTGTTCTTCAACCAGGTTAAAGGCCGGGATGACGCGTTCCCCGACGTTCGCGAGAGCCTGTTGCAGGCCGCTATCGGCAGGACGAACACCAGCGCCTACAACCCGTTCGGATATACGTTTCGGATCGAAGACGGTGCGGTGGTCGCCGATCAACCTTACACCAACCCACCTGAAGTCGTGGACTCATTCACCGATGTATTCGCACGCACCGCACGCAGCCAGATTTTGAGCGCTGATGTCCGCGCAACGGGCCGTTTGTTCACATTGTGGGGCAGCGATGTCATGACGGCCGTCGGCGCCGAGTATCGCCGCGAAGACCTCAAGGATGTACGTCCGCCATTCAGTGGTACGAATCCCCCGGAGTCGGGACTCGACCCCGAGCGTAACGACTTCCTGTTGCATCCCGCGCGCCCTGATGTTTTTGGCGACCGTAACGTGGTCAGCGCCTATGCGGAGGTGCTTATCCCGCTGGTGGAGCCCGATCGCGCCTTGCCGCTGATCGAGAGCCTCGAGGTAACCGCCTCGGCCCGCTATGAAAACTATAGCGACTTCGGCACCACAGTGAAGCCGAAAATTGGCGCCAACTGGCGCCCAGCGCCTTGGGTGATGCTAAGAGGGTCCTACAACGAGGGCTTCATGGCCCCAAGTCTTGCGGCACTCTACACGAGCGACCGCTGGACCATCCAAGCCGGGGCCGGGACTATCGACACCTATCGCAACCCCTTCCTTAACGAAGGACCGTACGTCAAGCGGACGTACTTCGGTGGTAATCCAGACCTAAAGGCTCAGGAATCGAAGGGAACTACTTTCGGGTTTGTCATCGACTTACCTTTCGTGGCCGGCTTGAGTGTCACCGCAGACTTCTGGCGTATCCGGCGTACGAATCTGCTTGGACAGCGCAGCGTGGCCCAGATCAATGCCAGCGATACCGCTTTGCTACTCGCCTACACACAGTCGCAGCTGGCTGCGGGGGTGCCGATCGATCAGATCGACCTGGGCGGTGGTACGGCAAATTATCGGGGCGACCCCGACGTTGGCCGCTTCCCCCTGACCCCCGAGGACATCGCAGCGTTCGAGGCCTACAATGCGGCGAACCCGGACAACCCGGCGGCCCCGGTGGGCCGGATCTTCCGGCGGGATCGGCCGTTCCTGAATCTATCATCCAGCGAGCATCGGGGCGTGGATTTCGGCTTCCGCTATGAACTGCCCGAAACGCCTTGGGGGGACTTTGTCATCGACTCGGAGTGGGCCTATCTCTCGCGGTCCACCTCGGTGCTCGCGCCAGCCAATGTTCCCCCAACGGTGAACAACGGTCTCTATGGTAACGGCGCGGCCCGGTGGCGCAGCACCACCAACCTGTTTTGGCGCCGGGGCGCCTGGAACGCCGGGCTTGGCATCTACCACGTCGGCAAAACGCACGACACAGGGGCCACGACCAGCGAAGCGGTCTATGAGAGTCTCGGGCGTCCCTCCTACATCGAACCGCATTTCACTGGTGGCAGGACGCTGTACCGTAAGGTCATCGACCCGGTGATCACCTACAACCTTTCGGTGGGATACCGGTTCGCGCCCGAGGCTGCGAACTGGTTGCGCGACACGCGGGTGCGGCTTGGCGTCGCAAACCTCACCGACAAGGCGCCCCCGTTGTCGTCAGCTAATTTCGGCTACGATCCGGGCGTGAACCAAAGCCTGCTCTCGGGCCGATCCTGGAGCTTCGAGCTGACACGGAGGTTTTGATGGAGAGCTCACTGTCACGGCGACAGATGCTGACGGGCATGGCGGGCATGGCGGGCGCCATGACCGCCGGCGCGGCCACAGGCGAACCGGATACTGCAGCCCTGCGGACAGTCTACCGGGAGTGGCTGGAATCGCTTCCAGCCGCACCGGACGCGACCCTCACCAAGCACGGCTTAACGGCCACCGAACTCGGCCGCTGGCGAGTGATCGAAGCCAACCAGGCGGCGGCCGTTGATGCAGAGCATTTCTATGGCATCGGCAACCATGCGCTGGTGAAACACCGCAAGGACACCGGCGCGCGCGTCGCTGAATGGTTTGGTCCGCGGGGCGGACCGATCGTGCACTTCAATGCGGGGTATGTGGACGGTGGCCGCCTGGTACTGGCCCATTCGAACTTCCCGCAGCTGCCCATGGCGAGTTCACTGGAAGTGTACGATGCCGACAGCCTGCAGCCGGTATCCAGCCACAGTTTCGGAATTCGGCTCGGTTCGCTGACCTGGGCCGTGCGCCGCGACGGCTACTGGTGGGCATGCTTTTCCAACTATAACGACAACGGCACGACACCCGGCTTCGATCAGCGCTGGACCTATGTCGGCCAGTACGATGACCACTGGCAGATGCGCCGATCCTGGCTGTTTCCACCTCAGGTGATCGCCACTTGGGGACGCAGCGCCTGTTCGGGTGGCGACTGGGGTGATGACGGGCTGCTATACGTCACCGGCCATGACGCGCCGGAACTCTACGTGCTGAGGCTGCCACGACAGGGCATGACCCTCGAATACCTCACCACCATTGATGTGCCTTTCGAGGGTCAAGCCTGGGCTTGGGATCGCAGCGCACCTGGCCAGCGGGTCATCTACGGCATCAGCCGTGAGCGCCGGGAGATTATCGCGGCGCGGATTCCAGCGGTCCCCGATCACCTGTAGCCGCCTGATAGGGGAAGCGCTGGAAAATCGCCGTCACCCCGTCGGCCACGGCGCTCCGCGGGTCATCCATGGCCGCGCGGGTGACCCGGCCCACGGCGACACCCTCCCAGACCAGCTGGTTGAGGGCGCGATCGACCAGGTCGATGTGTAGCGTGCCCTCGGTGTAGCTGCGGACATCCCGGGTGACCGGGTAGCCGGTCCAGACCCCATAACCGCCGCGACGGTAGCCGTAGTAAGCATCGACACTGACGGCCGGGCGTTCGCGCACGGCAGTCCGCTCGCGGGTCGAGACATAGAAGTTCACCAGGAAGTCCGCATCTGCCGGTGCATCGACGCGCTGATACCCCCGGGCCCCAAGTTCCCTGTCCACCGCCTCGGTGAGGTAGCGGGTCAGCAGGGTGGTGTACTCGGCCTTGTCGGTGCCGAGGTTCTCGACATAGGCGTAGTGCCGATAATCGCCCAGCACGGCCGTCCCGTCGGTATGCACGCGCACCTGCGGCTGTGGGGTGGCACAGGCCACCAGCATCAGCGCGGCCGCAGCAAGAAACACTATTCTGAACATCAACCTCTCCCCTGAGCATGGGTTACCGGTCGGCCGCGCCTGCTGGGAGACCGGACGTCCCGTCTATACATCCTTGGACCCGTACCGCTGGGGCAGCGTTCCGCGTCTTGCGGGCCCTGCGACCTGGCGGTGGCGGTACAATGGGACGATGGACGTCACGCCCATCCTGGAATCGCTGAACCCCGCCCAGCGAGACGCGGTCAGCAGCCCCGCCGAGCCCCTGCTGGTGCTGGCCGGCGCCG
>JAFIFN010000206.1 GCA_020832005.1 Gammaproteobacteria bacterium | reverse complement strand
TCAGCGTCTGGCGCTGCTGGCGTTCAACGAAGAGGTCGGCGAAGTCCGCGCCCAGCGAGAGGGCGTGATCGAGCGCGTTCCGGGCAGTGGTCACATCCAGCATCTTTGCAACTCCGACATCCGTGTAAGCCATTAGAGTGCCCGGCGCCGCGAGTTCAGTCCGAACCTGCGGCCCAGTGCCTCATGAGCGGGACCGAAAGTGCTTTCCGAGCTAACGCCTGAGCTCAGGAGCGTGTGACCCGCCAACTCTCCGGCACTAGGCAACATGACTGCCACGGCGAGAACTGTGCTTCAACAGGCTTTCTGCGGGGATCGCGAATGTCTCGTGCAGCCCTTCGATCATACGGAGTGTCAGAGGCCGTTTCCCAGCCAAGATTTCATAGACCCGATTCTTGCGCCCAATGACCGGAACAAGGTCGTCAACGGTAAGACCCTGCTGCTCCATTCGGAACTTGATGGCCTCTACAGGATCTGGGAAATGCATTGGATAGCGATCCCGTTCGTAGGCCTCCACCAGCGTTACGAGCACATCCAGCCGATCCCCTTCGGGCGAGTCCGCCACAGCGGACATGAGGCCTTCAATTTCCTTGAGGGTTGCCTCGTAGTCAGCTTCTGTCTTGATGGGACGAATTTCCATAGATCACCTCAAATTGTCTGGGCATCGATTTCGTCATACTGCTTGTGTGTCCCGATGAATCGGATGTACACGACACGGTAGGCGTAGTTGATCCATACCACCAGGCGATACTTATTCCCGGCGATGTTAAAAACGACGCGGCCATCTCGCAGAATACCGGCGCTGGAAAATTGCGCTTTTACGTCATTGGGAGTGGACCAGTGAGCCCTCAGGGTCTCTCGATACCAGGCCATGCCTGGCTCGATTGCATCCGCATAGGAAGGCGAGCTTTCCCGGAATGTTTTCAGCGCTGATAGAGCGATGATGCGCATACGCATAGCATAGTCCCAAATTGGGACCTCTGCAACTTCCAGGACGCGAGAACGCTTTGATTTTCGCGGCTTTCGTTGATTGAGCTGTATGGGCGGCTGCTGCTCGTACCCCATCTTGAGCGCCTGGGCCTGGGCAACCAGATCGTCCAGCGCCTGATGCCGTTCAGCGGTACGCGGTGCGGGACCGGTGTCTGCCATGCACCGCTTACATTGGGTTTACGGTAGTGCCTGGCCCGAGTATCAGCCGCATACAGCACCTATTCGCTGACCGGTGCCCGTTCCTCGCCGACGCCGGCGCCGGCGTGCAGCGTTCGCTAGTGTGTTGACTACCCCAGCCACACAGGGACGAATGGCCGGCGGTGCGCTCACACTTCAACCATTTGTTGAGCCCCGTCAAGACACTTTCGGATATCAATGTCGGGGATTCGGTTTGAAGTCGTTGATAGCCTGCAACAGCGCAGCGATCACTTCACGTTCCGACATCCGCACCAAATCGGCCAACGTGCTGCCATTATCAAGCAGATGACCAACGAGGTGCCATCCTGCGCAATAGCCCTCTCGTTCCATACCGGTAAACCCCAAACCCACGGTCATTCGATTCACTGCTTCGGGGCCTTGCGCATCAAGGCTGCTGGATAGAGCCTGGAGGATTTCAACGACCTGTTCGTCACAGCCCGTCAACCAATCCCGAGACCCGGCGACATGCACATGATCAGGTTGCTCTGCGAAAATCGCGCGGGTTGTGTGCATCGCGATTCCTTCGCTGATAACAAGGTCGGCAACGCTGCCTTCTGGTCCAACAGCGAGGCCCGTCATGGAATGATGTAGAGCATGTGCAAGCTCGTGTGCCATGACGACTTCACGATGCTCTTGACTCATTTCCGCGGGCAGGCCCACGACAAGACTACCGTCAGGTTGTGCCGCGAAGAATGCGTTCCCCTCAAACATGCCAACGTAATAGAGAAGTATGATCGGGGGGACCGCATCCCCAATGCCAAGCAGCTTGGCGACCTGCTCCAGTAAAGCGCCGGGTTGTGGGGACAGTGAATACGCGCCCGCCTCAAGAGTCTCCATTAGTGCTGCGTAATCCGGCCAGGCGACATCAAGAAGCGCGCGTGCTCTCTCATCACGATCAGGAAGACCCGGAGGTAAAGCTATAAAACCGTAGTGCTCCTTCCATAGTTCGAACCTCCGAGCGGGATCCGGTTCGGACACTGCCTTCTCGTAGAAGGCCAGAAATTGTGGCGTCATATCAACGACACGGATAGACGACTTGGCCACTTCTGCAATCCCTGGAGAAAGGAGCGCTGCAGCCAGACCGACAGCAGCGATGAGCTGAGAGAACCTGATAAACATAGGATCATGACTCCGTTTGCACTGGCTATCCCAAGGGTACGGTAAAGGCCCAGATTGGAATCGCATACCGTAGGCTTCATCTCGGCACCGATCTTGTAGAAAATCGACGGGTATACGCCAGTGTATGGGTAGACTGCATTCAAATATGTACAAGGCCCAGAACTCGTGTCGGACTATCCTGTGCGCTGCGGACGGCGACGCTAGGCTGTTGTCCGACATCCAAGAGGACTTGAGCCCCCCTCAGCGAGGAATCTGGTGGTGTTGAAGTTTTTTAAGCGGCAGGCACTACCGCAGTACACTGACGTCTTGGCCGAGTCCTGGCTGGTCGCAAATCCGTGGCAGACGTCGGTATCTACCGGAGTCGTTTCTTCCGGAGAGTCAGAATGGCTGTTGTTCGTCCCGACTGTCTCAGCGCCGGGCGATCTGACAAACTGTGTAAGCGCTTCGCTGACGTTCCTGTCTGAAGAGCAAAATACCCTGGTGCCCGCCAACACCCCGGTGCTGGTAGGTCCAAGGGTGCGACCGTACATAGTCTGTTTCCCTCCGGAGACGGTATTGTTCGGTGTGGTAATACGCCCCTGGTCACTGGGTCAGCTCCTGGACGATCGTGCAGATCGCGCGTTCAACCGTTTCCTGCTTGACCATCCACTGCGGCCGCCCGAGGAATTGTTCAGCCGAACCCCGGCTGAACTGGAAACCCGTGCGGTACACCAGATACTGATCGAACTTCAGGAGTGGTTTGTGAGCCGGGTGCGGGATCGCCACTGTGGGTCGATTTCGCTCGCAAGACAGGTGATTGCTGCATTCGACGATGCCGCAGGGATGCTTCCAGTCGCGGATATCGCCTCGCAAATCGAGAGAAGTCACTCGATGCTGTGCAGGCGGTTCAAAGAACACGTTGGAATGACAGCAAAACGCTACGCGCGCATTCGGCGGGCGAACGCAGCGCTTCGGGCGATTGAAGCTGGTCGTCGAAACAACGGAGCGGAAATGGCGGCGTATTTTGGCTACTACGATCAACCGCACATGATCCGGGAACTCAGGGAACTGACGGGAAGTTCGCCGCAGGTCTGGCGTGATGCGCGCGAGAGACAGAAATCCATATGGCCTTTCAGCGCGTGGGACTACCTTGGCTTTGAACCGCGAAATGGGTGATACCCAGGCCGATAAGCGCCTTACCCCTTGGCTTTGGAGTACACAAACCGATGAGACTCTTCCACGCCAATCTCTCCCGATCGAGCCGCATTCTGTGGCTACTTGAGGAACTGGAGCTACCCTGCGAGATCGTTCCCGTGTCCATTATCCGGCGGGATGGCTCAGGCGGAAGGGATCCCCGGAACCCGCATCCCGATGGCAAGGTACCCGCGCTTACTGATGGAGAGGCGCTGATCACCGAGACTATCGCCATCGTACAGTGGCTCTGCGAGCAGAAACCGGATAGCACGCTCATGCCGACGGTGGGGCACCCTCAGCGCGGCCCGTGGTTGACGTGGCTCGCCTGGTACGCGGGGGTATACGAGCCCGTTATTGGTTTCCATTTCGCCGGTGTCGGTGATAACCCGGTACTGTACGCTGGCTTTCGTGGCCGGGCCGAGCTCGATGAGCGGCTCCGAAAGACACTTGCTTCAAGGGACTGGCTTGTGGGTGACACCTTTAGTGCGGCCGACCTTCTGTTTGCCAGCGCCGCCATCTGGGCCCGTGAAATCTTACCCGATGGCGACGTAGTCGATGCGTGGTTGCAGCGCTGCCTGGCCCGTCCAGCACGCAAGCGCGCCGAGCAGAGGGAAGCGGCGCTGGCGAGTCAGGAACCCCCTGGTGAGCGAGCTGGGAGATAGCGCGCCACTGACTGGGCCACGCCGTTCAGCCGCCGTGAACTTCCTTAAGGTTGACGGTGCGGACAGTCTAGGTGCGCTGGTGCAAACACGAGGAGCAAGATGACTCACGACACAGAAGCCTCGGATACCAAGCGGGCCGCGGTGCGAATGGCCTTGCCGGATAACGAAACGCTCAAGGCCTTCAGTGATTGGGGCGACGTGCGGATGCCGATCGCCTGGTACGTGTCATACGGTTTGGTTATCGGCCTGTGGTTTGCGAGCCATGACTTCGATCGCTGGGTGACGATCATGGTGTCTGTGCTTTTGCTGGGGATGATGGCTGGTCAGGTCACCTTCATTACACGGCGGACAGGTACCAGCGTACCGAGGTTGCGTAACATGCCGCCTGCATTGAGAAGAGCCTATCTGTGGCCTGTGGTGGCAGGCTGCGTGACGATGACAGCCGGCGTATTCGCAGTCACTTCCGGCGGCCCTGCAATGTCTGGATTCGCTGTGGGTGCGGTTGTGGCCCTGTTGATGACTGGCCTTGCGATCACCAGCGAGTGGCGTTATCGCACGGTGGTGAGAAGGCTCATGGGTGAGCGAGGGCTGCGTCCGTAGGGTATCGCTCCACGCCAACCGCACGGCCAACGGCAATCGCTGGCAGACCCCGACGGAGTCCTACGACACGGAGTCCAGCGAGCACCGGGGCGAGTATCCGCGCAAGGAGGAATGACCATCAAGACCGGGCGAAACGACTCCTGGCCCTGTGGCAGCGGACCCAAATACAAGCACTGCCATGGCGTCCGCATTGCTCGCTGCGACAGGCTCGTCAGCACACTTTCCACGCCCACCCCTGCCACCCGCCCAGCCGGTATCGTGGCCGCACCATCGTCGGCGCTGTCTTTCGAAACCTCGTCGCGAGGTCATCGCGGTTCATCTCGTGAATCGAACAAGCCGCGCTGCGGCGGCGCCCGGCATGGCGGGGGC
>JAFIFN010000205.1 GCA_020832005.1 Gammaproteobacteria bacterium | reverse complement strand
CTTCGAGTTCGTGCAGACGTTCGGCCAGTGACGGGTAGTCGCGGAGCCAGGCCAGCACAATCTCGGCCGTCTCGCTCCACAGCCAGGCGCGGGCCTGGCTGGCGCGCCGCGACGAAAGCTGATCTGCCTCGGTCATGGTATCGCGGTAGCGCGTCACCGTCTCCCAGACCGCCTCGATGCCCTCGCCGGTCAGCGCCGAACAGGTCTGTACCGGCACCTGCCACTGCGCGGAGCGCGCGCGCAGGAACCTCAATGCTGCAGCGTAGTCGGCGGCCGAGCGCTGGGCGGCGGCGGCCATGTCGCCATCGGCCTTGTTCACGACCACCAGGTCGGCGAGCTCGACGATGCCGCGCTTGATGCCCTGCAGCTCATCGCCACCCCCGGGCTGCAGCAGCAACAGGAACATGTCGGTCATCTCGGCCACGGCGGTTTCCGACTGGCCCACGCCGACGGTCTCCACGATCACGACATCGAAGCCGGCGGCTTCCACCAGCACCATGGTCTCGCGGGTGTGGCGCGTCACGCCACCCAGCGTGCGCCCGGCCGGCGACGGACGGATGAACGCGTCCAGGCTGCGAGAGAGCTCACCCATGCGCGTCTTGTCACCCAGGATCGAGCCGCCGCTGAGCGCCGAGGAGGGATCCACGGCCAGCACGGCGACACGGTGGCCGGCGCCGATCAGGTGGAGGCCGAAGCGCTCGATGAATGTCGACTTGCCCACGCCCGGCACCCCCGAGATGCCCAGGCGGATCGAGCCACCGGAATGCGGCGAGAGTTTCGTCAGCAGCCGGTCGCCGGCGTCGCGATCATCGGCGCGCGTGGATTCCACCAGCGTGATGGCCTGGCCCAGCGCGCGGCGACTGCCCGCCAGCACCTCGTCGGCCAGCGCGTCGGGATCGCGGATCATCGGCAATCCGGACGATTTCGCGCGAAGCGCCGCCTCACTCGAACTCCAGGATCGGCTGATCGACCACCAGGCTCTCGCCCTGTTGGGCGAGCACCTTGGTCACCACGCCGTCGTTGATGGCGCGCAGGCTGTTCTCCATCTTCATGGCCTCGACCACGGCGAGCTCCTCGCCGGCCTTGACCTCCTGGCCCTCCTCGATCACCAGGCGTACCAGCAATCCGGGCATCGGCGAGAGCAGGAACTTCGACAGATCCGGTGGTTTCTTCACCAGCATGTGCCGAGACAGCTCGGCGGCCTGGGCGGAGACCACCATGACATCGGTTTCGGCGCCGCGATGGAACAGCCGGTAGCTCACGCCACGACGGTCGACCTGCACACAGACGGGCCGTCCATTGATTTCGGCGACGAACAGCGCGTCACCGGGCTGCCACTGCGTACGTACGCGATAGGTCTGCTCACGACAGAGGACTTCGAAGCCACCATCGACGGCCGTGACACTGACAGGCTCGGGCGTGCGATCCAGCAGGACGACCCATTCGGGACGCACGGTCTTGCGATGTGCCGGCAACTGGCCGGAGAGCTGCGCGGCACGATCCATCAGCCGGCGATGCACGGACGCGGCGACGACGGCCGCCAGCGCGGGATCCTCGCGAGGCACGTCGGCCGGGTGAAAACCGTCGGGATATTCGTCGGCGATGAAATTCGTGCTCAACCGGCCTTCGCGGAAGCGCGGGTGCGAGATCAGCGCGTTGAGGAAGCTGATGTTGTGCGACACGCCGCGGATGTAATAGGCGTCCAGGGCATCGGCCATGCGGTCGATGGCCTGCTCGCGGGTATCGCCGCCGGTGATCAGCTTGGCGATCATCGGGTCGTAGAACATCGAGACTTCGCTGCCCTCCACGATGCCGGTGTCGATACGCACGTGCTCGCTGGCCTCCGGTGGCCGGCATTTCGCCAGCCGGCCGATCGAGGGCATGAAGTTGCGGAACGGATCCTCCGCGTACACGCGCGCCTCGAGTGCCCAGCCCGACAAGCGCACCTGGTCCTGGCTGATGCCCAGGGGTTCGCCAGCGGCCACGCGGATCATCTGCTCGACGAGGTCCAGGCCGGTGACCAGCTCCGTGACCGGGTGTTCGACCTGCAGGCGGGTGTTCATCTCCAGGAAGTAGAAGTTGCGCTCGCGATCGACGATGAACTCCACCGTGCCGGCGGACTGGTAGTCCACGGCGCGCGCCAGCGCCACGGCCTGCGCGCCCATGGCCTGGCGGGTCTGCTCGTCGAGAAACGGCGATGGCGCCTCCTCGATGACCTTCTGGTGACGGCGCTGAATCGAGCACTCGCGTTCGCCAAGATGAATGATGTTGCCGTGACCATCGGCGAGCACCTGGATCTCGATGTGGCGCGGCTCTTCGATGAACTTCTCGGCGAATACGCGGCCATCGCCGAACGACGAACTCGCCTCGTTGGTCGCCCGCGTGAAACCGTCGCGACATTCCTCGTCATCGCGCACGACGCGCATGCCCTTGCCGCCGCCGCCGGCGGAGGCCTTGAGCATCACCGGGTAGCCGATGTCACGGGCGATCTTCACCGCATGCTCGGCATCCTCGATGACGCCTGTGAAGCCGGGCACGGTGCTCACCCCTGCCTTTTCAGCGATCTTCTTGGAGGTGATCTTGTCGCCCATGCTGGTGATGGCATGGGCCTTGGGGCCGATGAAGGCGATGCCCGCCTTCTCCAGCGCTTCGGCGAAGGCGGTGTTCTCGGACAGAAAGCCGTACCCCGGATGCACGGCCTGTGCGCCGGTCTTGCGGCAGGCCTCGATGATCGCCTCGCCGACGAGGTAGCTCTGGGCGCTGGGCGCAGGCCCGATGCGCACCGCCTCGTCGGCCATGCGCACGTGCAGCGCGTGGCGATCAGCATCGGAGTACACCGCCACGGTGGCAATGCCCATCTGGCGCGCGGTACGCATCACGCGGCAGGCGATCTCACCGCGGTTGGCTATCAGGATCTTTTTGAACATGGAGTAAAGGTCCGGGCTTAAGCGTCTAGAGCGGAATATTGCCGTGCTTGCGCCAGGGATTTTTCAGATCCTTGTTGGCGAGCATGGCAAACGAGCGGCAGATGCGTGCGCGCGTGGCGTGCGGCATGATCACATCGTCGATGTAGCCGCGGCTGCCGGCAATGAACGGGTTGGCGAAGCGGCGACGGTATTCTTCCGTGCGCGCGGCGATCTTCTCGGGATCGCCGATGTCCTTGCGGAAAATGATCTCCACGGCACCCTTCGGACCCATTACCGCGATCTCGGCACTGGGCCAGGCGAAGTTCACATCGCCGCGCAGGTGCTTGGAGGCCATGACGTCATAGGCACCGCCGTAGGCCTTGCGCGTGATCAGCGTGACCTTCGGCACGGTGGCCTCGGCGTAGGCGTACAGCAGCTTGGCGCCGTGCTTGATGATGCCGCCGTATTCCTGCGAGGTGCCGGGCATGAAGCCGGGCACATCCACCAGCGTCAGGATGGGGATGTTGAAGGCATCGCAGAAACGCACGAAACGTCCGCCCTTGATCGCCGAACTGATGTCCAGGCAGCCGGCCAGCACCATCGGCTGGTTGGCGACCACGCCGACCGTCGAGCCCTCCAGGCGGATGAAGCCGATGACGATGTTCTGCGCGTAGTCGGGCTGCAGCTCGAAGAAGTCGCCTTCATCGGCAATCTTGAAGATCAGCTCCTTGATGTCGTAGGGCTTGGCCGGATCATCCGGCACCAGCGTGTCCAGCGAAGGCTCCTGGCGCGAGGCCGGATCCGTGGTCGGCCACACCGGGGGCTTTTCGCGATTGCTGGCGGGCAGGAAATTGACGAAGCGCCGCGTGGTCAGCAGCGCCTCGATATCGTTCTCGATGGCAAGATCGGCCACACCCGAGCGCGTGTTGTGCGTCATCGCCCCGCCGAGCTCCTCGGCGGTGACGGTCTCGTGCGTGACGGTCTTCACCACGTCCGGGCCGGTCACGAACATGTAGGAGCTGTCCTTGACCATGAAGATGAAGTCGGTCATCGCCGGGGAGTACACGGCACCGCCGGCACACGGACCCATGATCACCGACAGCTGCGGTACGACACCCGATGCCAGCACGTTGCGCTGGAAGACATCGGCATAGCCGCCCAGCGAGGCCACGCCTTCCTGGATGCGCGCGCCGCCGGAGTCGTTGAGGCCGATGACCGGGGCGCCGACCTTCATCGCCTGTTCCATGATCTTGCAGATCTTCTCGGCATGCGCCTCGGACAGCGAGCCGCCGAACACGGTGAAGTCCTGGCTGAACACGAACACCAGCCGGCCGTTGATCGTGCCATAGCCGATCACCACGCCGTCTCCGGGAATGGTCTGATCGGCCATGCCGAAGTCGATGCAGCGATGCTCGACGAACATGTCCCATTCCTCGAAGCTGCCTTCGTCGAGCAGCAGCGAGATGCGCTCACGCGCGGTGAGCTTGCCCTTGGCGTGCTGGGCCTCGATACGCTTTTCGCCGCCGCCTGCCTTGGCCGCGGCACGCTTCTCGGCGAGCTGCGTGATGATGTCCTGCATGGTGTTCTCCGGTGGCTGGTGCGTAGAGGCGGGCCGCTCAGGCCGCCTTTTTTCGTTCTCTGATCATCCTGATCACGTCGCCGGCTGCGAGCGGGATCTGCGTGCCGGGGCCGTAGACGGCCGCAACCCCTGCAGCGTGCAGCATCGCGTGATCCTGCGGTGGAATGACGCCGCCGCAGACCACGAGCACGTCCTGGGCATCGGCGGCGCGCAGTGCCTCGATAAGCTGCGGCACCAGAGTCTTGTGACCGGCCGCCTGCGAGGACACGCCGACAACGTGCACGTCATTCTCCACGGCATGGCGGGCGGCCTCCTCGGGGGTCTGGAACAGCGGACCGATGTCGACGTCGAAGCCGATGTCGGCGAACGCCGTACCGATCACCTTGGCGCCGCGGTCATGCCCGTCCTGGCCAAGCTTGACCACCAGCATCCGCGGACGCCGGCCTTCCTCTCGCGCGAAATCCGCGACCTCCTGCTGGATGGCGCGAAAACCCTCATCGCCCTCCCAGGCCGAGCCATACACACCGCTGATCGACTGCACCACGGCACTGTGCCTCCCCCAGATTTTCTCCAGCGCATCGGAGATCTCGCCGACACTGGCGCGCGCGCGGGCGGCATCCACCGCCAGTGCGAGCAG
>JAFIFN010000204.1 GCA_020832005.1 Gammaproteobacteria bacterium | reverse complement strand
CCCAGGCCAGGGTCTGGCCGTGGGCCACCATGGGCCCGGCCTTGCGCCAGATCTCACCGGGGGGCGAGATCGACTTGCCCAGAAACAACGTGGCGAAAACCACGCTGATCAGCAAACCGGGCATGGCTGACCAGACATCCATCAGCCCTTCGTTCCACAAACCCTGCTCATAGCCATCGGCCGGGAGCAGGCGGCCGAGTACCTGCGGCCCCAGCAGCAAGGCCAGGGCACCGGCAATGATCGAGCTGGGCAGGAACAGGCGCTGGAACAGGCGCAGCTTGCGCCGGATCCACTTGGCCACGAGGATCAGTGCGCCAATGGTCAGGACGGCGTACAGGGTGGTTTCAGTGGTCACGTCGTGTGTCGCCGTGAATCGACAGCCAGCGCAGGATATCCTCGCGCCGCACCATGCCCAGCACGCGACCCTGCTCCATCACAGGCACCTGGTTGAGATTGCCGCGGCCGAGCAATTCGAGCGCCTCAAGCGCATCTTCCTGCGGCGTTATCGTTACCAGGCGATCTATGGGTGTCATGATCTCGGCCACGCGTGTGCGCGCCCAGCCTTCGCGCGGCAGCAGGCGTACGTCCTGCAGGGTGACCAGGCCCGTGACCGGCCCGCCAGCGTGCTGCTCGACCGGGTAGGCACGCTGTTCACTGTGCAGCAGGTGGCGTTCGACCAGTTCACTGACCGGCAAGTCCTCGGCTACGCTGGTGAGCGAGGTCGTCATCAGCCTGGCCACCGGCACCGACTCCAGTGCATCGCGGGTGAGCAGCTGGCGATAGCTTGTCAGCGCCGCGTTGTTCAGGAACCAGCCAATGAACATGAGCCACACGCCGGGCAGCAGGCCCGCACCGAACACCGGCACCCGCACACCGATGGCCATGGCGATGCCCAGGCTAATCAATATCCAGGCGAACATCTGACCGCCGGCAGACGCCCAGCGAGTGGCACGTCGCAGATCTCCAGTCATCCCCCACAGCAGCGCGCGCAGCACGCGGCCGCCATCGAGCGGGAAGCCCGGCACCATGTTGAACACGGCGAGGATGATGTTGATCTGTCCCAGCCACAGCAGCACGGAGGGCGTGAGGCCCAGTTGCGCGAGAAAGACTTCCGGGGCTGCTGGATCGATCTCGATTGGACCCACCAGCAGACGCGCCAGTATCAGGCAGCCGATGCCGATGGCAAGACTCGCAAGCGGGCCTGCGATCGACATGTAGAGTTCGTCGCGCCATTGCCGCGGCTCGGACTCCATGTGTGCCATGCCGCCGAACACGAACAGCGTGATGTGGCGGATGCTGATGCCTCGCAGGCGACCCACGAGTGCATGCGAGAACTCATGAGCCAGCACCGAG
This sequence comes from Gammaproteobacteria bacterium, assembly GCA_020832005.1. Classification (GTDB taxonomy): domain Bacteria; phylum Pseudomonadota; class Gammaproteobacteria; order Steroidobacterales; family PWYM01; genus PWYM01. Next base: position 3,769 of record JAFIFN010000204.1, on the reverse strand, counting down.
GCCAGGAACAGCACAGCGGCGGTGAGACCAGCCAACCAGTACAGCGCGACGGGCCACTCCGGATGCCAGGCCGGGAACAGCCCGACTGCCAGCACGCCGGTGATCAAGGCGAAGATGATCAGCAGGCTCCAGTCGAGGTCGACCGCGATGCCGGCGATGCTCCCCACCCGGATCCGGGTGGCTGATGATGTATCCGCACGTGTGGAAGCATCGGCCATCGACCCATTTGAGCATTGGCACGCTGGGGCGGCAAGCGGGAGCATGACGTAGACAAGGGCGCTGGGAACGCCGGCAAGCGTTTCTTGATATGCTCCTCGAACGCCATCCAGGACAACACTCGACCGAGCAAATCGATCTGCCCCCTGTCTTGATACGCAGGGCCTGGCGGGTGGTGGTCGAGTGATTCCTCGAGACGCTCGAAGCGCGGGCTGGAGCGAACAAGAGGGAGACGAACAAAATGCTCCTGAATGCTCATGCATGAGGTCAAGGACCACGCCGATTCAAGGCTTCGTGTCACGCTGTTCGGAACCTTCCGGCTCCACCTGGCCTGTGGTGACGAGCTGGAAATCACCGGCAAGCGGGCGCGGGCAGTTCTGGCGATTCTTTGCCTGACCCCGGGTGTCGCCGTCGAGCGTGCACGGCTGTGCGAGCTGTTGTGGCACGGGCGGTTTCAGGCGCAGGCCCGGGCCAGCCTGCGGCAGACCTTGCTGGGGCTGAAGAAGCAGCTGACGCCGTTCCAACCGGATTTGTTTGCGATCACCCGCGAGAGCGTCGCCATCAATGAAGCGACCGTCACCTCTGACCTGGCTGAACTGGAAGCGACGCTGTCAGGAAACTCACACTCACGGGCGAGTGAACTCCTGCTCGAAATCGGAGGCCGCGCGCTGCTCGGCCGGCTGGATTTTGGCGAGGCCTTCGAACTGTGGCTGGCGGCCCGCCGCGCACAGGCGGAGCAACGGCTCCAGCACGCCGTCGAAGAAGCTTTGGCGGAGTTGCAGCGCCTCGGGGACGTTCAGGAATACGCCCGGCTGCTCGATGCCTGGCGGCTTCGAGATCCGTCAGGCGCAGTAAGTGATGGCCCGGCGAGAACCCGCATCGGCATCCTGCCGTTTCAGGCGATCGGTGCCGACGATACCTCGGCTCATATCGCCCAGGGGCTGTTCGACGAACTGGTCAGCACGCTCGGAGAGGTCCCGCAGCTGCTGATTGCCGGGCGTGGCTCGTCACTCATCGGCGCCAGGCCGGAAAGTCCGCCGCTGGAGCTTGCCCGTGCGCTGCGCGTCGCCTACCTCGTCCAGGGCTCGGTCCAGCGCCAGGGGGATGAGCTGCGGGCTCACGTCTCGCTGCTCGAGGCCGATACCGGCTTCGAGCGCTGGTCACACTGCAGTCGCGGCACAACCGGGAATGTATTCGCCCTGCAGGACGACATCTCAAGGGCGGTGAGCCGCGAACTCGGCCACGCACTGGCACTGGAAATGAATGTGCCGGGACCACGCCGCACGACTCCTAGCAAGTCAGCCTACGATCTCTATCTGCGGGGCCGGGCGCTGACCATGCGCGCCATCGGCGACGGTGTGATGCCCAGGGCGGTGGAGTTGCTCGAGGCATCGCTGGCGATCGACCCGGAGTTTGCGGCCGGCTGGACTGCACTGGCCGAAGCGCATGCGCACACAGCCGTCTACACCCCGTGCCTCGACCGGCTCGAACAATCGAAACGAATGGCTGAATGCGCACAGAAAGCCATCGAGCTCGATCCCGACCAGGGCCATGCCCGCGCCATGCTCGGCATTCATCGCTGGACCGAGAACGATCCGGTCGGCGCGCTGGATCTGGCCCATGAAGCCTATCGCCTGGAACCCGACAATCCGGACGTGGTGTTGCGCCTGGGTTCATTTCTGCTCTACATCGGCCGCACTCGCGAGGCGCTGCCCTTCATCGAAGCCGCGATCGATCTCGACCCGGTCAACGGGCGCAACTTCGCCATGCTGTGTGTCGCTCGTCTCAACCTGGGGCATATCGACGAGGCCATTGTTGCCGGCCAGCGCATGGTGGATCTCGGTCTGCCGGCGATGTGGCTGGCGGTCGCCACCGCAGCCTCCGGCAACCGCGAGCTGGCGGTGGAGCAGTACCGGCAGACGCGCCTGCTCATGAACACCGTGATCTTTCCGCCGGCAGGCACCAAACCGCTCAGCGGGACGGCGCTGAGAGCGTACTGGCAGCTCGCCGCCAAGGGCGTGTGCAGCGGCGGGGCGGTACATCGAGCGGTCTACTGCACTCTGCTCGACTACCTCCATACCACGCTGCCGGATCCCGGCGATACCAGCATTGTCGCCCCGGCGATCTGGATGGGTCACGCCAGGCTGGTCTACAAGACCCTCGGCACCCAGATCACCCCGGCGAATATGTATTGCCTGATGTCGCTGTGGGCCGATATCGAGCCGATCCGACAGATCCGGCTTCATCCCGAGTTCCTGCCCTTCGCTGAACGCATCGGGCTGATGGCTGCTTGGGACAAGTACGGCTGCCCGGATCTGCTGCCGGCCGTTGCGCTGAAAAGCCGCGAACCGCAGAAATGACGAAGTATTGACGCTTCCGGCATTGCCCGGCGCGATGCGTGCGGCGCAAGCTCTCTCGTATGCAGCAAGCCGCCAGTCAAGCGATGCAACGGGAGACAGCTAGGTGCACTGGTATGCCGCCGTCGAAGCCGACTTCGGTCTGAATGCGCGACCGAAGCCGTGAGCAATCGCTCCCCTGTCACGGCGTCATGACGAACTTCGTTCAGGAGGGAGGGATATCCAAAAAAGAGCAGACTCTCGTGATAGAGCAGTCTGAAGAGTCCACCGTGTTAAAAGCCTAAAGAGGAACTGCCATGTCTCGTTCAACTGTTTTGCGCGCTTGCGCCATTTACTTCGCGATTGTTTTCGGCGTGAGCATTACCGCGCCTGCTTCAGCCCAATTGACCGTCTGGGAAGACTACGACATCTCTGATGCAATCTGGTCTGTCACGATGGTCAAGGTCGATCCGGGTGCTCAGGATACGTATCTGGAAGGCTTGAAGTCGACCTGGGTTGCGGCCAACGAGGTGGCCAAATCGCTAGGCCATATCGAATCCTATACGATCTACGCCAACCAGGCCGTCGCGCACGGTGCGTTTGATCTCCTTCTGGTCATCAAGTTTCCAAGCACCGCAGCCGTGGCTCCAAGCCGTGAACGATACAACGAGTTCATGAAAGCCTGGGGCGAAGAGAACATGGCGGCCAGCAATAGAACCGTTGCCGAGTTGTACAACCAGATTCGGGAAATCCAGGGCGAGTACATGATTCGAGAAATCAAGCTGAAATAATCCTGCGGTCTGCTGTGCTGCAAGGGCGACGATTCCTTGCAGCACAGTTTGACTTTCCGCGCCTCCTCCTGGCCCAAAAGCAGAGCTTCGGCGCATGAAAGAAGACAACTCACCCAACCCGCCGGACGTGGTCACGGTAGCCAACGATTTCACTGCGCTTTGGCGGGCCGGGGATTTTCGTGCGGCCTGTGACAAGTACTGGGCCGAAGACGTAGTGAGTATCGAACCCTTGGCAAGGGATGGGGCAGCGGGTTCAGTCTGCCGCGGCATCGAAGCCGTACGCGCCAGAGACCTGGCCTGGTTCACCACTCACGCCATCGAAGACCTGAGCCTGGACGGTCCGTTCGTTACCGGCGATCACTTCGCGCTGTTCATGGACATGTTGATCCTTCATGCCGGCCGAAGCACGCCCCACAGCCAGATTGC
>JAFIFN010000025.1 GCA_020832005.1 Gammaproteobacteria bacterium | reverse complement strand
TCTGCGCGCGCAATGAACCAGAAGTATCCGTCCTCGTCCACGCGATAGCGGTCCGCCGTGACATTCCAGCCGTCAATGACGTAGTCACGCTGACGCTTGTCGCCAAGATATCGGCAGCCGGTAGGCCCCTTGACTGCCAGTCGGCCCGAATTACCGGGCGGCAGTGGTCGATTGCGCTCGTCGAGCACGCACACCTCGTAACCCGGCACCGGCTTGCCGGTACTGCCCGGGCGAATCTCCTCGCCGGCACAGGACAGGAATATGTGGATCATCTCGGTGGTGCCGATACCATCAATGATGCGAATTCCCGTACGATCATGCCAGGCATCAGAGGTTGCGCGCGGCAGCGGCTCGCCGGCCGACACGCAGGTCTTCAGCGTACGCAGGTGACGCTCATCGATCTCGCCCAGCAGGCTGCGATAGGCCGTCGGCGCCGTAAATAGCGCGGTGACGCCGAACTGCTCGATGGCCGCGAGCAGCTTGTCCGGCGACGGTGCCTCAACCAGCACCGAAGCTGCACGGAATCGAAAGGGAAACACCAGCAGCGCGCCCAGCCCGAAGGTAAAGCCCAGCGGCGGGCTGCCCAGGTAGATATCGTCGGGACTGGTGCGAAGAATGTATCGGGCGAAGGTATCGCTCATTGCAAGTACGTCACGGTGGAAGTGCATCGTCGCCTTGGGAACCCCGGTCGTGCCCGAGGTGAAAGCCAGCAGGGCAACATCTTCCTGGTGGGTATCAATGCAGGGAAACTGCGTTGGTTTGCTGTCAAGACGCTTTTCAAAGGCCGAATCGCCGAAAAGCAGCCTGCGCTGCAACCAGGGCGTGTCGCCGGCAGCCTGCTCGAGTTCTTCCGCCAGGCGCGCATCACACAATGCGTGGCTGATCTGCGCCTTTTCAGCGATCACGGCAAGTTCACCGGCACGCAACATGGGCATCGTCGTGACCGCAATACCCCCCGCGCGAATGACCGCGAACCAGCAGGCCACCAGCCAGGGGGTATTGGCACCGCGCAGCAAGACCCGGTTGCCGGGTACCAGACCAAGATCCTCGACCAGTACATGGGCGATGCGGCACGAGGTCTCCAGCACCTGGTTGTAGGACCAGGTACCACTGGCGGCATGCAGGGCGCTGCGCTCTCCGTGGCCCTCGTCCACGGCCTCGTCGAGCAGCACCCGGGCACAGTTCAGCCGCTCAGGGTAGGCCAGTTCAGGCAGCTCGAACCGGAATTCCGGCCACTGCTCGCGCGGCGGCAGGTGATCGCGAGCGAACGAGTCGATATGCGCTGTGGCGACAGTAGGCATTGGTGCAGTCTCTCGTAGAGCAACGGGCGGACATACGGGCGCGGACGCCGCGCGCGGATGCGCGTTTGCATCCTCAATCTATCCGAGCCGCCCTATAGCCACCAATGAACTATTCAGCCCACTACATAACTTAATTTTATCCCTCGTGCGTGCGTGGCGCCGAAACCGCCCACATCGACATTGGCATGCCGAGAACGCTGAAATCCATGCCCCGCCAGCCGCTTGCACATGACTCGGTCGCAGCTGCGCAAGCCATCCGCGCAAGACCGTGGCAAGGCGCTGACCCCGACGGCAAGGCAGCGCACCGTGCTTCGCCCCATTGACTGAGCGACAGGCCGGTTCAAGATCGTGGCTGCTGCATCATGTTCCGGCCATCAGTCTGGCCCTTAGTGACAAGCGTCTACGGAGATCAAAGCACTGATGATCAATTTTCCTGCACGCGGGTGGCCCTTTGGCGCCCTGCTCGTGGCGCTCAGCGCATGCCAGCCGTCTGTCGAGACCGACCCCTTGGCCGATCCATCACTCGAAGCGCATACGGCCACCACGCAACTGCGCATGCTGTCACCAGGCATGCAGTGGACCTACCAGCTGAGCGTGGAAATGGACATGGGCGCATCCACCTCGCCCGTCATGCTGTCCGGCGAGGTGGATATTCGCATCGAAGCCGAGCAACTCGAAGGTGAACGTGTGCTTGCCATCGTGCTTGAAGAGCGCATCATGCCGCCGACCGGCGCACCATCGCAGATGCCGGAACCCACCGACGCCGATGCGCCCGCGCTACCCTCCTCGACAATTTTCGGCGATTCGCCGGCCGGACCGGCGAAATTCTATTTCCGCCAGACCAGTGACACCGGCGATGTCTACTTCTTTGCCGACAACCAGGGCCCGGATGGTCAGCCGCGGCTTGCCGAGGACGGCGGACAGATCTTCATTCCAGGTCAATGGCATGAGGCCACCGCCTACGACAACCGTCTGACCTGGCGCGACGGCGGCTACATCGACAACGAACTGCATGTGACCGGCACACAGGTCATCGACGCGCCCTACGGCCGCTTCGAGGCCTGGCATGCGCCCAATAGTTCAGTCAGCTCGGAGGGCATCCGTATCCACGGCACGGACTGGTGGGTGCCGGATCTCGGGCAACCGGTGCGTTTCGAGGCCACCACCGAACTGCCTGACGGTCGAGTGATTCGCTCGGCCGCAATACTCAAGGACACGAATGTGTCCTTGCCTTGATGCAGCCAGCGCCGCTTATTTCTCATGGTGATGTGCGGGAAAGCTATGAAAGTGTGCCTTGACCAGACAGGTGTCGCCGACAAAGATGAGGTTGCTGTCAGCCGTGCGTGTCCAGGAACCCCCAAATGATTGTCATCACCGGTCCCAACGGCAACGTAAGTACCGAGCTCGTCGGACTGTTACGGAAGCAGGATACGCTGCATTACCGTATTGCGGCCCACACGCCCGAGAAAATCCGTAAGCGCTACGGCGACGATGCGCCAGTGGTCAAATTCGACTACGAAGACCAGACCACCTGGCCGGCGACGCTACAGGGCATTTCCACTCTGTTTCTGCTGTTTCCGCTGCCGCATCCCAGGACCGCCAAGACCTGGATGGTGCCGTTTGTGGACGCAGCGGTCGCCGCCGGATGCAGTCATATCGTCTACATCTCGGTACCCGGCGCCGACACGCGACCCATCGTGCCACATCACACCGTTGAGAAGCGTGTACGGGAATCAGGCGTGCCCTTCACGATTTTGCAAGCATCCTACTTTGCTCAGAATCTCGAGCGCGTAGTCTCTACCCACTGGGTCGATATCGCCAAGTATGACGAGATATTCATTCCTGCACGTCGCGGTCTGCATTCGTTTCTTGACTCCCGCGATCTCGGCGAGGCCGCGCTGAATATTCTCCGCGATCCAGCCGCGCATCGAAATCAGACCTATCTGGTCACCGGCCCCGAGGCCCTGGATTTCTACCAGGTCGCCGAGATCATGACTGAGGAACTCGGCCGACCGATTCGCTATGCCAATCCATCGTTTCCGCGCTATTGGTGGCGGATGCTGCGTCGTCGAGTAGGCCTGGATGTGCTGTTTTTCATGACCATCGCCTACGTTTTGAGCAGGACCGGCAAGAACGCGCCCATGACCGATACGCTTAAGCAGCTGTTGGATCGTCCACCGCTGACCATGCGGGACTACATACGCGATCACCGCGAGATCTGGGCATCATTGCCAACTGATGCGGTGACTCCCACCCTGCGTGGCGAGGCCACGGTGTGAGCTGAGCACCGCCGCCTGAGCTGCAGTCATAGCTCCCTGGAGAACTGCTGAGTGACACCCCTGAAATTTCTCGCCATCACGGCGACATCATTGTTGTTGGTTGCGATTATCGTACTGGCAATCTTCGCCTCCTACTCTCCACGCGATCAGGTCTTCGACGTCAATCCCGACCCGGTGCCGATACCCGATGACGCCGATGCGCTGGCGCGCGGCTGGTACATGGCGCATGCCGTGGGTGTCTGTGGTGTATGTCATGGCCCGGACCTCGCCGGGCAGACCATGTCTGAGTCGGTGATCTGGGGATACATCACCACACCGAACCTGACCCCGGGCGAAGGCGGCATCGGCGGCGAGTATACCGTCGTCGACTGGGTCAGGGCCGTTCGTCACGGAGTGGGCCGTGAGGGCAATCCTTTCGCCTTCATGCCCGTTGATCACTACTTTCATATGACCGATGAGGATCTCGGCGACATGATCGCCTACCTGAAAAGCCTGCCGGCAGTGGACAATGAAGGTGCCCGCATGGATCTCGGCATCATTCCACGGATCATCATCAACTCCGGCATCAAGGGTGACCTGGTCAGGGCGGAGAAGATGGATCACACGCGCCCGCGCCCGGAGCCTGCGGCCAGTCGCGCCGAATATCTCGTCACGCTCGGCGGCTGTGATTTCTGCCATGGCCCTACGCTGACGGGAGGACAGGGGCCCGAGCCCGGCGCCCCGCCAGGTCCCGACCTCACCAGCAGCAGCGCGATGGCACAGTGGCCACTAGAGGATTTCGAGCAGGTCATGCGCACGGGCACTTTGCCGACCGGCGAGGTAATCAATCCATTCTTCATGCCTTGGCAGGGTTACCAGCACCTGTCTGATGAGGATCTCGCGTTGATGTTCGATTATCTTCGCGCCCTGCCAGGGCGCACTGACTGAGCACGAACAATCGACATGTGCTGGCCGAAAAATCGACACGCCGCGCAACGACGCAACGAGCACCGCGTTTTTCACGACTCATAATCCGTATGTATGTGGCCGGTCCGTTATTTCATTGGACCTGAGAGGGCACCCTGATATCGAATTCCCGGCATACAAAGGCCTAGCATCAGGCTACCAAACTACACTTGGGGGAGGCATACAACATGCGGATGAGATCAGGACTGGCTTGGGTAGTTTCTGCCTCCGCAGCACTGACGGATCCTGGCACCATGGCCCACGCCGCGCCAGCCGTCATCGACGACATCGTCGTCACGGCGCAACGTCGGGAACAGAGCTTGCAGGAGGTCCCGGTCGCCGTGACCGCGATCGACGAGGCGGCGCTGCGGGCCAGGGGTGTCACTGATTTCTCCAACTACCTCACGACGGTACCAGGCGCTTCCTTCTACGACATCAGCGGTCTGGGCAACGAAGTGAAGTTCCGCGGCGTGGGCGCCGGCACCGCGCAATTATCTCCGACGACCGCCGTGTACCTCGGCGAAGTGCCGCTAATCCACACCGGTCGCAACGTCAATTCGAGCTACAACTTCCGCGTGGTCGACATGGAGCGCATCGAGGTGCTGCGTGGGCCACAGGGCCAGCTCTACGGGTCGAACAGCCTCGGCGGCGCCATCAAGAACATCCCAAGGCAACCCGACTTCGATGCGCTGGGCATCTCGGGCAGCGCTTCGACGTCGAAGATTGCCTATGGCGGGACCGGCGTCGAGGGCGATCTCACAGTGAATTTGCCGTTCAACGGCAATGCCGGCCTGCGTCTGACAGTCTATGGCGGCAATACCGCCGGCTGGGCCGACAACATCAAGCCGGCCGGGCCGACGCTGGGCTTTCTTGCCGATTTCGCCCCGCCGATCGGTCAGCCAGGTGGCGCGCTGCCCGCCCAGACCCGTGTCACGGTGTCGCCCCCGGGTGTCAGTCCGCCGGTGACCGTGCCGGGACCGCCGGGGATTCTGGCCCGCGAGCCTGCGGCTGCAAACTACGCCACCCCGGCGCTTCGCAGGGAGGACGTCAACAGCGGCTCCTATACCGGTGCTCGCGGCATTTTCGGATGGATGCCCAGCGACCGTCTCAACGTGGAGTTCATGCTGGCCTGGGAAGATGTGACGGTTGATGGCAGCGCCGCGACGCAGCATATCCCTGATATTCCCGGTCCGATCCCGGGCACGTTTCTGGTGCCCAACACCATGAACCCGGCGGCCTCGAGTCCGTACATGACCCCCTCGCGTGCCCGCAGATACGAGCACATCGAGGCCGCCGCCTCATCCACGGCGGATGACATCTTCCTCGCCAACCTCGTGCTTGCCTACGATCTGGGCGCGGCAAGCCTGACATCTTCAACCGCGTACTGGGACCGCACCACTGTGCTCAACAATGACGGCTCCAATATCGGTCGCTTCGTGACCGGTCTCAACCATGCGGTGCCCTTTCTCATCGAGCGCGAGGACAAGCCGCGCAGCTTCATCCAGGAGCTACGCCTGACCTCCGAGACTGACAACCGATTCGCCTGGCTGGCCGGTCTGTTCTATCAGAAGATCGACCAGGACTTCCTGCTGCTCGGCAGCGACCTCAGCGGCTTCGATATCCTCTACTGGAACCGGGTTGTGCTGACACCGCCGACCAGTCCCGCGCCCGCCACCCGCGTCGTGACCCGCCAGCAGGCCGAGTATGTGGACAAGCAGATCGCGGCGTTTGGCGAACTGAGCTACGACATCACCGAACGTCTGAACGCCGCCTTCAGCTTTCGCTGGTTCAAGGTCGATCAGACATCGGTCGTGACGGGCGAGGGCTTTCAGTTCCTCTCGCAGGGCACGACGCGAGACAGCAATACCGATCGCAAGTTCACGCCAAGATTCAACCTCTCCTGGCAGGCGACTGACGACCAGCTGTATTACGCAACCGTCGCTGAAGGTTTTCGCACCGGGATACTGCCGCGCGCCCTGCCACAGGCGATCTGCGGCCAGGAACTGGCCAACGCCGGTTTTCCCGACGGCCTGGAGCCCACTGACCAGGACACGACCTGGAACTACGAGGTCGGCGCGAAGCTGCGCATTGCGGATCGGCGGATCACTTTGAACGCCGCGGCCTACCGCATCAAGTGGAAGGACGTGCAGGGACAGGTTTTCATGACTTCGTTCGCACCGAACCCTGCCTTCAGCCAGTGCAACAGCGACGCCATCCTCAACGTCGGCGACGCAGAAATCGACGGTGCCGAACTCGAGTTGTCTGCACGGCTCACCGATACGCTGCGCCTGGACATGTCGTTGTCATACACGGATGCGACCTGGACCCGTGCGATCCCGCAGTATCGTGTCAGCCCCGGCGACAAGGTTGAGAACACGCCGGATTGGCTCGCCTACGTTGGCCTGCAGCACGGCTTTAATCTCTTCGGCCGCGAGGCCTATGCCCGCGTGGACTGGAACTACGTCGGTGAGAAGCCTCGCAAGCCCGGCGATTTCGTCACCCAGGAGCAGCCGTTCAAGATCGGTGACTACAGCATCGTCGGGCTGCGCGCGAGCGTGGCGCTGAGTGAACGTCAGCGTGTGGAGCTGTGGGTCGATAATCTCTTCAATGAGTATGGCGTCACATGGGCACTCGATACCGGCGGCTTCACCGCACCCACCATGTTCCCGGTGCGTCCGCGCACGGTGGGCCTGACGCTGCGCTGGGACTTCTAATGTGCCATACGCCGTCACGTTGACACTTCACAGCGGAGCTTCACCTTGACAGACGCCATCCGCCTCACACGCCGGAGCCTGCTCATGACGAGCCTGCTCTCCCCTGTTGCTTATAGAGTCATGGCCATGAGTGCATCCGAAGACAGAATCATCGTGTCTGGTGCCTCAGGCCAGCTCGGACGGCTGGTAGTCGAGGAGCTGCTTGGCCGCGGTGTGTCGGCTCAGCAGTTGATTCTGGTGAGCCGCTCGCCTGACCGGTTGGCCGAGTACGCCGAGAAGGGCGCGAGTACGCCGTTCGGCGACGTCGATAAGCCCGACTCTCTGCTTCAGGCCTACGCCGGGGGCACGCGAATGCTCATGATCAGTCTCGCACTGGGCAGTGAATCAGACAAAAGGGCGCAGCGTCATAAGGCGGCGTTCGATGCAGCGACCCAGGCCGGTGTCAGACACATCGTCTACACCTCGTTTGTAGGTGCCGACAAGGGCGGCGACCCCGTCACCGAGGCCCACCGCCAAAGCGAAGCGTTTCTGCATGCCAGTGGCACGCAGTGGACGATCCTGCGGAACAGCCTCTATGCCGACATGCGACTGGCCCAGGCGCTGCACATGGCACGCACCGGAAGAGCTGTCGCGTGGCCCGGCGATCCAAAGAGCGCGCTGGTCACACGCAGGGATTGCGCGGCGGCAGCCGCAGGCGCGCTGGCGGGCGGTAGCAGATTCGAAAACAAGACCTTCACCGTTACCGGCCCGGAGCTTGTCAACACGGCAGATATCGCAGCGATTGTTGGCGAGATCACGGGACGAGAAATCAAGGTCGTCGAACGTGACCCGAAAGGTCTGGACCAGGATCCGCCGGGGCCAGAGGGTCCGGCTGGTCCGCCACCGAACAGCGGCATCACGGAAGCTGCCGCAGTCGTCACCGATGCTGTTGTCCGCCTGTCCGGACGCGAACCTGCCAGCATGCGCGAGTTCCTTCTTGCCCATGATGACCAACTCCGCGCATCCGCCTCAGCCGAGGCGACGGCATCTACAGCACCGTCCCACCTTGCACCTGCGCCAGTCACGTCAGCCACGACATAGCGCGAACGCAGCGCCTGGCGTGGCAGCGAATCGATCGACCACCGAAACGGGTTATGAGATCGGTCTGAATTTGCATTGGCTGTGATCAGCGATCTATTGCACGATCCCGACCAACAAAGCGACAGCAGCTGACCGTCACGCATCGGCGGCTGCCGGAAAGATCGCGAGCATGGATGTGGGCGATCACATGCCTGCAAGAACCCTGGTGCACGCGGGTTTTGCGGGCCCTGCCTGAAAACGCATTACTGTGGGGAGTCACACGAATGAAGAACGGACATGCACTGTGCCTGTCGAGCTGCATCTCACTCGCCCTGGCGGGCGTTGACATCAGCCTTGCCGATCAACGTACGACAAGTCAGCGCACCACCATCGAGGAGATCACCGTCACGGCACAGCGGCGCGAGCAGGCGGTGCAGGATGTGCCGGTGGCCATCACCGCCCTGAGCCAGTCCATGCTTGAAGAGCGCGGCATCACAGATTATGCAACCTACCTGCGCACCATCCCTGGTGCGTCTTTCGCCGAGAACTCGACTCTGGGCAACGAAGTTAAATTCCGCGGTGTCGGATCAGGTAGCGCAGCACTCTCACCGACCACCGCGATCTACCTTGGCGAGGTGCCGATCATTCACACCGGGCGAAACGTCAATTCGAGTTTCAACCCAAGACTTGTAGACATGGAGCGGATCGAGGTTCTGCGCGGTCCGCAGGGGCAGCTCTACGGTGCCAACTCGCTGGGCGGCGCCATCAAGCAGATTCCGCGTTCCACCGATCTCGAGGCCTTTGGTGTTGCCTTGAACGCCGGGACTTCGTCCACACGCAACGGCGGCTCCGGCTATGACGCCGACCTGACGCTGAACCTGCCGATTATTGCCAATCGTGCGGGTGTGCGACTGACCGTATACACGGCCGAGGAAGGTGGCTGGTACGACAATATTTTCGAAGGCGGACCCACCATGGCCGAGCTGGCCGCCACCGCGCCGCCACTGCCGCCACCAGGCGCACCGTTTCCGCCAGGGCCAGGTGCGTTGTTGCCCATGATCCTGATGGTCAATCCGGACGCAGCCAACTTCGCCGCAGCCCCCAATATCCAGCGCGGGGTGAACACCAGTCGCGTCAAGGGCGGCCGCCTGGTCAGCAACTGGGTGATCGGCGACCAGACCTCGGCAGAGCTGATCCTGGCCTACGAGGAGCGCTCAGCAAAGGGTAACGCGTGGGCTGAGGCCATCGAGAATATACCCGGGCCGCGGCCGGGCACGGTGATCGTGCCCAATACCGTGAATCCGATGTTTTCGCTGATTGTCACGCAGCCAAGCGACTACAGGTCGTTCCAGTATGCCGACCCGGTCACCCCGAGCACAGGTGATGAACTCAAGCTTGCGAATCTGGTGGTCGAACATGACTTCGAGGGCGCGCGACTGACCTCATCCACCGCCTACTGGGATCGGACTGAATCACTTGCGACAGGGCTGTCGGCCATCTCGTTCATCACCACCGGTGTGGCCAATACCATCCCGGTGCTGGTTCAGCGGGAAGACAACCCCAGATCGTTGAGCCAGGAACTGCGACTGGCCTCGACTTCAGACAGCCCGCTGCAGTGGCTGGGCGGCTTGTATTTTCAGCGCATCAATCAGGGGTTCACATTGGCGGCCGATGATCTCAGCGGCTTGAATATCCTGTTTACCGAGGCGCTGCTGCGCCAACCGCCCGGCACACCCCCACCGCCGATGGAAGTGGCGCGGCAATGGGCCGACTACCGTGATGAGCAGGCGGCGGTGTTCGGTGAGATCGCCTACGACCTGACGCCTACGCTGACGGCAGCTTTCAGCTTTCGCTGGTTCACACTCAAGCAGGAGGCGGATATCCGCAATGCCGGCTTCCAGTTCACCGGGCAAAGCGACAGCACGGCCGATAACCGGGAGACCATTTTTACGCCGCGGTTCAGCTTGACGTGGAGTCCCGACGATCGATTCACGCATTACGCAGCAGTAGCCGAGGGCTATCGCACCGGCGTGGTCAACCGGGATTTGCCGTTGGAGCTGTGCGGTGCAGAGCTCGCCTCCCTGGGTTACCCGGACGGACTGCCGCCCACCGATGCAGACACCGTCTGGAACTTCGAGGTCGGCAGCAAGATGCTGCTGGCCGATCGCAGAGTGCAGCTCAATGCAGCCGCCTACCACACCCGCTGGAGTGATCTGCAGACCCAGATATTCCTGCAGGCGCTGGCGATGGGCCCCAGCCGCTGCCAAGCGGACGGACTGCTCAATGTGAGTGACGCGCGCATCGACGGCGTGGAGCTTGAGGTTTCGGCCTTGCTGACCGACTGGCTGCGCGTTGACGCGGCTTTCGCCCGCACGCGTGCCCGCTATACAGACGACTTTGCGCCCGCCGGCATCGCTTCGGGCCAGAAGGTGGAGCTGACACCGGAGGTTTCCGGTTACGTCGGCCTTAATCTGGACTTCCGCCTGCTTGATCGTGAGAGTTTCGCGCGAATCGACTGGTCCTATGTCGGCAAGATGGAATCCAAGGGTGGCGACTTCGTGTCACAGCTGCAGCCTGAGCAGATCGGTGATTACCATCAGGTGAATGCCAGGATCGGTATGCGGCTGGTCGACGAGCTCAGCCTGGAGTTCTGGGTCAATAATCTGTTCGATTCTTTCGGGGTCACGAACTCACTGGATACCGGTGGCCTGACCGCACCGCTGGTCATTACCACACGGCCCAGGACGTTCGGCGCAACTATGCGTTACCGCTTCTGAGGAAGGTCAGGTGCTGCACGGGCTATGCGCATCACAGGGAAGTGATGCGCGACTCAGAAGCACTCATCAATGATATCGTGCTGAAGTTCTCCAAGACCGTCAATCGCCACACGCACCTGGTCGCCTGCCTGCAGGAAACCGCTGTCAGGTCGACTGGCGCAGGTGCCCGACGGCGAACCCGTGGCGATCACATCGCCAGGCATCAGCCGTATCGCGCGCGACAGCCACTCAATGATTTCAGTGCAGGTGAAGATCTGGTTCGCCGTGAAATCATCCTGGCGCAGTTCGCCGTTTACCCAGGTTCGAATGCGCAAGGCTTGCGGATCCGGGACCTCATCTGCGCCGGTCAGCCACGGACCGAAAGGCCCGAACCCTGCACAGCCCTTGCCAAGCAGCAGCAGATCGGGATTGACGTACTCGCGGATGGAAAAATCATTGACCACACAGAAGCCCGCGATATAGTCGGCCGCGTTGGCAGCGGACACGCGGTGACAGGTGCGACCAATGACAACGCCGAGCTCGCCTTCGTAGTCAAGCGTGTGCGCAAAAGCCGGCCGCGCCACCGTGCCACGTGGCTGATTCACCGAACCCGGAAGCTTGATGAAAACGCGCGGCCGCTCGGGAATTTCCAAACCCATCTCGCGCGCATGGGTTCGGTAATTCAGACCGATACCGAAAAACTGCCGTGGTGCGGGCACCGGTGGCAGCAGCTCGACCTGGGATTGCGCCAGCCGCATGCGTCCGGCGGTATCGGGCATGCCCTCATTCTGCAGCCGCTCCCACAGGCGCATCACACCCGCGTCGGGCGTCTCCACCAGGTCACTCAGATCCAGCAACTGCTCATCTGCGAGGACGACGCCGACGCAAGTACGCTCACGAAACCTGAAGCAGGCGAGCCGCATCGCGCCTGTCAACCCTTGCCACGGTCCCGATCTGCGAAACTTCCGCCGCTCTCGGCGAGAGATCTGAGCAGCGCACTGACCTGCCAGTACTGTGGATCCAGCTGCTGGGAGAAAGCCTCGATGCCGGAGACGATCTTCGCAAGTCCGATCTGGTCGGCATGGAACATGGGCCCACCGCGATAGCGTGGAAATCCATAGCCGTTGGTATAGACGACATCAATGTCGGCCGCCCGAAGTGCAATCCCGTCTTCGAGCACCCGGGCCGCTTCATTGATCAGCGCATACATGCAGCGATTGAGGATTTCCTCGTCGCTTAGCTCACGCTGGGGAATACCCAGTTCGTCCGCGGCGCGCCGGAACATCGTCTCGGCCTCCGGGTTGGGCGTACGGCTTCGCGTCTCGGGATCGTAATTGTAGAATCCGCGACCGCTTTTCTGGCCCAGCCAGCCCTGATCAGCCAGCAGCTTCGAGGGCAGATAGTAGCTGGGATCATCCGGCAGGCTGTCGCGGCGCTCCTCGCGGATCTTCACGCCCACATCGACCCCGGCGAGATCGTAAACGGCGAGAATCCCCATGGCCCAACCGAAGCGTTGCAGCACGCCATCGACCTGCTCGACGCTGGCACCTTCGAGGAGCATCCGCTCAGCCTCGCGCCCATAGGGATCCATGATGCGATTGCCGATGAAGCCGTGGCACACCCCCGCCAGCACCGCCGTCTTGCGAATGCGCCTGGCCATTTCGAAGGCACTGCGGATAACCTCGTCGGCCGTTTGATCGGTGCGGACGATCTCCAGCAGGCGCATGACATGCGCGGGACTGAAGAAATGCAACCCCAGCACATCCGCGGGTCGCGAGGTGACTGCCGCTATCTTGTTGATATCCAGTGTCGAGGTATTCGTTGCCAGCATGGCCCCCGGCTTGCAGATCTGGTCGAGCTCTTGAAATATCTCCTGCTTGAGCGCCATGTTCTCGAACACCGCCTCGATGACGAGATCCGCATCACTGAGCTCTTGCATGCTGCCGGCGCCGCTGATCAGACTCAGCGTGGATTCCATCACCTCGGCGGTCATGCGTTGGCGCTTCACGCGGCTCTCATAGGTCCGTCGGATCTCGGCCATCGCCTTGGCCGCGGCCTCGGCGCTGACATCGATCAGCCGGGCCGCAATCCCGGCGTTGGCGAATGCCATGGCGATGCCGCGACCCATGGTGCCGCCACCGATGATGCCCACCGAGGTGATGGGCCGCGGAGAAATACCGGCGTCCAGGCCGGGTACCTCCGCGGTCTGGCGCTCGGCAAAGAACAGGTGGCGCAGCGCACGCGACTCGACTGTGGCCAGCGAGTCATCCGAAAGCCTGGCTTCATAGGCGATGCCGTCGGCGAGCGTATGCGAACCCGCCGCCGCGATGGCATCGACGATGCTGCCCGGGACTGTGCGATTCGGATATCGCTCGGCGGCTGCCTGTCGCTGCTGCTCGAAGTATTCGGCTGATGGCACATCCCCAGGCAGTTCTCGCGCGGACGCACGAAGGTGCTCATGACCCATCGCCGCGAGCTCCATGGCCCGCGTAGCCGCCGCCTGGCGAAGTTCGGACTCCACGACCTTGTCCACCAGGCCCAGTTCAAGCGCCTCATCCGCCGGGACCATGCGCCCGGAGAGCATCAGGTCCAGTGACGCAGGAATGCCGATCAGCCTCGGCAGTCGCTGGGTGCCCCCTGCCCCCGGCACAATCCCCAGCGTGATCTCGGGAAAGGCCAGGCGTGTGCCTTTGAGGGCAACGCGCGCGTGACAGGCCAGCGCGGTTTCGACGCCGCCGCCCAGCGCATTGCCATGCAGCGCCGCGACGATCGGCTTGTCCAGTGCTTCAATCTCATCCAGCAGGTCCCTGAGCAGAGGCGCGGCGATGCCGGTATCGAACTCCTTCAGATCGGCCCCTGCGATGAACGTATTGCCTTCGCAGGCCAGCACACCGGCCAGCATCTGCGGGTCGGCCGCGAAGGCCTGGATCGCTTCGCGCAGCTGCTCGCGCAACTCGCGCGTGAATGCGTTTACGGGCGGATTGTCGATAAGCAGGAGTCCCACATGACCCTGCCGTTCCAGTGTTACCAGTTCGCTCACGGTTCGATTTCCTTAGCCAGTCATCCGATCGACGCTCAACGACAGCGCCAGGCTCACATGCTGCGAGCCCGACACATGATTTTCAATTTCCATATCTAGCCAGACCCATAATTAGAAGTTATGCTCAAGCCCTGACGGAACCAACCCGGAGGCAACCTCGTATGGAGCTGCTCGACTCGCGACGACTCAGGCACTTTCTCGCCGTCTATGACCTGCGCAGCATTGGCCAGGCAGCGGAAAAACTGTTCCTGACACAGCCCGCCTTGAGCAAGAGCCTGCGCCAGCTCGAAGAAGACCTCCAGGTGAAACTTTTCGATCGCACGCCGCTTGGTGTGGTGCCGACGGTGTTTGGTGAGGCGCTTGCGCAACGTGCCAAAGTCATTCGCGCCGAGATGCGGCACGCCGAATCCGAGCTTGCCAATCTGCGCGGCGCGGCCAAGGGCCAGGTGACCATTGGCGTGGGCCCGAGCATCGCTGCCACGCTGATGCCGATTGCAACCCAGCGCTTCTATCAGGAGCGCCCCGGCATCGCCGTGACTGTGATCGAGGGCCTGGTCGATACGCTGATGCCGGCGCTGCGTCGCGGCGAGCTGGAACTTGCCATTGGTGCGTGGCCTCCGGCACGTGACGCTGATCTGGCCACCGAGCGCATCTTCCGGGACCGCGTCTCGGTGGTGGCGGGCAGTAAGCATCCGCTGCTGCGTCACAAGTCGCTGCGCCTGGTTCAGTTGCTTGATCACCCGTGGGTGCTGCCGCCGGAAACCCAACGCTGGCGTCACCTCATGGAGGAGACGTTCCTGGCCGCGGGGCTGTCGCCGCCGCAACCGGCTGTCACAAGCAATTCGGCCAGCTTCATTCGCACCCTGCTGCAGGAAAACCAGTTTCTGAGCTTTCTGCCCATGCAGCTGCTCTCGCGTCCGCGCGAGCCGGAGCGCTTGCGTGCAGTGGAGGTCGAAGGCCTGTCCCGCGAGGTGGATGTGACGGTGACCTATCGGGAGCGCGCGATTCTCTCGCCTGCCGCGCACGCGCTGCTCGCGACACTGCGGGAGGTCGCGATACCGCGCTGACAGGCTAGCAGCGCAGCGTACCTTGATATCCCGGCGTCGCCTCACGTCACGACCTGGACTTCGCCTTTTTCGTTGTCAACGACGACCGGCGTATCGAAGAATTCGATTTTCGGCGCGAATCCCAGCTGCGCCTGCATTGCCGCAGATACGCGGTCGAAATACGCCAGCGCTGCCTCCTTGTCTTTCCACAGGTACACGCCCCTGCCAGTGCCCGCCTCCAGATCCAGGCACAGGTACTTGCGCACCAGCTGTTCTTCTCCCTGGTAGAGCGGAATGGTTTTCTGGATCTCCTTGATGTGCTGGTCCATGGTCATGCCTGGACGTAACGGGAAGTGGGTGATCGCAGTAATCATGTCGAATGTCTTCCTTGCTGTTGAGGATTAAAGAAACGGCACCATGCCCAGGCGCAACATGTCGCGGGTGAAGTCGCAGGCGTACCCCACCCAGGCGTCATTCATCAGCCTGCCCGCCGGGTATTCGCGCGTGACGCCATACGCGCCGAGGATTTCCACGGCGCGCTGGGAATTGCGAATGGCAACATCCACGGCCATGGTTTTCGCAGCGGGCGCTTTCAGCGTCGCGGCGGCCTGGGGGTCTGTGTCCACGGCCAGGGCGGCATCCCACACCATCAGCCGCGCGGCATCCAGCTCTGCTCGCATGTCCGCCAGTTTCAGACCCACGGCCTGGTGTTCGATGATGGGCTTGCCCCAGCTGCGCCGCTCGCGTGCGTACTCGAGCGCCGTCTGCAGGGTCGTTCGCGCAAGACCCAGGAAACAGGCCGCCAGGCAGATCGGCATCTGCGGCAGCGAGGACATGATGGCCACCCCTTGCCCTTCCCGCCCGATCAGGGCGGATGAATCGAGGCGCACGCCATCAAGCAGCACCTCGGCATGGTGTGATGCGCGCCAGCCGATCAGCTCGGTCCGGCGACCCACCTGAAGTCCGGGTGTCCCCGCCGCCACATGAAACACCGACAGGGTATCGTGCAGAGGCCTGGCCGGATCCGTTCGCGCCATCACGAAGAACCGGTCCGCCAGTGCCGCATTGGTGATGAACGCCGACTTCTGACCACTGAGCACGAAGCCGTCGCCATCCCTTCGCGCCTGGGTACGTATGCCCAGGCTGGCGTCGGGCTGCGGACAGAACAGTTCGGAGCCGGCGACCGTGGGCTCGCTCAGGGCACCGCTGAGAATGAGATCCTGCTCGATGAACTCCCCAAGCAGTTGCTCACGCTGGCTTTCGCTGCCAGCCTGCAGCACGATGAGTGGCACCGTCGCATTCAGGGCGAAAAGATCCGCCGCTACGGCAACATCGGCCGCACCAAGCTCTTCGAGCAACAACACCGCATCGATACAGCGACCGCCTACACCACCATAGCGCTCAGGCAGCAGCAGGTGGGTGAAGCCAAGCGCCTTTCCAGCAGAGAACAGCTGGCGTGTCCTCGCAGAGATGTCCTCGATATCCGTCGAGGCATCCGTGGCATTAAGCCATTCGATGAACGGGAGGATGTCCCGGCGTGCGAACTGCTGCCCGGTGTCCCGGAGCATGCGCTGATCGTCGTCGGGTCGCAGATCAAGCATGCCGGTCTGCCTTTGTGGCGGCGCGGCCGCGGAAAAATCCGCTATAGTCCTCCGGCACCTCTACACCGATTGCTCGCACCGCTGCAGCAGCCTGGTCCATCTCTGCCTTGAGCAGCTTCATCACCGGCTGACGGGTGAACCCGCCGTTCCCCCCCGTCAACCACTGGTAGAACTTCTGTTGCGGCCAGTGGTAGGTGCCCAGCGCCTGTGTCGGCATGAACTGCTGCTCGAAGCACTCGCGCACCGGCACCAGCGACCAGTAGATCTGCATTGCGGCATCGACCTCCCCGCGCTGCAGCGCGCCGAAGTATTCCACCAGGCGCGGTTGCTCTGGTGTCTGGAACAGTTCATAGGCGCCTGCGCCGGCGAACTGCAGTTGCTTGCTGTCGATCAGCAGCGGCCACCAGCGCTCCCACGGGAACTCGATGACCACATCGCTGCCGTAGCGACGAAACACCTCGAAGATGAACCCCGGCTCCAGCAGACCCATCTTCACACCGATCACGTTGGGCTCCTCGAGCAGCGCATCGATGACTTCGAGGGGAAAGCCCATCGGGTCTAGTCGCCCGAAGTTGAACTTGTGGCTTGGGTAGACGAAGAACCCAAGATCCGGTGCGGCACGGCAGATGCGGCGACTGGCCTCGATGACCTCGCCGGCCGAGGACGGCCAGAAGTGAAAGGGATAGCCCAGCAGGGCAGTAGCAGCGCCAGCCTGCTGAGCGTGGCGCGCAAGCTCCTGGGTGTCTTCCAGCGTATCGGCTATCAGATTTACCGATACCGAGATCCGCCCGCTCGCGGCGACAGTGACGATATCGACGAACTGCTTCGCCTCGCGGGCGCTCAGACCCGCCTCGACGGCACATACTGTCGAGACGAAGCCATGACGGATACTGTGCTCGACGTCCCAGCGGATACCCGCCTCATCGAGACGGCTGAAGTCGGCCGAGAATGACGGAAATATGCAGTTCTCAATACCCCTGAGAGTGGACCGCGCCCATTGCTTCAGATCCGACATGCTCGCATCCACTGGCCTGTTCACCGCTATGGTGACAAGCCTGACCCCACAGGCACCAATTGCTTGTTGGCTCAAGCCCATAACGCATGGGCATGCAGGTGCTATCGCAATTCATTGCTGCGGTGTCAGTCGCGCACCTTCAGCATCAGCTTGCCCTGCAGGTGCCCCTGTTCGCTGCGGTGATGAGCCTCGCCTGCGCGCGCGAGCGGCAGGACATCTGACACCACGGGCCGCATGATGCCCTTCTCGTACAATGGCCGGACCTTGTCGAGTGTGTCCGGGCGGTTTTCGAAGGCCACCTCGCGGACGCTGACACCGAACTTCTTGCTCATGGGTTCCCGATTGGCAATTTCTACCGGATCGGCGCGCAGCACGACCAGCATTACACCGCCGCGTCGCAGCACGCCATAGGTGCGCTGATTGACCTCGCCGCCGATCGGATCCAGGGCGACATCGATGTCCTCAAGCAGTTGTGTAAAGTCCTCGCGGCCATAGTCGATCACCAGGTCCGCACCAAGCCCGCGTACGAATTCCACATGCCTTTCACTGCAGGTGGCGGCAACCCAGCAGCCCATCGCCTTGGCCAGCTGCACCGCCGTGCTGCCGACGCCGCCACCGGCGCCGTGGATCAGCACGCGGCTGCCGGCGCGGATCTCGCCCAGCTCGACAAGTGCAAACCACGAGGTCATGGCCGTCATGGGAATTGATGCGGCTTCAATGAAGTCGAGATTCGCGGGCATCCGGCGCGCCAGCATGTAGTTGACGGCCGTGAGTTCGGCGTAGCTGCCGGAGCGCATGGTCTCCTGGAGCCCGTACACCCTGTCACCTACCTCCAGTCCCACCACCTCGACACCCCGATCGACGATCACGCCGGCGAAGTCGGTCCCCAGGACATGCGGGGGGCGCAACGGATAGAAGCCCTGCAACCATCCGCGCCGGATCTTGCAGTCGTAGGGATTGAAAGCTGCCGCGTGAATCTCCACGAGCACGTCATTGGGCCGCATCTCCGGCGCCGCGATCTCGCCGTAGCGCAGAACCTCATCGATGTCGTCCCCATAGCGATCCAGAATTACCGCCTTCATCAGCACTTACTCCCGTCAATCGTTACAACGCTGCAGGGCACCGGGGGCCGGGCCACCGTACCACTGTGCCCACATCAGTCCACCATACTCGAAGGGCACCAGCTCCAGCAGCCTCATCGCGACCCCCGCATCGATCACCACATGGCTGGTCAGCTCCACCCAGACGAAGCCGATGCGGATTGCATAGGCCAGCGCGCTGCCGGGCGCAGAATCCGCGGGATCGTCGATGTCACGCACGCGCACCGTATCGGCTGTCGCCTCAGGTCCGGCCACCACGAAGTAACCCAGTGCGTCGTGCGGGCACTGGGCCTTGGGGAAAAATTCGATCGTATTCATGTGCGCGGGGAGCAGTCGCTCCTTGCCGCGGTAGGGAATCATCCGATCAGGGGCATGCGGCAGATCGCTTCGCACCGGTGAGGTCAGCATCACCCGCATGTCGGGCACCGAGTCACTGGGCCCCTCGGGCCCATCGCCGCCGTAGGCCGGCGGTACGATGGCGTTGAGCTGCACCGGCAAGCCAAGATGCCACCCCGGCACTGCCCTGTCCGTCTTGCCGGGAGCAGCTGATGCAGGCATCTGCGCACTGGCAAGCAACGCCAGCGCGACCAGTACACCAAGGGCATTGGCCATTTTCATGTCAAGACTCCTGGCAGGTGCGAGGGCATATCACAGTGGGTCATCATCCAGACACACCAATGTCTTTCCCGGAGGTGCGGCGTCGAACAGAGAGGCGAACGCCTGCGGTGTCGCGCCCAGGCCCTGGTGGATATTTTCGACCACCGTCAGGCGCCCCGAGCGCACGAGTTCGTGCAGCTGCTTGAGGGCTGAAGGAAATAGTGAGGCATGATCCCCGACCAGAAAACCGCTGACGGTCAGACGCTTGCGAAGCACCTCCATCATCGAGCCATAGCTAGCGGGTTTTCCGCTGCTGTTGTAGCCGGAGATGAATCCATACATAACGATCCTGCCGAGCGGATTCATGCTCGAGAGCACAGCATCGTGCAGCGCACCGCCGATGCTGTCCAGGAACACATCCACACCGCCGCGCTCGACCAGGGTTGCGCTGAGCGCTGCGGGATCCCGATGATCGTGGACGGCGTCGAGTCCCAGCACCGAGAGCAGGTAGTCACGCCTTGCCTGGGATCCGGACAGGCCAATCACGCGGCAACCGCGCAGCCGCGCGAGCTGCGCGGCGACATTGCCCACCGCACCGGCCGCAGCGCTGATCACCACGGTATCGCCGGCAGCCGCCTGGGTCGCTTCAAGCAACAGCGCGGCTGTGAGTCCCGGGCTGCCGAGCGCACCCAGATACACCGAGGGTCCCAGGCCGTCGTCCACGTCGATACGCGACAGGCTCTGTGCCGCCATCACACTGAACCGCTGCCATCCCAGGTCACCGATGACCCAGTCACCTGTCTTCAGGCTCGGATCCCTGGAGGTTCTCACCCTTCCCAGTGCGCGGCCCGGAATCACGTCCCCGGGTCGAACCGGTCGTCCCATGCTGGCCGAGGGAGCCAGCTGCAGCCGCAGAAATGGATCCATGGACAGATAGCGCACCTCGACCAGCACCTCGCCATCCCCCGCATCCGGGACGTTCCGCTGTTCGAACCGAAAGTCATCGAGGTGAGGTACGCCCTGAGGGTGCCGCGCCAGGACGATTGCCGTTTGAGCGCTCATACTCGCGCCGATCGATCTGATTCCATCTCCTCCGCGCCGCGCGGCGGCGTATCGGCAGCCCCGGCGTGACGTCGCAGAAACGCGAGAAGCGCACGATCGAACGCGTCCGGGTTTTCCAGGTTGCTGAGGTGCCCGGCATCGGGCAGCAGGCAGAACTGTCCGTCGGGAATCGCTGCGGCCATGCTGCGCGCGTAGTCGGGGGTCGCGATCCTGTCGTGCTCACCGACCATCACCAGTGTGGGCACCTTGATGCTCCCGAAGGGCGGGAACGCAGTGTAGCGGGTCACGGTATCAAGCGTCTTGAGGTAGGAGGCCTTGCGCAGGGCCGCGAAACTGTCGATGACCGACTGGACAGCCGCGACGCTGGCATTCGGTGCCACGAGGTGTTGCGCCATACCGTAGCCCATCTCCACCGGCGTCTGTCCATCGAGCAGCGGCTTTTGTCGCAGTCGCAACACCTCGTCAAGCGCTGAGCGTGAACGTGTCGTCTCTGTACCTGCGCTGGTATCGGCCAGCACCAACGACGCCACATGGTCGGGCGCGCGACCATAGAAGTCCAGTGCAATACGCCCGCCCATCGACAGGCCGACCAGGTGGGCCCGCCGGCAACCGAAAGCATCGATCACGCGCTGCAGGTCTGCACTGAAATCAGCGAAATCCAGCGCCCCCTCGTAATCCTCGCTAGCACCGTAGCCGCGAGCATCCCAGGCGACAGCGGTGAACTCCGGTGCCAGGCTCTGCAGTTGCTGGCGCCAGTTCAGTCTGTTGCCGCCAATACCATGCAACAGAATGACCAGGGGCCCGTTGCCCGCAACGTCCACCGCGATTTTAGGCGGTGGACCCAGTGTGAGTGTCTTGAGCTTCATACCTGGGTGGTCGAGAGCGATCAGGCCAGTTCGCCCTGCAGGCGACCCTGAATCGCTACCACAGTGTCGTCGAGCGAGATATCGCAGTGACGGACGGGCAGATCGAAATGCCCAAGCGTATAGCGCTCCGCAGAGGGGTTCGCGCCGGTCGAGTAAAGAAAATTGCCGGCGAATGCGCGTTGTTCGGTGCCGTTGGTATCGCGCTTGTCATACATAACCAGCGCATCCCATCGAGCCGCCGGATTCATGCCCCAGCCCACATGTGAGACTCCGTAGGCATTGCGATCTCCCCAGGCTTCGAAGTAGCTGCGCATCAGGTCCGCATCCAGCCCATCGCCCTCGATGTCCGTGACGAAATCATCCTTGATCGTCAGCCGGATGGGGCGTTCGAGGTAGCGCTTGAAAGTGAGGTTGATATCACCGGCGTCAAGCACCAGCGTGCCGTTCACCGAGCCGGCAGGCGGGAAGCAACTGCAGATGCCACCTGGCCAGCTCGCCAGCTGACCGGGGCGGGTTGCCACGCCGAAATTGCCGCCGACCCGTGCGCCGGCCAGGACGACCGTCAGATCGGTGCCGGCGCTGGAGGCGACATGCATGCGGCTGGCCCCGAGCATCAGGTCGCGACCTTTCTGTATCTTGGGAAACAGCACCGGATCAGGCTGCAGGCGCTCCAAAGCCTCCGGGTGTTCATTGCTGATGTAGAGTGCGCGCGCTCCCGAGCCCAGTATCTTGGGTGTTTCCGGCGCATGCATGATGCCTTCAACAGTGAGATCGGCGATGAAGCTGACACTGGTCAGCGCGGCCAGCACGGGTTTCAGGCCATCGAGCGCGTGCGTGGAGCCCGTGGAACGTACCGGTACGGGCGCCTCCTGGGCCGGCGTGGGCATGACCACATGGCAGGGGCGTGCGCCCATGCGCAGCAGCGCCAGTTCGGCCAGCTGGACATTGATGGCACGTGACTGGGTCTCGGAGAGGATGACAACCTCATCCCCGGCGGTCACCTCACACAGCTCGAAGGTTCGGATGAACGCCCGGATCCATTTTTCCTCGATTCTTTCCTGAAGCACCCGTCCCCCTTCCCTAGTCTTGTGAGCGTCCGAGCCTGATTCTCGACAGGCCCGACCCTGAAATACAAATTGCTTTTTTACCCGCGCCCATAACCTGCCAGGCTAGGCGGCCTCATTTGCCGTGATATCGACGGCCATACGGGCACCCTCCTGGAACTCGAAAACCACCTGGTCGCCGGGCCGGACCTCCAGCGGCGGCATCATGGCGCCGGTCGCCACCAAGTCGCCAGGCTGCAGGGCCAGGCCGAATTCCGGCAGGGTTCGATACAGCCAGTCCACGGCCGAAAGTGGTTGGCCGTCCAGCACCTGTGTTGCCTCGCCCCGAGCAGCCACCTCGCCATTCATGGTGACATCGACCACTGCACGCTGTGCCTGCTGTGCACTCCACAGCGTATCGTGTGCCGGCAGGATAAGGCCGCGATTGACACCATTATCGGCGATCAGGCAAAGACCGCCGGCGGCGAAGGGCTCGGCAAAGTCGGGACGGTTGATCTCGATCACGGGAAAGATCTGCGAAAGCGCCATGGCTGCCGGCACGCCTGCGGCCAGCTTCTCCAGCGCCGCCTCATCCAGCACGGCACCGATCTCGGCTTCCAGCGACAGCGTGCCTGCCCGACAGCCGATCACGGCCCCAGACTGGCATACCCAGCGCTCGCTGATGCGGCCGAAGAATGGCGCCTGCAGCCCAAGCATCTGCCAAGCTCGCTTCGAGGTCGCGCCGACTTTCCAGCCGCAATGCGGCGCCGAGTCCGCAGCCACCCGCGCGGCAACTGCATAGGCCTCCGCCAGGTCACGCGGGAGGACTGCGCGGTCGTGGCCAATGCTGCGCCAGCCCCTGCGCGCTGCGATCAGTGCCGCAGCAAGCTGCTGTAACTGCGCCTGTCTTGCGCTCACGCGCTTGCGTCCGTGAAATCCTGGACAGATATACGCCGCCGAGCGCATATACGCCGCCGAGCGCAGGCACAATGCAATTCTCCGAGCACCCGCCGGCCTGGCGAGCCAATGGCGCCGGCGACCGTGACGGACGATTTGCTGGATTTCCCGGCCATAAGGCGACAGCTTGCCGGTCAGCAGCACAGACCGCCAATATCTTCGCGGCTCGGGGGCATAACCGCAACCGAGATAACGGGCGCAGGCAGGTTCGAAAGCCCATAACTCTCAGTTATCTGAGAGTGCTCAACAAACACTGCCGCTGGCACAACGACCGTGCAAGGATAAACGCCACGCATCGAAGCAGTGTGCGATCCAGGGCACAGGCATCTTTGCGGAGGGGGGATCGAATGAACGCCATCCGCGCGGCGAGCACAGCAATCGACTGGCGTGCACGAACTGGCACTGCCGTGCTGCATGCGGCGCGTATTCTCGTCGGTGCTTTCTACCTGTTTGCCGGACTCAACTACTTTTTCGAGCTTGTCGCGCTTGGCAACAGCCATGAGTTTCTCGAGTTGATGATTCCTGGCGGCTATTTCGCCTTTGTGAAGGCGCTGCAGGTTGCTGGTGGCATCATGCTTCTGAGCAATCGCTTCGTCGTAGCTGGCCTGGTACTGCTGACACCCGTTACCGTCAATATCGTGATCTTCCTGATTACGATCTATCAGGCCCAGATCGCCGACGGTGTTGTCGTGCTGATTCTCAACCTGGTGCTTCTGTGGGGATATCGAGACGCATTTCGCGAGATCTTTCGCCCCCAACGTACGCCGAAATTCTGACTGCACAACCACGCTGGAGACTACCATTGAACGATAAGAACTACGGCGATGCGACAGGTGCCCGTCACGAGATCGTCGAGGTCGATGTCGCGGTACTCGGCCACACGAACTACAGCAACCGGCGCGGCGCCTGGAACATGCATCCTGACTTTCGCGATGACGTTCCCGGAAAGGCCTTGGAGGGCTTCCGGCAAAGTGATGTTCGCGGCACCACGTTCTACTTCGAGGGGCTGGTATACGCTGCCGGAACGATCCCGGAGCCGCCCGATGATGACTACAACGCCGTGGTCTGGCGCTTCGAGCAGCCTCCCATGGGCAGCTTTTTCAGCCGCGGCTGGGTGATCATCAACAACCGTACGGACGGCCCGGACGAGCCAAGGCCAGATCCGCATCTGCTGTCCTTCGCCGATTATTACCTCGGCGGAACGGTGTCGGCACAGGACCTCACGCCCACGGACATGCTGACCACGACCGGCATGGAGAATGGTGTGCCGCCGGACGACATTGTCGTGCGGGCGGTTGCAGGCGGTACTGGCAGATTCGCCACCGCCAAGGGCTCTGTCACACAGCGTCGCATCGGCCGTAACAGCACGGGCCTGCGCGGGCTCGCCCTGCCCTCTGGCGTATCTCCACCGTCGCCGAACTTTCGGCTGCGCTTTGAGCTATGGCACCTGACCTGAATACGGGAGTTGAGTGAACATGACTGCAAAAACGAAATTCGGACGCCGCGGTGTGATGGCCGGTGTGATGGGCCTGCTCACCGGCGCGCTTGCAGGACGTGCGGCGTCAGCGCAGTCATCGCAGACAGCCCCGGGCAGCCGACGCGAAGTGATTACCATCGATGTCGCGGTCCTGGGACATACGAACTACGACAACGAAGACGGTGCGTGGAATCGCCATCCGGACTACGCCGAACAGCATCCGGACCATGACCGGTTTCGCGCCGGGTTTCGCCAGAGTGACCTGCGCGGCAGCATGCAGTATCACGAGGGTCTCATCTACCCCGGAGGCACGATCCCGGAGCCCAAAGACAAGCGTGACGTGAACTGGGACTTTGAGCGCGAGCCTATAGGTACGTTCTTCGATCGCGGCTGGGTGGTCATCAACAACAAGTCGGATGGACCTTATGTGCCCAGGCCCGATCCGCATCTGCTCTCGCATACGGACTACTATCTCGGTGGTGTCGTCAGCGCGGAGGACCTGACTCCAACCGACATGCTTTCGGTCGTGGGACTGCAGCATGACAACCAGCAGGCCGATCCACGCTTCCTGCGCGCCGTCGTCGGCGGCACCGGCCGCTTCGCCAATGTCCGCGGCCAGATGATTCAGAGATACTGGGGTAACAACACCTCGGTGCTGCAGGGACTGTTCATTCCCAAGGGCATCAAGCCGCCCTCGCCGAACTTCCGGATCGAATTTGAACTCTGGATCTGAGCGCTGAGGCGTTCACGCCGGGGCTTCGGTCAGCCAGCGTATCGACTCGGATTGACCCGACGACTCACAGACCAGGCGAATACGTCTCGCGTAAGCTGCGCTGCGTGGCAACAGCAGCTGCAAACCCCAGTCAGCCAGCGCGGCAGCTCGCTGCTGCTGGTAGTGCGGCGGTTGCGCAACGCCCTGGACTGCGACGCACGCGTTTCGAACCAGCAGGGCAGCAGCCACCAGCTCACCACACTGGCGCAACAGATCTACGGCGATCCAGCCGGGATCAAGGCCATCGCGCCCGACAGCCCTGATCGCAAGCCCGGCAGTGGCACGGAGCTCTTCGAGCGCATCGCTGACCGCGCTGCGCCATCGTTCAGGCACGCCCTGGTCTTGCAGCCAGCCGTCGATGTCAGCGAACAAGCTGCCCAGTGCATGACCCTCATCGGCAAGCACCCGGCGGCGCAGGAAATCCAGCGCCTGGATGCCGTTCGTGCCTTCGTAGATCGAGGTGACGCGCACGTCGCGATACAACTGTGCGACACCGGTCTCCTCGACGTAACCCATGCCGCCATGAATCTGGATCGCCATGCTGCACACCGCCTCGGCCATATCACTGCACCAAGCCTTGACCACCGGGGTCAGCAACGCCGCCTGCGCCGCTGCGGCAGCATTGCCGGCATCGGCCTCATCGATCCGCCGTGCTGCCATCAGAGCGAGGCTGCGGCCCGCCTGGGTCAGCGTCTGCATGTCTGCAAGCATGCGGGCCACATCCGCGTGGCCGATGATGGCCTTCGACGCTGCGTTCTCAGGCGTACGGCCCTGCACGCGTTCCTGCGCCCAGAGCGCTGCCGCGCTGGTTGCACGTGCCGCCACTCCGTTGGCCTGAACGCCGACACCCAGGCGCATGTGGTTCATCATCGTGAACATGCAGGCCAACCCTGCATGCGGCTCACCCACCAGGTGGGCCACGGCGCCATGATTCGGGCCTAACGCCAATGCACAGGTCGGGCTGGCATGCAGGCCCATCTTGGATTCGGTGCCGATGAGTTCGATGTCGTTGCGAAGGCCCGCAGAATCGCCCTCTTCCAGCACGGCAGGCATCAGGAACATTGACAAACCGCGACTGCCGGCCGGCGCATCGGGCAGGCGTGCAAGCACCAGGTGTACGATCTGCTCGGTGAGGTCGTGATCGCCCCAGGTAATGAACAGCTTCCTGCCACGCAGCAGAAAGTGGTCCCCGGCGGGCTGCGCTGTAGTTCGGATGGCACCAAGATCGGAACCCGCCGCCGGCTCCGACAGACACATCGTAGCGGTGAAGCTGCCGTCAATCAGGCCTGGCAGAAAAGCCTGCCTGAGGGCCTCCGACCCGTGGTGTTCAAGCGCCAGCACCGCACCGACGGCCAGCTCCGGACAGGTCGCGAAAGCCAGATTGGCGCCGGCCCAAAGTTCTGCGACAGCCGCATGCACCGTTGCCGGCATGCCATGGCCACCATAAGCGCACGGCTGCGCAAGCGCGGGCCAGCCGGCGCCACTGAACTGCTGCCAGGCCTGGGCGAATCCCTGCGCGCAATGCACCCGGCCATCGACAACCCGGATACCTTCCCGATCGCCCGACGCATTCAATGGCGCGATCACATTGCCGGCGAAACGACCCGCCTCATCGAGGATGCCATTGACGTCTTCGGCTGCAAGCTCACCGTGCCAGCCCTGCAATTCGCCGGCACCCATCAGGGCTGCCATGATGTCCTGCACAGGGGCACTGTAGAGCGTGTTCACGAGGGATTGCGCCTCGCTGTGATCCGGCCAGACCTCGTCATGGCGTATCCCTGCGGCCTTGATCGGGCTCGAATCGTTGCAACAGTTCCCGCCATTGCTGGTCTACCGCGCTCAGGTTGCGTTGCTTCACGTGACCGAAACCGCGTATGCCGAAGGGCAGCCTGGCCAGCTCTACGGCAACCGGGAGTGTGTCTGGATTCAGCCCGGCCGCGATGCGCTCGCAGGTCTGCTCGAAGCGACGAATCAGGCCGCGCTCCATACGCCGCTCGGCGGTGTAGCCGAAGGGATCGAGCCAGGTTCCACGCAGAATCTTCAGCGCGGCCAGCGGGCGGAAGACCGCGAAAATCCAGCTGCCGAACTCGATCTTGCGCGGCTCGCCGGTGTCTGCATCCCGCCGCGCCAGAAGCGGGGGTGCAAGCAGCACCCGGACACGATAGTCACCCTCGAATTCACCCTCGAGGCGGGCACGGGCTTCGTGATGAAGATGCAGCCTGGCAACTTCATACTCATCCTTGTAGGCCATCAGTCTGAACAGCGTGCGGGCCACGGCATCGGTCAGCTGCACCGAGCCGGGCGATACCTTCTGCTCGGACTCGCGCACGCGTTCAAGCTGCTGTCGATAGCGTTGGGCATAGGCTGCGTTCTGGTAGTCGGTCAGAAACGCCGCACGATGTTCTATCAATCGCGCCAGGGCCTCTTCATCGCCCGACGTGCCTGCCGCCGCAGCGTCGCTCGGTGCACCGAGCTGCGCGTCCAGCCAGTCCGGCTCGTGTGCGGCGCGTCGTCCCAGCGCCAGCGCGCGCAGATTGGCCTGGACAGCCACGCCGTTGAGCTCGATGGCTTGACGCAAGGCCTGGCTCGAGACCGGCACCCAGCCACGCTGCAGGGCGAAACCGAGCAGGAACAGGTTCGCGCCCAGCGCATTGCCGGTGAGTTGCGTGGCTGCGCGCGTGGCCTCGACCTGGGCCACCGCCTGCGCACCCGCACGCGCCTGGATACGCTCGAGCAGCTGGCCGGTGGCGAAATCGATGTCGGGGTCGCGCTGAAACCCGGCGGTAGGCACCCGATGCATGTTGAGCGCGATGTGCGTGAGACCCGGAGTGACCGTGGCCAGCGCCTCATCACTGGCTGTGACCACCAGGTCGCAGCCCAGCACCAGCGTCGCCGTACCCGCGGGAATACGTGCCGCTGCCAGTGACTCCCCGGCAGCTGCGATGCGAATATGGCTGTACACCGCGCCGCCCTTCTGCGCCAACCCTGTCATGTCGAAAACGTTGGCGCTGCGCCCCTCCAGGTGCGCAGCCATGCACAGCAGCGCACCGACCGTGACCACGCCGGTCCCGCCCACGCCGGTCAGCAGGATATCGGCGTGCGCCTGCTCAGCGGTGACGGGCGGTTCCGGGATGGCCGCGTCACCCGCTGCCGCGCCGGGGGCACCTGTGCCGCGGCGCAGTTGCCCGCCGTCGATCAACAGGAAGGAAGGACAGAAGCCCTTCACACAGCTGTAGTCCTTGTTGCAGGCGGCCTGGTCGATGCGCCGCTTCCGCCCGAGCTCAGTTTCTTCGGGCTCGACGGCGACACAGTTGGACTTCACGCTGCAGTCGCCACAGCCTTCACAGACCAGTGGATTGATGAATACGCGACGATCGGGCTCTGGCATCGTGCCACGCTTGCGGTGCCGACGTTTTTCGGCAGCGCAGCCCTGTTCGTAGATCAGCGCAGTCACGCCTGGCGTGTCGCGCAGCTTCGCCTGAACCCCCATCAGCCGGTCGCGGTGAAACACCTCGACACCGGCCGGCAGACCGCTGCGATGACGCTCCGGCGCATCACTGACCACCACGACCTGAGCCACGCGCTCGGCGAGCAGCTGCCTGGCAATCTCGCCAATACCAAGGCCGCCTTCCACAGGCTGACCTCCGGTCATCGCGACCGCGTCATTGACCAGCAGCTTGTAGGTGATATTCACGCCGGCGGTGACCGCGCCGCGAATGGCCAGCAGGCCCGAGTGGAAGTAGGTGCCGTCACCAAGGTTCTGGAACACATGGGGCATGTCGGTAAACGGCTGGATGCCTGTCCAGTTCATGCCTTCGCCGCCCATGTGCGTGGGCGGCAGCGTGTCGCGCTCCATATGTATCGCCATGGTGTGACAGCCGATGCCGGACATGGCCAGGCTGCCCTCGGGCACATGCGTCGAGGTGTTGTGCGGGCAGCCGGCGCAGAAGTACGGCACCCGTACGCCCGCCGGGGGCAGCGGCTGCAGGGCCGCCGGGGACTCCGGCAGCCGGGCGCGCAGTGCGGACACGTCGACGCCGATGGCCACAAGCTGCTCGATGACCAGGTGCGCCAGCGTCATCGGTGCCAGCGACTCATCGGCGCTGATCAGGACCGCGCCATGCTCATCGTGCTTGCCGACCAGGCACGGACGCTGCTCGTGTGGCAGGTTGAACAGCGCGCGGGCGAGCTGCGGCTCGATGATGCCGTCCTTTTCCTCGACCACCAGCACGCGCGAGCGACCACGGGCGAAGTCGGTGACACCGGACGGCTCGAGTGGCCAGATCATCGCCACCTTGTAGACATCCACGCCCAGCGAACGCGCGAGCTGGCGATCTATCCCCAGCAGCCGCAGCGCCTCCATGACATCACTGTAGGCCTTGCCCGCCGTGACGATGCCCAGTCCACCGGCATGATCAAATTCCGCACGGTCGAGTCGATTGGCCCGTACGTAGGCTTGCGCCGCGGGCAGCTTGTAGCGCACCAGTCGCCGCTCGTCGCCGGCCGGTGCGAATACCAATCGCCCATGCAGACCTTCGGGCGGCAGTTCAATGTCCGGCGGCTGCACGATGCTTGGCCGATCCGGCGCCAGCGTGACCGTCGCGGTGCTCTCGACAGTCTCGTTCACGCACTTCAGCGCCACCCAGAGCCCGGAGAATCTGCTCAACGCGAAGCCGTGCAGGCCCAGATCGATGATCTCCTGCACAGACGCCGGATACAGCACTGGTACGCCATTGGCCGCGAGCGCCTGTTCGCTCTGGTGCGCGACGGTCGAAGACTTCCCCGGATGATCATCGCCCACGGCCAGCAGCACGCCGCCATGGCGGGAGGTGCCCATCCGGTTGCCGTGCTTTATCGGGTCTCCGGAGCGATCGACGCCCGGACCCTTGCCATACCACAGGGCGAATACGCCGTCATATCGACAGCCCGGCAGCAGCGGCGCCTGCTGCGTCCCCCACACGGCCGTGGCGGCAAGGTCTTCATTGACACCGGGCTGGAACACGATGTTCGCCATGCCCAGTGCGTCCCCGGCACCCCACAGGGCCTGGTCATACCCGCCCAGCGGTGAGCCACGATAGCCGCTCACGAACCCGGCCGTGTTCAGGCCCGCATCGGCATCACGCGCATGCTGCTCGAGCAGCAGCCGGACCAGCGCCTGGGTGCCCGACAGCAGCGCCGCACCCTTTCGCAGGGTGTACTTGTCGGCGAGCGTTACCTCGCGCAGTTTCGTTGGTACATCCATGTCAGCGGCCACCGCGGCACGGCCGTCTCCGGGCCTGCGTACCCGCGTAAACTGGCACCTGGCTCATGCCCTGGCATCGAGGGTCTGGTCTTCGCGTACGCCCCACTCCGGATAGGCGCTCAGACGTGAAAGCATGAAGCAACATAACAGCAGTATGCCGATAAAGGCGATCTGAGCACCCTGGTAACTGCCGGTGGTATCGTAGACGACACCCATGATGATCGGCCCCGTGGCGGTACCCACCGAGAAGGCTGCAAATATGAAGCCATAGATCTGGCTGTAAGCACGGATACCGAAATAGCGTCCGACGAAGTAGGCCACGATATCGATCTCCGCGCCAAGCGCCAGGCCGATGCTGATGGCGGCAACATAGACCAGCACACCGGTGCCATCACCAAGAAAGATCCCCAGGCCAATGATGGGCAGAGTCATGAAGACCAGCGCCACGTGCGGCCCGAAAAACCGGTCCAGGCACAACCCGGCAATGACGCGCCCTACCATCAGCGAGACACCGAGCAAGCCGGCCGTCATGGCCGCAGTCTGTGCAGACACGCCGGAGTCGATGAGCATCGGCACCATGTGCAGCATCGTGCCGTTCAAGGTCACCCCGGCCAGCAGGAAAACAATGATGAGCACCCAGAAGTTCAAGGTACGCCGGGCCTGGGCCGCACCCAGCCCATAATTATCCGGCATGACCTCCAGCTGGCGATCGTGACCATAAGGCTGCATACCCCGGTCACGCGGTGCGTTAACCAGGAACAGTGCGATCAGCGGAAAGCTCAGGGTGAAACCAATCGCCGCCAGTCCTACGTAAGCCATCCGCCAGCCGAACTGTTCGATCAAGGTGTTCGCGAGTACCGGTGCCAGGCTTGCACCCAGGCCGACGCCGAGCAGGCTCAGGCACAGCGCCAGTCCCCGGCGCTCCGTGAACCACTCCGTGATCACCTTGCAGTAGGTGATCGGCGAGGTCCCTGCCCCGGTTGTGGTCAGCAGAGCGAACATCAGATACAGGTGCCAGATACTGGGCGTGAGGAAATACATCGAGGCGAAGACGATATTGAAGCCCACGATGGACGCAAGAATGATGCGCTTGGGCCCGATGCGGTCACTCCAGTAACCCGCCAGTGGCTGCATGATGATTGTCGCGCTGACCGCGGCAATCAGCGCCGCGGAAATCGCGGTGCGCGACCAGCCGAATTCCTGCTGCAGCGGCGCCAGGAACACACCAAAGGTGAAGAACACGAGTGCCGATACGCTGGTCATGTGGCCGATACCGGCCACGAGCACGTTGACCCAGCCGTAAAACACCCGCGAAGTCGTGCCTGATTTGATCACGTCAGTTTCTCTTCGAGTCTGGACTTGCTGGCGCCGCCGGCGCGGAATCCTCGGCAACATGCTTGCCGGCCGTCCAACCTGACTTGCCGATGCCCTGGCTGGCGGCCTTCATGGGCAAGGCTTCCAGTGTCGTTGCCATCGTGTCGTTCCAGCGGTTGAGAAATCCGAACATGGCTATCACACCGACCAGCTCTACGATCTGCGCATCGGTGAAGTGCGGACTGAGATCCACGAAGTGTTCCGCTTCCACAGCATTGGGTACTTGCGCAGCATCCCGCGCCAGGCGCAGCGCGGCCTTCTCGGCAGGCGAGAAATCTGTGTCGAATTCAAAGCGCCAAACGCGCTCGAGCGCCTCAGGCGAACTGCCTGAAAACGCCGCAAACGTTGCCATATGACCCTGGCAGTATCGACAACCGGCTGCTGTGCTGGCCACAAGCGCCACCAGACGCTTGAGTCCTGCGTCGACAGTGCCGGTATTCATGACCGCGTGGCCCAACTGCATATAGCCACGCAGGATCGGCGGGTGATGGGCCATGGTCAGCAGGCTGTTGGGTACGAATCCGGCCATGGACTCGAACTGTGCGAACTGCGCTTCCAGGTCCGGCACTTCGGATCGATCCCGGGGCTTTATGTGGGCCATACGAGTCTCCAGGCGAAACCACCCGATTGAGCAGCCATACTGCCAGCGGCACGTTCAGCCAACCAATTACATCTTGGATGCAGGCCATAACCCTGCCGGTCAGCGACTGTGTTCTCTAGCCGCCTCAGCCAGATTCGTGGCCCTGTCCTCGCACGCTCGCAAAGCGCTTCGGTTAAGCCGCCCAACCTGCCTTTACAACCACAACTCGAATTCGATTCGGAAGTTCGGCGAAGGTGGCTTGATGCCTTTCGGAATGAACAGACCTTGAAGAATCGAGCTGTTGTTACCCCATGGTCGCTGGATCATCTGTCCTCGGACGTTCGCGAAGCGGCCGGTGCCGCCGACGATTGCTCTGAGAAATCTTGGATCTTCCTGCTGTGAATCATGCTGAAGACCAACGACTGCGATCATGTCGGTCGGCGTCAGGTTATCCGCATTGACAACTCCGCCCAGATAGTAGTCTGTATGGGATAGCAGATGCGGATCCGGTCGGGCCTCATACGGACCGTCGGTCTTGTTGTTGATGACCACCCAACCGCGATCGAAAAAAGTGCCGATCGGTTCGCGTTCGAAGTTCCAGTTGACGTCACGTTTGTCTTTGGGTTCCGGAATCGTACCGCCAGGATAGATCAGTCCCTCGTGATACTGCATGCTTCCCCGAAGGTCACTTTGCCGGAATCCAGCGCGAAATCGCGCCTCATCGGGGTGCTGGTCACGATAATCCGGGTGGCGGTTGGCCGCACCGCCTTCATTGTCATAGTTGGTGTGACCCAGCACTGCTACATCGATCGTCAAAACTTCCTTTCTAGGCCCATTACGCTGTGCCTTCTCCTCTGCGTTGGCGGCACGCGAAGCGATGCTACCGCCCACCAGGGCCATGATGCCCGAGAGCAGTCCTCGTCGACGAAACTGAACAGAGTTACTCATGACTCATCCTCCGAACACGGCTTGTGATCTCCGGCAGGCGATTCCGCAATCGCGCCTGTCAGAATCGCATACCAGCCTGCAACGTGTATGTTCTGGGTGGATCCGGAAGATGAACCCGGTCAAGCGCGGGATTGATTCCGGCGGGGAACGTCTCGGCCATAAAACCGGCCGTGATTTCGTCGGTCAGATTCTTCACGATCAGCGTGACATACCACTGGTCATTCTGCGCGGCCAGACCGAGCCTGGCATTGAGCTTCCAGTAGGCGCTCTGCACCAGAAGTGGATCGAGGCTGGGCTGCTGAATCGTCGTGCCCTGGTAGGCTGCGGTCATGCCGGCCAGAAGCCGGATCCCGGTTGCTGTCACCGGTGCGTCCCAGTTGAGCCCCAGCGTACCGGTGAAGCGAGGGGCATTAGGTAGCCGGGTACCGGCGATGTCCTCTGCGCATCCCGAGATCTGGTTGTTGGGCCAGACACAGGGCGCGTTCGGGTAACTGACGTATTTGGCGTTCAGATACGCACCTGACGCTGTGGCCTGAAGCGCGTCGGTCAACCGCCACGCGGAATCCACCTCGACGCCCTGGCTGCGGGCCTTTCCTGCGTTCCCGGTGATGAACGATGCCGTATTGATATCCAGCACAGCCTGCTGCAGGCTCGAGTAGGTCGCGCGATATCCAGTGATATTGAGATAGCCTCCCGGCAATGCGATGCGGGTACCGAGTTCGAAAGACTCGGAGGACTCCTCTTCGAACTCCCAGGTGGCCTCGGTATCATTCGGGGAAGCTCCGTTGAAACCACCGCTCTTTGAGCCTTCGGCATAGCTCAGGTACCACATCATTCGATCCGTAGCGTCCCACTGAACGTTGAACGACGGATCGAACCTGGACTCCGTGCGCTTGCGCGACAGAGGGTCTGTCCGGGCGGTAGGACTGAAGCCAATCACCGTGCGCTCGAGGTCCGCCTCCTTGCTCATTCGCGTC
The DNA here is from genome assembly GCA_020832005.1 of Gammaproteobacteria bacterium. Taxonomy (GTDB): domain Bacteria; phylum Pseudomonadota; class Gammaproteobacteria; order Steroidobacterales; family PWYM01; genus PWYM01. The sequence continues at coordinate 1,513 of JAFIFN010000025.1, read as the reverse complement.
CAGCGAAGCCCTGCAGTGACGCGCCAGCTATCGCTCAGGTTCCAGGTGCCCTGCCCGAAGCCAGAGAAGGTATTAGTATCCTGATCGAACCACCGACGGGTAATGCTCATCGGATTGCCGACCCCCGCAGGTCGGACGATGGACTCGCGGAATATCTCCATGTCGGCTCTGTCAGCGTACAGGCCCAGCACATACTCGATGGGCCGGTCCAGGGGAGACAACAATCGGATCTCCTGCGAGATCTGACGGAAGTCTTCCTCGCCGAGCGTGACGAGTCGCTCGGGCTGCCTGGCCTGGATATTGAATGCGTTGTTGTAGTCGAATGACGAGTACCCGGTGATGCTGATCAGCTCGTGATCCCCGACCGCCATATTGAACTGCAGTACCGCGTTCAGCGCAGTCGATTCGTCCACAATCGGCGCGAGGTCTTCCACGGTATTTTTGACAAAGGTCGCGCGGCCTCCCCCCGGAATGAATTCGAAGGCCGCACCTATGACATCACTTTTCGCATACTCCAGTTTGCCGAACGCTTCGACAGTGTCCGTGGCCTGCCACGTCGCGCTGAGGCGCGCCAGAAGCTTGTCACGCTGTGGCTCGTCCCGGTTCATCCCGATGTTCCTGACGTAACCGCCTGACTCCCCGTACTCTCCGGTGAAGCGCAATTGAAGGTCATCGGAGACAGGCCCGGACAGCGTGCCGCCTATATTCCAGCTGTCATAACGAAGCTCGTACTCGGCGCTCGCCAAGGCTTCGAACTCCTCTGTCGGCCTGCGCGTCGTGATGTTGACAGCGCCGGCACTGGTGTTTCGACCGAACAGCGCGCCCTGGGGGCCGCGCAAAACCTCGATGCGCTCGACGTCGAGAAACGGCTGCTGGAACTGCCTGTTCCGACCTCCGTAAATGCCGTCGACGAACAGCGCAACCGATTGTTCGAAAGCCAGAACGTTGCCAGTGGTTCCAATGCCGCGAATGTAGATCGCGGCATTGGCGGGTGTGCCCTTGAAGTAGAAGTTCGGAATCTGAACCTGAAGCTCCTCGAAGTCCGAGATGCCGAATTGATCCAGGGCCTCACCGCCGATCACGGTGATCGAGATCGGTACCTCGAGCAGGCTCTGCTCGCGCTTTTGCGCCGTGACGACAATCTCGTCCAGCCTCTGGGCCCACGATCCCTGCGGAAGCAGGACCAATGCCATCAGTACAGGCAGCGAACCTGATACCAGTCCAATCGAGCGGATCTTGTTCATCTTCCTCCCCCGGAAAACTCATCGCGCGGTTCAGGGCCACAGAGGCCTCCGCTTAAGCGTCGCCCATGCATCGTGACACGCTCAGGCCACAGGGAGGAAAGGCCATCTTCGCCTTCCCAGATAACTTCCAGTTATGCGCTGGTGGTCGGGCCCCTGTCGTATAGTCACCGTGCTTGATCTGTGACGAGGTAATGGCATGAGCATCTGGTTCAAACACACAACACTTGCCGATATCGAGGCCATCCACCAGCGTGCACCCAATCTTGCGC
>JAFIFN010000203.1 GCA_020832005.1 Gammaproteobacteria bacterium | reverse complement strand
CCAGCAGCACGCCCACCAGCAGCATCAGCGCCAGCAGGGCGGGTGCAACGGTCAGCACCGGCGTTGAGATCAGCACCAGCGCCCCCAGCGTGACACTCAGCACCAGCAGCAACCAGCCACGTATCCGGGTCCACAGCATGGGCAGACAATAGAGCAGGTCTTCCAGCTCATCGAGCCACTGCAGCATGCATTCCATCGCCTGGCGCCTGAGAGCTAGTTGACCGCGCGCAGCGGCACGGTCCGTCTAAGCGCCGGCATCTGGGTGCGCAGCATCTCGGGCAGACCGCGGTTGCGATAGGCCAGGGCGGCGTCGCGCGCCTTGGCAATCCACGCATCACGGTCAAACGGCAGAGTGAACATCAAGGTCGTGGTGGCGCCGGCGTCAGACATCATGTGGATTATTTCTCGCCATCCCAGCTGCGACGGATCTTGTCGGCCCAGTTCTGGTAACCCTTCCAGCTGTACAGGGAGATATCCGCCTGCTGCCGACGCACGCGAGTGTTGTCGGCGCCGGCCAGCCACTTGCGGTAGGCCTCCCAGCCGGCCTCGGTGCGCGCACCGTCGGGACCAGGCAGCCGTTGACGAACGCCAAGGGCCGACGGCGGGCGGAACTGGTTGGTCTTGGACTTTTCCATGCGCGGACCCTTCGCAGATGATGGTGCACAGCATAGTCGCCGGGGCTGCCCACCTGAAGGAACTGGATCACACACATGAAGTGTTATTTTTTTAGTTAAATCATATTGTTGTAAGCGATTTGACGTAATGCGAAGGCGCGTGTTGCAGGCCTCATGCCACCACGCGGAAACAGGGCGTGTAGGCGCGCCCCTCAAGCTTCATGCGGTGATCGGCCACGAATGCACTCAAGACTTCATCCAGCGCCCGGGCGACCGCGGCATCACCACGCAACTCGAACGGGCCATGGGCCTCCACACGCCGGATACCGTCCTCGCGCACGTTGCCGGCCACGACGCCGGAGAATGCCCGGCGCAGGTCTGCCGCCAACTCGTGGGGCGGCTGGTCACGTGACAGGTTCAGCGCGGCCATGGCCTCGTGGGTGACCTCGAAGGGCTGCTGGAAATCCGCATCGATGGCCAGGTTCCAGTTGAAAAAATATGCCTCGTCGCGCTCGTGCCGGTAAGTCCGCACGTTTGCGACGCCCTCGGCCATCATCCGCGCCACGGCCTGGGGATCATCGATGATCACGCGAAACAGCTCGCGTGCGGGCGCCCCGACCGTGGCCTCGAGGAAGCGCCCGATCATGTCGAAGTAGCTGCGACTGGACGCAGGGCCCGTAAACACGACCGGCATTGGCTGTTCGCGGTTGTCCGGGTGCATCAGGATGCCCAGCAGGTAGAGGATCTCCTCGGCAGTGCCTACGCCGCCCGGAAACACGATAATGCCGTGACCCAGGCGCACAAAGGCCTCAAGGCGCTTCTCGATGTCGGGCATGATCACAAGTTCGTTGACGATGGGGTTCGGCGACTCGGCGGCGATGATCCCGGGCTCGCTGATGCCGATGTAGCGTCCGTTGCGAATGCGCTGCTTGGAATGACCGATGGTCGCACCCTTCATCGGGCCTTTCATCGCGCCTGCACCGCATCCGGTGCAGACGTTAAGCGCGCGCAGGCCCAGCTCGTAGCCCACGTCCTTGGTGTAGTCGTACTCCGCGCGCGAGATCGAGTGCCCGCCCCAGCACACCACCAGGTCGGGCTCCACGGGCGTGCGCACCGCGCGCGCATTGCGCAGGATCTGGAACACCGTCTCGGTAATCGCGCCCGGCGAGTCGACATCAAGGCGCTTGCCCAACGTAAGCTCCGTGCCGATGTAGACCACATCGCGAAGCACGGCAAACAGCAGCTCACGCACGCCGCGAATCATCTTGCCGTCGACGAACGCGCTTTCGGGTGCGTTCTTCAGTTCCAGGCGAACGCCACGATCCAGTTCGATGATCGAGATTTCGAAGTCCGCATACTTGCGCATGACGCTGCGCACATCATCTTCGGTGCCGCCTGTATTGAGCACCGCCAGCGCACACTTGCGAAACAGATCCTGCAGCCCGCTGTCCCCGCCCGCCCTGAGGCGCATCACCTCCTCGCGCGAAAGAATCTCCAGGCTGCCTTCAGGCTTGACGGTCGCGTCCATGCGTAGTTCTCCGGGATTCGGGTGACTTCAAAGGCCTTCAGGGGGCGTGGCGCCCGGCTGCTGTGCTCGCGGGGCATTGCGCCCGGCGAGAATATCAGGGCCGTATTTCGATCGGTGTGTTTTCCCGGGTCATCAGCCAGATGTCGATCATGTCGGCATCAGAGACGGCAATACAGCCGTTGGTCCAGTCCTGGGACAGATAGTAATGCTCTGGGTAGCGTCTATCGTTGGGCAGGCCATGGATCATGATCTGCCCCCCCGGGTTGGCCCCCTTGCGGGCGGCGCGCTTGCGGTCATTGTAATCGGGATAGGACACCCGGACGGAGAGGAAGAAGTCGCTGTCCGGATTGCGGAAGTCCAGCAGGTAGCGGCCCTCGGGCGTCCTGAAATCTCCCTCGCGCTGCTTGTGACCCTCCGGCTGCAGGCCGAGCATGATGTCGAACTCGCGCATGATCTCGCCGTCGCGCAACAGGTAGAGCTTGCGCTCGGCCTTGAGGACCAGCACCTCGTCGGCGAGCCTGGGCGTGGGCGCCAGCGCCTGCGGGTCGCGAATGGCAATATCAGCGCTGGCCAGCAGCGGCAGACACAGTCCTGCCAGCAGCCAGGCCGCGATCCGGTTCCGGGGAAAAATCTCCAATCTCATCAGCTACTCATCTGCAAGAGCGCCAGCAGAACTTTAAACGCATGGCGCGCTTCACTCAAGCCTCACGGGGCGGGCCTGCATGGCGCGGCCGCAGACTCCAAGGCTTGATCATACCGCCAGCGCTGCGGGCGTGACCGCCAAGCGGGTCACGGCGCGCCGCTGCAAGGTACCAGCACCCCGCGTGCGGCCAGGGCGCGGGCCAGGCTTCCGGCATCTTCGAAACGAATGGCATCGATGCCCAGTGCCCGGGCGCCATCCACGTTCTCAGGCCGGTCGTCGATGAACAGACAGTGCCGTGGCGAGCGCTCGATGACAGCGAGCAGATGCTCGTAGATGCGCCGATCCGGCTTGGCCACGCCCAGGCGCCCGGAAATCACCACGTGCTCAAAGGCATCCATCCAGGGGTAGCGCTGATACAGAAAATCCACAGGCTCGACCGGATAATTGGACAGGGCGTGCAGCCGGTACCCTCCAGACTGCAGCCGGCGCAGCAGCGCCAGCGTGCCGGGCACTTCACCGGCGAACATCTGCGCCCAGCCACTGCGATAGGCACGGATATGCGCGGCCTGCGCCGGATATCGGGGCAGCAGCTCGGCGATCGCCTGCTCCCAGGGCAGGCCTGCATCGACGCGCCGATGCCAGTCGGGACCGCAGACCCGCGACAGGAAGTCCTCCATGGCGGCCTCGTCACCAGCAAAGCGAACCCGGTAGAGGTACCGGGGGTCCCAGTCCACGAGGACATGACCAAGATCGAAGATCACATCAGTGATCGCCGGGCCGGACGGGCTTGCCGCCAGGCCTCGGGCGGGGTGCGGGTCATGAGGCATGTTGGAATTTTCGCCGAATTTTCGTTGCCCGTCACATCATTGGCTACGACGATGCGTTAACATAAGCTGCAATACGTATGAATAAACTTGGAAAACTCCGCATGATGACCGGCCGCTCCACATGCATGCCACGCCCCCGTGTGGCTGCGCTGTGCCTTGTGCTGCTGAGTTTCGGCTCGTCACCCGCAGCCACTGCGGATGTCGATCAGGCCACCGGCGTGGCCAAGGTGAGTCCGCGACTGCTGCCGCTGGATATCGAGACCCTGCCCTCGCCCGCACGAACCCAGGATGCCGCTGCAGAAGCCATCGTGCTGCCCGCCCCGACCCGCGGCAATGATGCGCCCTTCGTCCAGACCTGGGAACGCCTCGACGTCGAGCACGAGCACCCCGAGCAGTATGTCCCGGAGCCCGACGGCACGCTGCGGCTGCTGGGCGCGACCGTGACCCCCGGCACAACCCGCCGGCTGTCCTGGTCTTCCTCTGATCTGTTCGAGGGCCTGTCGACCACCACGCCGGTACTGGTCGTAAACGGCGCACGGCCGGGACCCACCTTGTGCCTGACAGCAGCGGTGCACGGCGACGAGCTCAACGGCATCGAGATGGTACGCCGGGTCATTCATGACCTGAACCCGGCCGAGCTCACCGGCGCCGTGATCGGCGTGCCCGTGGTCAACCTGCACGGCTTTCGCCGGGGATCACGCTACCTGCCTGACCGGCGGGACCTGAACCGCTACTTCCCGGGCAATCCAAATGGCAGCTCGGCGTCACGCATAGCCCATGCCTTCTTCACAGAGGTCGTCGTGCACTGCAATGCGCTCGTCGACCTGCATACCGGCTCGTTTCATCGCACCAACATGCCGCAGCTGCGCGCCGACCTGGGCGACCCCAGGGTCGTGGACCTTACGGGTGGCTTCGGCAATCTGGTCGTCGTGCACAGCCGCGCGGCCATGGGCACGCTGCGCCGCGCCGCGGCCGACATCGGCATCCCGGCGGTGACGATGGAGGCAGGCGAACCGATGCGACTGCAACCCGAAGAAGTCGATCACGGCGTGCAGGGCATACGTGGGCTGCTCAACAGCATGAACATGGTGCAGAACCGTAGACTCTTCGCCCAACGCCCTGCGATCTACTACAGCTCGCGCTGGGTACGCGCCGATCACGGCGGCATGCTGCTGGCCAGCGTGCAGCCCGGCGACACCGTGCGCAGCGGTCAGGAACTCGGCACAATCACTGATCCGGTCACCAACCGTGTCGTGCGCATCATCGCGCCCAGCGACGGTCGGGTAATCGGCATGGCGCTCAATCAGGTGGTGATGCCGGGCTTCGCGGCCTTCCATCTTGGCCTGAATGACCGCGAACCGGGAGGCTTTTCACGGCCCACGGATGAGGCTGAACTGGCTCTGCAGCGCATCAACGGTCTGTGGTCCCACGGCGCCGATCCCGATGAGGGCTACACGGGCGCTGGCGAGACCGAAGCTGAACCCCCGCCGGACGATCCCGGCATCGACAACTAG
>JAFIFN010000202.1 GCA_020832005.1 Gammaproteobacteria bacterium | reverse complement strand
CGGCGCGCCGAAAGTCACCAGTGAGATCACGCGACTGCTAGTCGACCTGAACCGCTCGGTCGGACACCCGCGCCTGTTCTCGGAGATCACCAGAACCCTGCCCAGGGACGCGCGCGACGCACTCATTGAGCAGTACTGGCAACCGTATCGCCGGCAAGTCGATGATCAGATCGAGATGCTGTTTGCTGACTGTCCGGCCATCTTGCATATTTCCTGCCACAGCTTCACACCGGTGCTGGCAGGGCGACAACGTCAGACCGACATCGGCCTGCTCTATGACCCGGCACGCCCCTGGGAGCGCGCGCTGTGCATCGCCTGGCAAAAGGCGCTGCAACGCCTGGCACCCGCGCTTTGCGTGCGCCGCAACTACCCCTACGAGGGACGCAATGACGGATTGACCCGGACCCTGCGCAAACGCCTGCCGGACGCGCACTACGCCGGCATCGAACTGGAGGTCAATCAGGCTATCAGCCGCCAGCCACCCGACCAATGGCGCGTACTGCGGCTGCAGATCGGACAGACACTGGCGAGACTCGCCCGGTTGCCTCCCGGCGGGAGTTTGGCAGACTAGGGACATTGTCAGAGCGCCATCGCGCCCATGATCCGGGGAGTCCCTGTCGATGATCTGCAGAATCCTGTCCACCCTGTTGCTTGTTGCGTTTACCGCCGGAAACGCGGTCGGCGACGAGTCTCGTCGCACCATCACCCACGAAGACCTGTGGCTGATGCCTCGGGTCGGCACCCCGGCGGTCAGCCCTGACGGCCGCTACGCAGTGGTGTCCGTCGTCGCTCCGGCCTATGACAGCGATGAACAGGCCAGTCACCTGTGGCTGATCACTGTCGATGGCAGCGAGTCGCCGCGCCAGCTCACCTTCGCCCGCGGCCGCGAATCCGGTGCGAGCTGGGGCCCGGACTCACAAAAGCTTGCCTTTGCAGCGCAGCGTGACGGCGATGAGGTCGCGCAGATCTACGTGCTGGATCTCAAGGCAGGCGGTGAGGCCCGCCGGGTAACCTCAATCAGCACCGGTGCCCGACTGCCGCGTTTCTCGCCAGATGGTTCACGAATCGCCTTCACCAGCGATGTGCATCCCGACAGCCGCAACGACAGTGACAGTCGTCGAATCGCCGAGGAAGAGAAGGCGCGCACGCACGAGGTATACACTTACACGGGTTTTCCGATCCGCAACTGGGATCGCTGGTTGCCCGAACGCCAGCCCAGGCTGCTGGTGCAGACCCTCGGCGAGGACGAGGCCGTCGATGTGCTCGCCGGCAGTGCGCTGGTGGCTCGCCCCGGCTACGGCGGTCGCACCACACCCGGCGGCAGTGAACTCGATGCCGTGTGGACACCGGATGGTGAGTCACTGGTATTCGTCGCCAGCGACAACCGCGACCGTGCAGCCTTCGATTTCATCAACACCGATTTGTGGCAGGTGTCGGCCGCGGGCGGCGAGGTACGACGACTGACCGGCAGCGACGATCCCGGCGCCGGCGACGGCTGGGGTGAACCCGCCTTCACGCCCGACGGTCGCAGCCTGCTGGCGCTTCGTGTACCCAGAACCGACCGGGTGTACAACGCCGCACGCCTGGCGCGCCTGGGCTGGCCTGATGCCACGCCGCAATCCGAGATCACGCTACCCGATGCACGAGCCGTGCTGGAGTATGTCGCCTCGCCCGATGGCCGCGAGGTGTTCATGACCGCTGATGATGCCGGCCACGTAAAGCTCTATCGCGCCGACTGGCGCACGGGCCAGGCACGACTGGCCTTCGACATGGATCTGGGTATCTATACCGGGCTGTCCGGCGCCACCCGTGCGCGTCAGCCGGTGCTGCTGGCCAGCTTTGAAAGTGCGGCAAACCCCGCCGAGATCGTACGCATCGATCTGCGCCGGGGTGGACACGAGCGGCTCACGGACTTCAGCGTCGCGCGCGCAGCCCAACTCGACTTGGCACCGGTCGAACATTTCTGGTTCGACAATGCACGCGGCGTACCCGTGCACAGCATGCTGGTACGTCCCGCGAACTTCGATCCCGAACGCCGCTATCCGCTGCTGGTGATGATTCACGGCGGACCGCACCTGATGTTCCGCGACTATTTCTTCCTGCGCTGGAACTATCATTTGCTCGCCGGCACCGAGTATGTCGTGCTGCTCACCAACTACACCGGCTCAACGGGCTTTGGCGAACGCTTTGCCCAGGCCATCCAGGGGGATCCCTTGCGCGGTCCCGCCGATGAGATCAACCAGGCCGCTGACGAGGCCATCGCCCGCTTCGAGTTCATCGACGGCGAGCGCCAGTGCGCGGGTGGTGCAAGTTATGGCGGGCACCTGGCCAACTGGCTGCAGGGGACGACGGATCGCTATCGCTGCCTGATCAGTCATGCCGGCCTGGTCAACCTGGAGAGCCAGTGGGCCACCAGCGATGTGGCCTATTCGCGGGAGGCAAACCTGGGTGGCCCGCCATGGGAGCTCACCGACGTATGGCAGGACCAGAACCCGATTCGCTTTGCTGCTCACTGGCGCACACCCGTGCTGGTCACGATCGGCAAGCTCGACTACCGGGTACCGCTGAACAATGTGCTGGAGTACTGGACTGCCCTGCAGCGCCAGCAGGTCGAGAGTCGACTGCTGGTCTATCCGAATGAAAACCACTGGATCATGAACGGGCATAACAGTCGGCATTTCTACGACGAAATCGATCAGTGGCTGGCCCGCTGGCTGCTGGAGCGCGAGCCTGTCGGGTAGACGCGACGCTTGCACCTGATCGCCGCGCACAATAACCTTGCACCGGAGCTCGGTTGACCGGGGCTGGTTGCAGCAGGTTCGCCGATTTTTGCCAGAAGAAGGGCGACGATGCCCACTCGAATCCTGAGGGGATAACTCGATGAAAACCCGTTTCAATATGTTTTTCGCGATGGTTGCCAGCGTCACGCTGGTGCTGGGCAGCACCATCGGCGTCGCCCAGGGCGCCATGCTCGACAGCGCCACGCTGCTGAGCCTGGAGCAGCGTGCACAGAGCATGCACAACATCGAACAGGCGCTGTCCCATGACGCGCTGGCCCGCCAGATGGAAGCCATGGGCGTAGACCCGGCGGTCGTCATCGAGCGGATGGCACAGCTGACCGATGACGAACTCAGGGTGATGGAGTCGCGGCTCAATGATCTGCCTGCTGGTGGTGACGTGCTGGCCGTGATCGGCATTGTCTTCGTCGTGCTGCTGATCCTCGAGCTCGTGGGTGTCATCGATATCTTCAAGCGCGCCTGACAGGTCTGTGCACATGCGCCAGCGGGCGCCACTTGTGGCGCTGCTGGCGCATGTCGCACTGCTCGCGGCCTGCGCGCATGGCCCGCCGCCGCTGATCGACCACCTGCCCTCGGCCGAGGGTGATCGCGCCCCCGCGCTTTTTCAGGAACTCGCTGACGTCCCGTTCCACCCGCAGTCGCAGTACCAGTGTGGCCCGGCAGCGTTGGCCACGGTACTCGAACACAGCGGCGTCGAGGTGACCCCGGAGGCGCTGGTACCGCGCGTCTATCTGCCTGCCCGCCAGGGCTCGCTGCAACCCGAGATCCGCGCCACAGCGCGGCAGTTCGATCGCCTGGCCTACGAACCCGAGCCCAGGCTTGCCGCGCTGCTCGCGGAAGTGGCGGCCGGTCACCCGGTCCTTGTACTGCAGAAGCTCGGCTTCGGGCCCTGGCCCGGGTGGCACTATGCAGTCGTCATCGGTTACGACGCGCGCAATGACACATTCATCCTGCGCTCGGGGACCACCGAGCGTGAAGTGCTGTCGAGTCGGCGCTTCCTGACCACATGGCTGCGCGCCGATGCCTGGTCGCTGGTGGTGCTGCCGCCCGGCACACTGCCTGCCTCAGCCGATCTTCCCCGGTACCTGCGGGCCGCCGCCGACCTGGAGGCAACGGGCTCGAGCACTGCGGCACTGGCCGTCTGGCAGGCCGGTACCCGTGCGTGGCCGAACGCAGCGGCTACCTGGTTCGGCAAGGGTAATGTGCACTACCAGCGTGAGGAGATCGCAGACGCGGTGGCAGCCTACCAGCAGGCGCTGCGCGTCTCGCCGACGCATATCGCCTCGCATCACAATCTCGCGCGCCTGCATCTTGCCCACGACTGTCTCACTGAGGCCGCGCAGCATCTTGACGCTGCCGAGCGACAGCTTGGCACGCTGCCGGCACTGTCATCGGCGCTGCAGGCCATTCGCGCCGAGCTGACACAGCGCCGTGCGCAGGGTGAGAGTAACTGCCGACTGCATTGACGCGCTTAGGCCGCCTGCGAGCACGCCGCGGGGCCCTGTCGCCATCGGCAGACATCTGGTGTGAACTGCGTCACAGCGTATACTGTTTTCCGACTCAGGCGAAAAACCATCAGGTAATCATTATGTTAAGAAACCTCGCTCAACTCGGCGCCGTTGCAGGCCTGGGACTGCTTCTGGCCGCCTGCGGCGGCTCGTCATCGCCCGAGCCGACGGCCACCACGCCGCCGCCAACGGCTGCACCACCCACGGCACCGGCCACCGGCACGGTGGGAATCCTGTTTACCGACGCGCCCACTGACGAGTTCGAGGAGATCCTCGTCACCGTCAACGAGATCAGTCTGCTGGGCACCGCTGAAGGTGACGAACCCGTGGAGTTGTTCAGCGGCGAACAAACCTTCGACCTGCTGTCGCTTCGGGACTTTACCGAACCGTTCATTTTTGTCGACGGTGTGCCGGTAGGCGACTATGAAAAAGTCCGCCTGCAGGTCTCGCGCATCCAGCTGGTGCGCAGCCGCGACGAGGATGGCGTGATCACCGACTACGAAGATGCCAGGATCACCGGCAACGGCAAACTGGACCTCAACCCCCGCGGCACCTTTGAAGTCGAGGGCGGCCAGACGCTGCTGATACGCATCGACATCGACGCACAGAAGTCCGTGCTGGTCGTGGGCGCAGGGCGCTCCGGGCAGTATATCTTCCGCCCGGTGGTGTTCGTGGTCATCGACCGGGGCGATCTTTCGGACCGGCTCGTGCGCCTCTACGGGACGATCGGGGAGAACTTCGAGGGGGGGTTCGAGCTGTGTGAACTGCGCCGCATCCAGAACCTCACACCGATCCTGGACGGTGCCGAGGGGGAAGACAGTGGC
>JAFIFN010000201.1 GCA_020832005.1 Gammaproteobacteria bacterium | reverse complement strand
AGCTGCTCAACCGCCACCACCTGAACCCCGATCAGTTCAAGGACGCCTGAGCCTCCGGCCTGACCGTGCCCTGCCCGTCGGCGGCAATCGCATACTTGCCCAGCAGGTCATAGAGCGTCGGCCGGGTAATGCCCAGCAGTTCGGCGGCGCGCGAGATGTTGCCGCTGGTGCGCACCAGGGCTTCGCGAATCGCGCGTGTCTCGGCGATCTGGCGCACCTCGCGCAGGTTCAGCGGGGATTCGCCAGTGGTGTGATCGGCAAGCCCCAGGTCGGCGGCATCGACCTGCTTGCCCTCGGCCATGATCACCGCGCCCTTGATGCGGTTTTCCAGCTCGCGCACATTGCCCGGCCAGGCATAGGTGTTGATCGCTACCAGCGCATCATCACTGAAGCCGCGCAGCGGGCGGTTGTGCTGGCGGGCAAAGCGCCCGAGCAGGTGACGGGCCAGCACGATGCGCCCCTCGCCACGTTCGCGCAGCGGCGGAATATTGATCGTGATCTCGGCAATGCGGTAATACAGGTCGTCGCGAAACCGTCCCTCGCTGATGGCCGTCTGCAGGTCCTGGTTGGTCGCGCACAGCACGCGCACATTCACCGGGATCTCGCTGCGCCCACCCACGCGTTCGACGACGCGCTCCTGCAGAAAACGCAGCAGCTTCGACTGCAGCGGCATCGGCATGTCGCCGATCTCGTCGAGAAACAACGTGCCGCGATGCGCGGTTTCGATCTTGCCCGGCGTGGTCTTGTGCGCGCCGGTGAACGCGCCCTTCTCGAAGCCGAAGAGTTCGGATTCCAGCAGGTTCTCGGGGATGGCCGCGCAGTTGATGGCCACGAACGGCTGTTCGGTGCGCGTGCTGAGCCGATGCAGCGCGCGCGCCATGAGCTCCTTGCCGGTGCCGCTTTCGCCCAGCAGCAGCGTCGTGGCATCCGTGGGCGCGACTTTCTCGACCATGCGACACAGCGCGTGCATGTTGTCGCTGGCCGCAATCACGCCATCCAGCGGCGAGTCGACCTGGCGTTCGAGCAGCTGGCGGTTCTGTTCCTCCAGCGCGTGCAGCTGGAAGGCGCGGTGCACCAGCAGCTGCAGCGTGTCGACATCCACCGGCTTGGTATAGAAATCATAGGCGCCCAGACCCACCGCGCGCACGGCGTTTTCGCGATCGCCGTGGCCGGTGACCACGATGACCTTGGTGTGCGCACTCAAGCCCAGGATCTCCTGCAGCGTGGCCAGCCCCTCGCTGACGCCATCGGGATCCGGCGGCAGGCCGAGGTCCTGCAGTACCACGGCCGGCTCATGCCGGCGCAGCTCGGCGATCGCACTGGTGCGATCGGCCGCCAGCAGCACCTCGTAGTCCTCGAAGCACCACTTCAGCTGGCTTTGCAGGCCCTCGTCGTCTTCGACGATGAGCAGTTTCTTGCGGGCGTCGGTCACTTAGCGTGTGTCCTCAAGCGAGCCAATCTTTGGCCCAACCGTGATCTTGCCACGGTTGGGCCGCAGACCCTATGTCCTGGTTCACAGGCCTGGGTCGCGATCCCGGGGCGAAAACTCGCTACGGGCGGCAGCGCAGCCCCAGCGCGAAGGCACGCTCCGGGCCCAGGTCGATGCCCTGCCATATTCCGAAACGCTGCGATCCCGCGTAAGCTGGGCGGATGGGTCGCTCTGCAACGCAATTCGTAGAGGAACTGTTTCAGCGCCATGACTCGGCGTTGAGGCGTTTTCTCACGACGCGAGTGCGTCCGGACGAAGTGCCGGACCTTGCGAATGAATGCTATCTCCAGCTGCTGCGCGTCGCCGACCCGAGTAGCATCCGGCATCCCAGAGCATTTCTTATGAGGACGGCCAGCAATCTTGCGGCCGACCGGGCACGGCGACGTGCGATAGAAGTCACCAGCGACAATTTGCCCTCTGATCCGGACGAATTTCCCGCCGACAGTCCTCGTCCCGAGGAGGTGCTGTCATCAGATCAACTGCTATCGCGGATCCAGGAAGCGCTCGCTGAGCTGCCCGGTGTCACGGCCCGTATTTTCTGGAAGCGACGGATCGAGGGCATATCGAGCACCCGCATTGCGTTCGAGCTTGGCGTGACGCCGCGCACTGTCCAGAAGCACATAGCAGCCGCGCTACTCCACCTGTACGAGCGCGTCGGACCACTTATGCCGGAGGCCGGGGAATGAACGTGTCCAGTCCCAGCGAGCCTGACTCGACCGTGAAAAAAGAGGCCGCGGAGTGGGTCGCGCGGCTGGACGCCGGTCCGCTCGATGATCAGGAGCACCGGGCGTTTGGCGAGTGGGTGAACCGCCGGCCCGAGAACAAGCTGGCACTTGATCGGCTCCAGCGGTTCTGGGATCAACTTGAGCACTGCATGCCTGCGGAAACAGCGTTTCCGGCCAAGCCGAGTCCGTGGAAGCGTGGTGCGATCGCAGCTGCTGTGATCTGCGCCACCTTCGTGCTGTTGTTCGTTTCTCCGCTGGAGCGTTCACCGAACATTATCGAGTATCACACTGCGCGCACGACGGCCGAGTATGTGCTCGAGGACGGCTCCAAGCTTACGCTGAATGCAGACTCCAGCGTTCGTATCGACTTCAGTGGCGCAGAACGCAGGGTCGAATTGATCCATGGCGAGGCTTTATTTGAGGTGGAGCCGGCGTCGCGTCCGTTCATCGTGACTGCTTATCCGGCCCGCATCGAAGTCGTTGGTACGGTATTCGACGTCGTGCGTCGGCATGAAGAGCTTAAAGTCGCCGTGCTCAAAGGCAAGGTCATCGTTGATGTGGTTTCCGCCCATGCGCTGCCCGAGCGCCAGACCGGTGAGTCGGGGCAGGAGCTGTTGGTCGATTCGGTCGGGGAAATTTCGGTTCGACGTATTGCAGACTCCGAACAGGTGACAGCCTGGGTGTCGGGTCGACTCGTGTTTCGTGGCGATCCTCTGGCGCGTGTCATCGAGACGGTCAATCGCCATTCCGATACCGAGGTGGTGCTCGATCCGGGAATCGATGGCAGCCAACCGGTATTCGGAGCATTCCGCTCGGGCGATGCCGACGCCGTCGTTTCTGCCCTGACCGACGCTCTGGACCTGGAAACGGAACGACTTCCCGAAGGCCGGATCCGCCTCTCCCGGCGACAGCCGTACTGACCACGTTCGCATTTCGCGCCGTCATCCGTCTCTTACGGTAGGCCCAGGAATTCGTCCCGGGCCGGGATCGATTCCGCCGGGGGAGCGCAATGACGGTATTTCAAGGTAGCGAGCGGTCGCTGTGGGCAACCTTTTTCGTGGCTTGTCTATTCTCACACACCGCTTTTGGCCAGTCTCTGCAGTTCGATATCGAACCTGATCGTCTCGATCGGGTGCTGGTCAAGTTCAGCGAACAAAGCGATATTCAGCATCTCTACACCGATCCTGAGATATCAACAAAGCCCAGCGGCGGAGTCATGGGGCGGTTTTCACCGGAAGAGGCTTTGCAGCAACTGCTCGCGGGTACCGATGTGCACTATCGCTTTACCAGCGACGCCACTGTCCATATCTACATTCCAGAAACTTCCGAGACGCAAATTGCCACGGAAGCCGCTGAGGGCAATGATGCCGGCGCCACCATGTCTGCTGAGCGTGCCGGGCCACCCGGTATCCCTGAGACCACATCCAACAGCCCCGATTCTGCAAGTGCGGCCAGTTTGCAGACCATGGATGAGATCATCGTTACTGCCCGCAAACGCGAAGAACGGCTGCAGGACGTGCCTGTCTCGGTGACGGCGATATCCGGCGATTTCATCGCCGATGCAGGCCTGACCAGCATCAGGGACATTGCTGACTTCACACCGAATTTTTCGTTCCGGGAGTCGTTCGGGCGAACCTTCGACCGACCCGTTATTCGTGGCATGTCCAACATTCTCGGCGGACCCAATACCGGTATATTCATCGACGGGATATTCGTATCGGGCTCGATCTCAGCCACAGAGCTGAGCAACGTCGAACGGGTTGAAATCATCAAGGGGCCGCAGGCGGCCCTATATGGCAGGGCAACTTTCGCGGGCGCCGTCAACTACATCACGCGTACGCCCACTGACGAACTGCAATCGGATATTACGCTTTCTGTTGCCG
The DNA here is from genome assembly GCA_020832005.1 of Gammaproteobacteria bacterium. GTDB lineage: Bacteria > Pseudomonadota > Gammaproteobacteria > Steroidobacterales > PWYM01 > PWYM01. The sequence goes on along the minus strand of JAFIFN010000201.1, from coordinate 1,053 downwards.
AATACGGTGAACGCGAACTCTACGGCTCCGTAAGCGGGCCATTGGTAGACGGACAGGTGTATTACCTGCTTAGCGCGAGACACTACACCTATGACGGCCACTACAGAAACGAGGGCACTGGCGGCGGGCGTGCGGGTGGCGAAGAGTCATCGAGCCTGAGCGGCGCGCTGTTCTGGACGCCGACGGACCGGCTTGATATTACCCTGCGTGCCGCCTACTCGGAAGACGATGACGATCACATCGCTTTTCGTTTGCAGCCATCACAATTCAACAATTGTTTTCCCGACGCACCACTGGGGTACTTCTGCGGCCCGGTGCAGCGCTTCGACGCCGTTGAGCTCAATCTCGACGTCCTGCCGGATCCGGGATTGCAACGCGATACATCGCGCTTCAGTCTCAGTGCCGACCTCGATGTGGGCGCTGTAACGTTCACGTCCATTTCAAGCTATACGCGCGAGCGTACGCGCATACAGCGTGACAACGACTTCCTTGATACCAACAACAACCCACTGATCTTCCTTCCGTTTCTCTCAGTTGAGGCTTTCCGGACCTTCGATCGGTCGAATCTCTATGACTTGTCGCAGGAGTTGCGCGTCAGCAGCGATCCGGGACAACGACTGCGTTGGCTTACGGGCGTGTATCTGTATCGTGAACGCGAGTCCGGGGAGAGTGGCAGCGGTGTAAACCTTTTCGAGACAACTCCAACGGCGCCTCGGCGTGTGACCAACAGGGCGGCCTACGGGGCAGTCGAATTTGATCTCACTGATCAATTGACAGCTAGCGCGGAGATTAGGCATGCACGTGATCGCATACAGACCGAATCCAGAAGTACCGCAAATGGCGAGGAGCGAGTCGTCGATTTGAGCAATACATTCGTCAGTACCACCCCGAGGGCAACCTTGCGCTACGCGTTCAGCGACTCCCTCATGGCATACGCGAACGTCGCCAGAGGCAACAAGCCGGGCGGATTCAACACGGCCCTTCAGGCTGCTGACATTCTGCCCGAGGAGCGTGAAAGACTCGGAGAATTCCAGACTTTCGACGAAGAAAAGG
>JAFIFN010000200.1 GCA_020832005.1 Gammaproteobacteria bacterium | reverse complement strand
CGATGCGGGCGCCCGAGAGCTGCGAATAGAGCACCGGGTCCAGCGTGGTGCCGGCAAGTGCGACGTCGCCGTCGAAGAACACCTCCAACGGAATGCCGGCGTGCGCAAAATACAGGTGTGCACCGTAGCCGAGCGCCAGGCCCACGACCGCGGCGAGAGCGGCAATCGTGAACGCTTCGGCCAGGATCATCGAGAAGCGTTTCGACGGCGTGAAACCCAGGGCGTCGAGCAACGTGAACTCACGCCCGCGTTCGAGCACCGCCATCATCATCGTATTCAGCACCATGAACGCCACCAGCGCGAGGATCATTGCGTAGAGCAGCGCGTCGCGCGCGCCGACCAGCTGGATGATGCCGACGAGCTCCGGGTGGGCGTCCTGCCAGCTCAGCACTTCGATACCCTCGAGCGCTGCCGCGCCTGCGGCCGCGGTGCGAACGGTGTTGCGTTCCTCGCTCAGCAACAGCGCCACCTGGTGCACGCCGCCGCCCAGCGAGAGAAACTCTTGCGCGGCAGCCAGCGGCATGATCACCAGCGCGTCGTCGAGCTCCTCGAGGCCGGTCCGAATCACGCCGCTGACCCGCACCATGACCGACTCGATCTCGCCGCCGGCGCCCTGGGCCATCAGCACGACGCGAGTGCCGGGCCAGGCCTCGAGCCGCTCTGCCACGCCGCTGCCCAGCAGCGCCTCGCCGGCACCCTCGCCTTCGAGGAAGCTGCCGGCGATCAGTGCGTCCTGGAAACGCGATGCGTGGCGCTCTCGTTGGGGTTCAGTGCCGATGATCTGCACGCCGACCGAACCGTCGGCAGACGACGCCAGGCCGGAGGCGAATGCGCGCCGCACGACGTGCTCGACCCGCATATTGTCGGCCTGCGAGGCAAGCCATTGTTCGGCGCGCTCAAGCTGTTCGCGCGACAGGTGTCGTTCGACACCGCCAAGTTCGAGATAGCCGTCCTGCTGCAGGACGACATGTCCCGACCCCAGCCGCACGCTGCTGTCGATCATCTGCTGCAGCGTGCCGTCGCTCAGACCCTTGAGCATCATCAGCAGGGCCATGCCCAACGCGATCGTGCTCATCGTCAACAGGGTGCGTCGCCTGTGCCTCCAGGCATTGCGCCACGCAACGGTCCAGACTACCCGCATTCAGGCCTCCGTGGGCGCCGACATGGCCGCGATGGGGTCAAGGCGCAGAATGCGTCCGGCGGCGAGCAGTGAGGCGGCAAGCGTCGCGAGCAACAGGCCGACACCGGCCTGCAGCACGCCCGGCACGTCCCAGGTGCCGTAAAGCACCGGGTCCAGGCGTGTGTCGAGCAGTGACAGTTCACCAGTCCAGCGCGTGAGGTCCCAACCGCTGCCGATGAGATCGTGCATCACGACCGCACCCAGCACCAGCCCCAGCGCCAGCCCGATCAGCGCCAGCAACAGCGCTTCCATCAACAGCGACGCGAGGATCAGCGTACGCTGGGTGCCGATGGCATGCAGTGTGCCGAACTCCCGCGTGCGCTCGAATACGGCCATCAGCATCGAGTTCATCACGCCGAATGCGGCGAAGGCCGCGACGATCAGAATGAGGAAGCCACCGAATCCTTCGTTTACCGAAATATAGTCGCGCAGCTGCGGCGACAGCTCCCCCCACTCACGCGCCCGCGTGTCTGCGGGCAGCTGCCCGCCAGCGTTGAGCCGGGCGGCGATGTGCTCAGCCGCGAACGGGTCGCCGGCCAACAGCGCAATCTCGTGCACATCGTGTGCGCCCAGCGCCAGCATCGCCTGCAGATCGGCGATATGCGCAATCGCGATCGTGCGGTCCAGGTTGCGCAGGCCGGTTCGCATCAGCCCCGTGACCGTGAACAGTGCGTTACCGAGGCTGCCGTCGGCGGCCTGGGCGACAACCGCGATCTCGTCGCCGATCGACGCGCCGATCTCGCGGGCCAGTGCGTCGCCGAGCATAATCGACTGGCTGCCCGACTCGGGCAGGGTCGCCTCGCCGGTGGTCTCATCCAACAACGTGGTCACGCTGGCCTCGCGCTGCGGATCCACGCCGATCAGCCGTCCGCCTGCGGATGCGTCGCCGGAAGACACCAGCCCGTATGCGCGCACGCGCGGTGCCGCCGACTGCACGTCGTCCAGGTCTGTAAGCGCTGCCAGCAGTCGGGGCAGGTCGTCGGTCGGAATGGTGTCACTGACGTGCCGGTCGGCGATGTACTCGGTGTGGTGGAGTTGCAGATGGCCGAGCATCAGCTCGGTGCCGTTGGCCAGGAGCTGATGCCGGATGCCCCCGAGCAGGCCGCTGAGCACGATCAGGATGACAAACGCGGCGGCGATCGCCAGCGCAGTGATCGCGCTGCGCTGCGGATTCCGCCACAGGTTGCGCCAGCCCATGCGCGATGCAATGTTCGCCTCTGCAAGGTTCACCGCAGCGCCTGCAGAGAAAAGGTGCCCGGCGGAATGTCGATATCGAAGCGCAGCGAGCGGTAGTGCATCTCGGTGAATTCGCCATCGCGGTCTGCCGGCGTCATGCGGATGCGCGTGGGCACCAGGCGCCCGCCCATCTCCTGGAATTGAGTAAACGTCATCGTCCTGCGCAGTACGCCGTCTTCGCCGTAATAGCGGGCTTCCGTGGGCATCAGGTCGTCGGCGCGGACTTCCAGTTCAATCGCTCCCCAGACCACGGCGGCGTCGGCGCGCGGCGTCAGCTTGAATTCATAAAGCCGTGTGTCATCCCGCTCGCCGACGAAGCTGGTCTCGATCGTGTAGTCGTCGACCATCCTGCTGCGCTGCACCAGGTCGTCGTTGGTGAAGTGCGAACCCATCCATGAGGCCGTCATCATCGACGAGGGCACGCGCACCGTGCGGTCGACATTGGGCAGATAGTTCCAGATGTCCGAGCCGACCATCAGGGTGGCCGTACCGGCCTCGCGACGCGGTTCAAGCACCCGCACCAGTGCGTTCTCGGTGCCTTCGGACCAGATTTCCAGGGTCATGCTGCGGTTCCAGCGCCGAGTGGATACGCGCATCTGTACTTCGCCGGCGGAGGAGTCGCCGCGAAGCAGTCGATCGACCCGATCGACCACCGACACGGGATCCAGGCCGTCGGGCAGCTCCGCGGCGGCGATCGCCGGGGTAGCCAGGGCAAGTATCACCAGGACGGCGCCAAGGATGGCGGCGCGCATAACGGACCTCCGTCTGTGGTGGGAATGTTGCGGGAATCGCGTCCGGCACGAATGCAACGGCGGTTATCATCACAGGGCTGAGCACGCATCGGGTATGCGGGCAAACCCCGGCGCGGCTGCGGATTTCCGAGACGCCGCGCCTGGTAACGCGGCCGATGCATTCCATCTGACCGACTGCCACCAGCGCGGGAAACAGCAGTGCCGCGAAGAATGCGTACATCAGACAAGAAAACGGCGGCGCTTCACGCGCCGCCGTTGGGTCAGGCTCCGAGCGCACGGCTGTTCAACAGCCATGTCTGGAGCCTGTTGTGCTTACAGGTCGAACCGGTCGAGCTGCATCACCTTCGTCCATGCCTTGACGAAATCCTCGACGAACTTTTCACGCGCATCGTCGGAAGCGTAGACCTCGGCGACCGCGCGGAGCTCGGAGTGCGAACCGAAGATCAGGTCGACCGGCGTGGCCGTCCACTTCAGGTCGCCGGAGCGCCGGTCGCGTCCCTCGTAGATGCCTTCGTGGTCCGAGGACTTCGACCACTGCGTCGACATGCTGAGCAGGTTGACGAAGAAATCGTTGGTCAGCCTGCCCGGCCGGTCGGTGAACACGCCGTGGTTGTCGCCGTTGGCATTCGCACCCAACGCGCGCATGCCGCCGACGAGCACGGCCATCTCCGGCACCGTCAGCGTCAACAGGTCGGCCCGGTCGATCAGCGCCTCGGTCGGGGGCAGATAGGCGCGATCCCCGAAGTAGTTGCGAAACCCGTCGGCGAGCGGCTCGAGCACCTCGAACGATTCGACATCGGTCTGCTCGAGCGACGCATCCGTGCGGCCCGGCCTGAACGGCACCTTGACGCTGTGACCGGCCTCGCGGGCGGCCTTCTCGATCGCCGCGGCGCCGCCGAGTACGATGACGTCGGCCAGCGACACGCGCTTGCCACCCCGCTGGGCCTCGTTGAAGGTCTGCTGGATGCCCTCGAGCGTTTCGAGCACGCGGGCAAGTTCCTCAGGATTGTTGACCTCCCAGTGCTTCTGCGGTTCGAGCCGGATGCGCGCGCCGTTGGCGCCACCGCGCAGGTCTGATCCGCGGAATGTCGCCGCTGACGCCCATGCTGTGCGTACCAGTTCGGCCACGCTCAGGCCCGAGTCCAGGATCCGCGACTTCAGACGGTCGATATCGGCGTCATTGATCAGGTCATGATCGACCGCCGGGATGGGATCCTGCCACAGCAGGTCCTCGGTCGGCGCCTGGCTACCCAGGTAACGGATGCGTGGTCCCATATCGCGGTGCGTGAGCTTGAACCACGCGCGCGCAAACGCGTCCTCGAACTCATCGGGGTTGTCGAGGAAACGCTGCGAGATCTCGCGGTAGGCCGGGTCTTCCTTCAATGCCAGGTCGGTTGTGAGCATGATCGGCGCGTGGGCGACGTCCTCCAGGTGTGCGTCCGGCACCGTGCCGGCGGCCGCGCCGTCTTTCGGCACCCACTGCACCGCACCGGCGGGACTGCGGGTCTGTTCCCATTCATGGTCGAACAGGTTCTGCAGGAACATCATGGTCCACTGCGTCGGGGCCGCGGTCCAGGCACCTTCGAAGCCGCTGGTGATGGTGTCCTCAGCCTTGCCCTTGCCGCAGGTGTTGATCCAGCCGAAGCCCTGGGCCTCGATCCCCGCTGCTGCGGGCTCCGGGCCTACGCAGCCTTCGGCGCTGGCGGCGGCGTGCACCTTGCCAAAGGTGTGGCCGCCGGCGATCAGCGCGACGGTTTCCTCATCATTCATCGCCATACGTCCGAAGCTTGCGCGGATGTGCTCGGCGGCCAGTAGCGGGTCTGGGTTGCCACCTGGTCCTTCCGGGTTCACATAGATCAGGCCCATGTGGGTGGCAGCGACGGGGTTTTCGAGCTCACCGTCGTCGTCGAAGCGGTTGCTGTCGAGCATCTCGGTCTCGGGACCCCAGTCGACGAGCTCGGGCTGCCAGTCATCTACACGGCCGCCGGCGA
>JAFIFN010000024.1 GCA_020832005.1 Gammaproteobacteria bacterium | reverse complement strand
CGGATTCAGCGCGTTTTGCGGAAAGTCAGATTCAGACGCTGTGGGCCGGTCAGCGGATGCTCACCGCGTGCCAATGGGGCGACTCCGTGAAAGACCAGCCGCGATGCGCCGCCCCAGACCACCACATCTGCGTGCACGAGGCGCCGACGCTGCGGCTTGTCCGCACGCGCCAGTCCGCCGAACAGAAAGATTGCCGGCAGGCCAAGGGAGACCGACACGATCGGTGCGGCAAAGTCGGTTTCGTCACGGTCCTGGTGCAGCGCCATGCGAGCGCCGGGCAGATACTGGTTGATCAGGCAGGCATCGGGCTCGAAACCCGGGTATCCGGCAGCCTGCGCCGCCTCCCGCGCGACCGCGCGCAAGGCGGTTGGCATCGGCGGCCAAGGTACACCTGACACCGGATCGCAGGCTTCATACCGATACCCCCGCCGATCCGACACCCAGCCCCGGGCACCACAGTTGCTCATGGCCACCGACATGCTGCGCCCGCCCGGCGTGAGCAGGTGGCGAAACGGCGCAGCACTCACCGCCTCGTCTATGCCCGCAAGCAGCGCGGGCGCCTGCTCGCGCGCGAAACCGCGCAGAAGCCACGCACCCTCAGCCAGTGGCTCCCTGTCATCTACCGGCAAATCGTCGAGCAGATCCGGCATCACGCCCCGTTCGGATCGTCCGGAGTAACTTCCACCTGAACCTCGACAGCGGATTCGTCGACACCCCCGCGCAGACCATCAAACACCCCCTGCCGCCAGAGCACAATCGCGATGATGACCAGCATCAGCAGGAGCAACCATGTCTTCCACGGCCGCTTCTTTTCCGCGAATGGATCGCTCAGGGACCTGCTCGAACCAGCCGGCAGCACCGGGATACCCGTCAGTGCCGCGCCGAAGGGCACATTGATCCGCGCGCGTGCATTCACCGCCCAGCCGTTGGCATCGAGCAGCGGGCCGAGGTTTCGTCGCCGCAGCGTCAGGTATGCGAGGAGCATCGAGGGCGTGGAAATCAGCAGCGCCATGACCAGGAGCACCAGCGGGACCTGCCACCAGGCCAGCGAGAACAGCCCCGTGAGCATGGCTACCAGGGCCGTGCCGATGGCGCCGATCGCAAGGCCTATGGCGGCAAAGACTCCCGCGAACTTGGCGATATCGAAAGCCTGTGCGGCCGGTGTCTGCCCGGCCCCTGCCTGGGCTGCAGCGTCGCTCACACCTGCCGTGGTCCTGCTCTCGATGTCCTTGTCACGGGAGGCGGCAAACTTCTGGATCTGGTTTTCAATAAACCGCGCCAGTCGCCGGTAGGGCGACCAGAAGGCCTGGCGGATACTGATCGGCTGCTCGACGACCTTGACGACAGTCGCTTTCCAGTCCCGGCCGGCGCGGTCATAGAACACGCCGTTGCGTCCCGGCACCATCAACTCGTCGACCTCGCCGTTGGTCAGGGCGGCGACGATCGACAGGGATGGGCTGCCCTTGCGCACGCAGTCGCAATAGACAAGATAGCAGCCGCTGAACGGCGCCATCGTCGCATGTCGACCCATGTCGGCTACGCGCATGACCAGCTCGCAGCTGCGCTGATCGAGATACAGTGTGCCGGCCTGGAAGATGGCCTTGCGCTCACCGCTGTAGAAGTCACTCAGCGTGACGAAGTTGCGCAGCAGCGTGACCAGGTCGCGCTGGTAGCGCACCAGGCGCTCGAGCGCATCGACGGTCCCTGCCGATGTATCGGCTGCGAGGTCCTCTTCGATCAGCGCAGCGAGCCGCTCGCGACCCTGGCCTGAGAGGATCTCGCGCACACGCTCGAGATCCAGCCCATGCACCGCGGTCTCGGGCTTGTCCGCCTGCCACTGCCGATAGGCTGAGAAACGCGCGGACAGCAGCTCCCAGTCTTCCTGGGCCAGCGCTTCACGCGGACCCAGGATCGGCCCCACGACCTCATCGCGCAACCGCCCGATCGCGCCGGCCCAGGCGGGGTTCAACCCGGCAGCCAGTGGCAATGGTCGGTCCGCGACAATCTCGGCCAGCGGCAACGCCGCGACATCGTCATCGGCTGCGGCAATATCCCGATCGCCCAGTGCACAGTACACGGAAGCTGGCGGGTTGAGCGCTTCGGTGGCGCTGGCGTCATAGGCTGCCAGCCGGCAGCGGGTGAAAAAATCGTCCACTTTTGCGCGAACGCTCTCGAACAGTGCGGCACCCGCCGCCGTGCCCTCACCAAGCGGCAGGATGTGCTCTGCGTCGGCCGCCGACTGGCCGTGCCAGTCGACCACGGCCTGGGCCTGGGCGTAAAAGGCCTCGAGTGTCCCGGCGGTGATACCGGGCGCCCCGCTTCGATCGGCCACCTCGCCCTGGGTGGCCATGATTTCGCCGATCAGCGCCTGCAACGACGCATCGTCGGTCAGCGCCGCGGTGACCACGCCGTCACCGTTGAAGTGATCCGGCGAGAACAGGCGGGTCATGTCGGCGAAATCGCCGACGACCAGTGGGCTGTCAGGGGACTTTTCGAGATACTCCAGCACCTTGACCGCGGCGGCGTGCAGACCGGCGCCTTCAGAATGACTGGCATCAATGGCGCTTACCGGCAGACCGGCATCGCTGAACATGACCTGCGGGTCGGTCAGCATCTCGCAGCTCCAGCGCACTGCGGCAAGCAGCTCCGGCACCCGGATCTGGCCATCACCGTCAGCATCGACCAGGGCCAGGGTGCGCTCATCGAATTCAAGCCCGGTGGCCGGACAGTTCAATGCGGTCCAGAGCTTGAGATCGAGCTTTTCGAGGGATCGCAGATCCTCGCCGGTCTCGATCGCGACCTGGTCGAATCCGCCAGAGCGGAAGAAACGCCAAGGGTGGGGATCCTGTGCATCATTTTTCTTATTCATGACTTGAGAGACTCCGTGGAATTGCTATTGCCGGAAGGTCATGGGGCCGGAACCGGCAGCTAATGTAATTCACGGTTTGCCTGCAGCGCCAGCCAGCCCGCTGTGCGGATGAGATCTGCGTCGCCGCGCCTGGGCCGTGCCAGGGGGATAATCGCGGATTGGCCTGCACGCGCCGGGAGGTGCTCGCAGCCCTCGGGAGAGAGCCTCGATGAATGACGCCTATCGATCTACCGCACTGATCGTCGATGAAGACGACCACGTGGCGGCACTCCTGGAGTTCATGCTCCTGCGTGATGGCTACATCACGACCCGCTGTGCCGATGGTGGCGAAGCTTCACGATTCATTGCCAGCAATCCCCCGGTCGCGGTCGTCATCCAGGAGCTGGTGCTGCCCTATCGCGACGGCTTCGAACTGATTGCGCAGATACGGCACTCCGAGACCTGGCGCGACGTGCCGATCCTCGTATTGTCGAGTCGCAATGTCGAGGACGAGATCGTGCGCGCATTTGAAGAGGGTGCCAACGATTACGTCAGCAAGCCGTACAGCCCGCGCGAGCTGATTGCGCGCATCGAACGGCTGGCACCCGCACCCGGTGTTACCAGATGAATCACTGTCACCGCCATTGCTGCTGGATCCTGACGGCCGCGCTGCTGGTCGGTGCCGCACCTGCAGCCGCAGGCGTGGCGGACAGGGCTGTCGAGCAGGCCATCGCTGGTAATCGGTCAGGCGCGCTTGCCGAGCTTGAGGCTGCGCTGGACGCGGACCCTGTCGATCTTGAGTTGCGTTTCGCCTACGCAAGAGTACTTGGCTGGGACGGGCAGTACGCCAATGCCATGAGACAGTACGAAATCCTGCTCGCCGCGGATCCGAACAATGCCGATTTCCTTCTGGGCAAGGCGCAGGTGCTGGTCTGGTCGCAACGGCCAGAGTCTGCCTTGCCCTTGCTGGCGCGCGCACGCGTGCTGGCGCCGGACTACCTCGCCGTATGGCAACTTGAAGATCGCGCGCTGATCTCTGCGCAAGGCGAGCATCACCGCACCCGGCATCGACAGCTGATCGAAATGGCACGCGAGCGGTTTCCTGATCAGCAGTGGCGCGACTGGCCGGACACGATAAGGGAAGTTCGCACCGGACTTCAGCTGGAGGCCGGGATCGGATGGTACGACCTGGGCACCGGCCGCGACGACTGGCATCTGCTGTACGCCGATGTCAGCCATGCGCTGGGCCATGAACGCACGTTGTTCGCCCGAGTGTCCCGCTGGGAGCGCTTTGGACTGACGGACACCGAACTGCTCGCGGGTATCGCCCTGCCGCTGGACGACCGCTGGTCGGCAAGCCTGCAAGGCAGCCTCGCACCCGCCGCCGAGGTCCTGCCACGCCGCACGCTGCAGCTGGACGCGCGCCGCGAGCTTGGGCGTGGTATCGCCGCGAGCGCGGCGATACGCCAGTCGGGTTATGCCAACGACACGCTGCGCAGCTACGCGCTGGGACTCGAACGCTACCACGGTCACTGGTTTGCCGCATGGCGCGTATCCGCCGGGCGACTCGGTGACGCCGACACCACCTGGAGCCAGCAACTGCGGCTCGACCGCTATTACGGTGACGGCCACCGGGCCGGCCTGATCGTGGCCGCTGGGCGGGAAACCGAAAGCCTGGGGGATGGCCGGTTCATCACCAGCGGGGTGCGCACCGCCGTGCTCCAGGGCCGTCACTGGATCGACCCGGCATGGGCCATCAGCTGGGAAATCACGCTTCAACGGCAGGTCGGGGCCTATACGCGCAGGGGGTTGAGTGTCGGACTTCGTCACCAGTTCTGATCTGGTCCTGCGCGTGGCGATCATCGTCTGCGCGGTGTCGGCGGTGCTGGCCCTGCTGCTGTTGCTGTTGGTGCTGTTGCTGCGCCTGAGACTGCTGTGGGGGCAGCGACGACGCGCGCGCATTATCCGGCGCTGGCGGCCGATCCTGGTGCGCGCGGCCCTGGCCGAAACCGGTATCGCACTGCAGGACGTGCTCGCGACGCTGCCGCGGCTGCCTCGTCGCCACCACGCAGATGTGCTGATCGAGTGGAATGTGCTCTTCGACTGCGTGCGCGGCCAGGCGGCGGATAATCTCGCTCGGGTTGGCGGCGCGCTGGGGCTTGCACGCATTGCGCAGCGAAGACTGAGACTTCGCGGCACGGCAGAGAAGATCCTCGCACTGGTCACGCTGGGTCATCTGCGCGACCAGCAGGTCTGGGATATCGCACTGGACATGCTCACCGACGACAACCCGCTGATCTCGATGATGGCCGCCCGTGCGCTCATCAATATAGATGCCACCCGTGGCGTAGCCGCGATCCTTCCGGTCATTCGTGATCGTGAGGACTGGTCTACGCCCAGAGTCGCAGCCCTTTTGCGCGAGGCCGGCCCGCAGGCGGTGGCGGCGCCATTGGCCGAACTGATTCGTGGCTCGGTACCCGAGCAGATCCCTAAGCTGATCGCAGTCCTTGCCGAAGTGCCGCAAGCGGCAGCTTCAGACCTGCTCCGCGAGCTTCTGTCACGACCGCTCGATGACCGCATCACCGCCATCTGCCTGCGCATCATCGAGGACCCGCAGCACTTGCCGCGGGTGCGGGAACTGGTGCAGCACCCACGCTGGCACCTGCGCATGGGTGCCGCGGTCGTGCTCGGTCGACTGGGTCTTGTCGAAGACGCCCCCGTGCTGACTTCGCTGCTGGCGGATGCCGAATGGTGGGTGCGCTATCGCGCCGCCCAGGCACTGCTGAAGATTCCGGGCCTGGGGTCCCACTGGCTCAGGGAAACCCTGGACACGCTGGAGGACAGCTTTGCCCGCGACATCGTCGCCCACGTGCTGGCCGAGGCCGCCGACGCATGAACGCCCAGGACGTCATCGTCCTCAGCCAGTGGGTCTTCATCGGCTATTTCGCGATGCTCAATGGCGTCTACCTGCTGCTCAATCTCAATGCTCTGTTCGCGCTGCGAAGCTTCTTCCATGCCAGACGGGTGGATGCGTTGCCCAAGGCCTATGGCGAGTACGAGATGCCGATCAGCGTACTGGTGCCGGCATTCAACGAGGAGGCGACGATCGTAGCCTCGGTGCGTGCGCTGCAGCAGCTTCGCTACCCGAAGTATGAAATCATCGTCATCAATGACGGTTCGCGAGACAACACGCTGGAGGCGCTGAAACAGGCCTTCTCGCTGCAGCCGTTTCCGGAAGCCTATCGCGCCCGGCTGAAAACCGCGGATATCCGCCACGTCTACCGCTCGTCGAGATTCCCGAACCTGCGCGTGCTCGACAAGGAAAACGGCGGCAAGGCCGACGCGCTGAATGCCGGTATCAATGCGGCCCGCTACCCGCTGTTCTGCGGCGTGGACGCCGACTCGGTGCTGCAACCCGACAGTCTCTATCGCGTGCTCCAGCCGTTTCTCGACGACCCACGCACAGTCGCCTGCGGCGGGACCGTGCGTATCGCCAATGGCTGCGAGGTCAATGACGGGTTCATCACCAAAGTCGGGCTGCCGCGCTCGCCGCTGGCGCTGCTGCAGATCATCGAGTACCTGCGCGCGTTCCTGTTCGGCCGTCTGGGCTGGTCGCCAATGAACGCTCTGCTGATCATCTCCGGCGCCTTCGGGCTTTTTCGCAAGGAGGTGGTCATTGCCGCCGGAGGCTACGCCACCGGCACAGTCGGCGAGGACATGGAGCTGGTCGTGCGCCTGCATCGAACCCTGTCGAAGGCACGCCGCCCCTACAGGATCACCTTCGTGCCCGATCCGATCTGCTGGACCGAGGCACCTGAGGACTTGCGCACGCTCGCCCGGCAACGGATACGCTGGCAGCGCGGGCTGGCTGAGAGCCTGGCCATGAACCGCGGCCTGGCATTTAATCCGCGCAGCGGCGCGGTAGGCTGGATCGCCTATCCCTTCAACCTGCTGTTCGAGCTGTTTGGTCCGCTGCTGGAAGTCGCGGGCTACCTGTTCGTGCTTATCGCAGCCTTGAACGGCTGGATCTCACCGCAGGCGACACTGGCGTTTCTGCTGCTCGCCATTGGCCTGGGCATCGTACTTTCGACGAGTGCGCTGTTGCTCGAGGAACTGTCATTCCACATGTATCCCGGCCTGCGCAGCACGCTTGCGTTGTTTGCCGTAGCCATTGTCGAGAACTTCGGATATCGCCAGCTCAATGCCGTGTGGCGACTGATCGGCTTGCTGCAGTGGTTGAGCGGCCGCCGGGCCAAGTGGGGCGAGATGCGCCGGCAGGCGAAGTGGTCCATGCCAAAGGGCGAGGATCGCTGATCCTCGGGGCGGCCACGCCGACCTCAGGTCGATACCTTGACTAGCCTCACCGGGTTTTCTCCCACGGCGATGGCTCGCCCTGCCGCTCAAGCACCTCCGGGCGCACGTTGAGCTTGTAGAGTTCCCGCAGGTAGAAATACGGCGCCAGCGGCGCCTCAACCCAGGTGTGGAATCGCCATTGGTCATCGACACGCCGCAGACCTGCGAGCGTGCGATTCGAGCCGCCGATGGGGCGAGCGAATCCCTCGAACGTCATGTCCCAACGCAGGTCCAGAAAGATCAGCAGCTCATCGGGACCCATGGGCTTGATGTCGATCAGCGTGTATTCCACGTCGATCCAGCCGCTCGCATCGCGTGTGGCGTCCCAGTAAGCCTGCAGCGCCTGCCAGTCGGTCGCCGGACGCGCCATCTCCTCGGCGAGATAAAAGGGCTTGGGATCGTCGCTATCCCAGAAATCAGCCAGGCTGTCATACGCCCGCGCCTCCTTGGCCGCCGCATATTGCGCAAGCAGGGTTTCGATCTGCTCTTCGATTGACTGCCCCGCCTGCGTGGCGAGCACCGGTGCGAACAGCATCATGGCCAGCAGCGTCACCGGCAGGCGTCGGCGACTTCTGTACCCGGCCACCGGCTCAGCCACGGCAGCCTGTCAGCGTGAGTTGCTGACCAGGCCGGATCAGATAGCGCGGCGCGCCGATATTGTTTTCGCGGGCCAGTGCCTGGATGCTGGGGCAGCCATTACGCGCCACGATGGTCGACAGGGTGTCACCCTGCCGCACGGTGTAGATACGGCTGGCCGGACGCCGGTCATCGCGCGATTCGTGCAGCAGCGCGGCGAGCTGCGCCGGCTCGGCGTCCACGCACTGCGCATCATAGGTTTGCATCAGTGCTGCAGGCAGGGCCACCTCGGTCCCCGGTGGCAGACGATCGAAAGGCTCGTATCGGGGATTGAGGTTTCGCAGCGTCCGGAACCAGCCGGCGCGGCTGCCCGCCTGTCCCAGGCACACCGAGAGCTCGCCCAGCGTCATGGGTGCCGCCAGCGCGATACTTGCCGGCTGCGTATCGAGCTGCGGGAACTCAAGGCCATAGTCTTCCGGGTGCAGAAACAGCCATGCGGCCGCGAGCACATAGGGCACGTAGTCTTGGGTTTCGCGTGGCAGCTGTGCGCGGATCTCGGCACTCCAGAAACTCGCCCGGGGCGCACGCCGCGTCAGGCGCAGCACGCGACCCTCACCGCCGTTGTAGGCGGCAAGGGCCAGTTCGAGATTGTTGTTGAGTTCCGCGAAGCGCTCGTTGAGGTAGGCGACATTCGCCTGTGTCGACAGCGCCGGGTCGAAACGCTGGTCAAAGCCATTGTCACGCCGAAGGCCGAAGCGTGAGCCGGTATGCGGCATGAACTGCAGCGGGCCGGCAGCGCCGGCGCGCGAGACCGCATGCACGCGGCCGCCTGACTCCTTGGCCAAGATGCCGAAAAGCAGCGCCTCAGGCAGTCCGGCCTTTTCGTACACCGGCCACATGAGGTGGCGCATGTACTGGTAGTTCTCCCAGGCGTCGATCAGGTTCGGACGCATCCAGGTCAACCAGTCATGCAGGGCAGCATTGACCGGTCCGTTGAGGGCGATGATGTCACGCAGATCCTCGCCATTGAGCAGGTTGACTGAGCGCGCCGCCGCCGGGATGTCCGCGAGAATCATGGACTCGCTCTCGGGCAGCTGCTCGACCTCAACAAACCCCTCTGCCGCGCCGGTAAGCACATCGCTGCGCAGCGTCAGCAGGTTTGCATAGGCGGCCATGAAACGCTGCGGCTCACAGCCCGGCGTCTCTGCGCACACACTGCCGGCCTGGGCCAGCTCGCTGACTGCCAGGTCCATGTCCGATCGCGCGCGCTTGTGATCGTCGGTGCGCAGGGCATCGAGAGCGTCTTCGTAGGTCCTGACGCTGCTGTCGATAGTCTCGTACAGCGCATTGATGGCCGCCTCGTCAGGCTGGGCCGCGACGGGCTGGCCCGGCGCGGTTGCGCAACCCGCAAGGGCCAGCATCGGGAGCAGCAGGACGATGAATCGTGGCATGGCGGCAGCTCCGGACAAGACTGATTCGCGAGCCTACCGCAGGCCAATCGCGCCTACAACGGGTTCACTCGGGCAGGAAGTCACTGTCCTCGAATACGAATTCCGTCCAGTTTTCGGTGTCGAGGATCTCCGGCACCCAGCGGCGCAGGCCGTCGAGCACCCCTGGCGGCAGGGCGTCGAAGCCCGCCACCTTGCTGCCGAAGCCGCGTGCCACCGTGCCGCCCGGACGGCCGTGCATGTTCATCCACGGCGCCCACTGGTTCTTGTTCTGCAGCTGCATATGCACCGGGGCACTGGCCACGTCAGGATCAATGATTGCCGCCAGCGGAGAAGAGAAGGTCATGAACGAGTTGACGTAGTTCATCTCGCCGGCTTCGATCATGCTCGGCGCCGACTCGATCGACTGGGTGGCCAGGAATACGCGATCCCCGATGACCTCGATGGGCAGCGGGTCGGGGTCATAGCCCATGACCACGTAACCATCCGGTGTGTACAGACGCGGCACGGGCCCGAGTCGGAAATTATGGATCGGCAGCGTCTCGCCGGTCACCGGGTTGACGAACTCCTCCAGCGGTTCGAGGCTGTCCATCGGGGTATAGACGCCCGCCTCGAATTTCGTCATCTGGTATTCGTCATCGCCCAGCGGTTCCCAGTAATCCACGAGAATGTTGTTCATCGTGAACATCGGCAGGAAATTACCCTCACCCGGATCGGCATAGATGTTCAGCCGCATGAAGGAGATGACTGTCTCGCGCGCCAGGCTGCCGACCATCTTGACGTGCGTGCGTACGTTGATGCGCTTGTCGGTGAAATCCGGCAGGCGCCCCGCGCCGGCCAAGGCGGGGGAAACACCCGCACCGGCGATGCCGCCTAATGCCAAGCCTGCCGCCCCCTGCAGGGCATGGCGGCGTGACAACTGCATTGTGGGCCTGGTCATGAGCACGTACTCCCCCGTTTGATCGCTTCGGCATCCTAGGCTGCGCCCTTATCAGCAGGCAAGCAGATACGCCGACCGGGCGGCCGGTAGCCGCCGGCGCATTCACCACGCGGTCGAGCAGCCGAAAGCCGCCAGGCCCGGTCGAACCCGCGCCCGCCTCAGGCTGTCGCGAGCAGCGACTCGGCTGCGACTGTCGCCTCGCCAAGTGTGCGCGCATAGCCGTCGGCACCGAGCTTTCTCCAGACTTCGGGCGCCTCGTCGAACGCGCTGCCGCCTACGAGGATGCGCACATCGCGCTCGCAACGCGAGCGCACGGCCTCCACCGTGGTCGCAAGTGTGCGCAGCTGGGTGCTGAGCATGGCACCGAGCACGAGCAGGTCTGCCTCGAAGAATGTTACGGCCGTGGGCAGCTCATCGGCCGGCACGTCCGCGCCGAGCAGCAGCGAGCGCCAGCCGGCGCATTCGAACAGATCCGCGGCGGCGCGCAGGCTCAGGTCATGGGCGTTGCCGGCGACGGCCGCGACGACCACCGTGCGCCCATTGGCTGCGGCACGCGGCGCCG
Source organism: Gammaproteobacteria bacterium (assembly GCA_020832005.1). Classification (GTDB taxonomy): domain Bacteria; phylum Pseudomonadota; class Gammaproteobacteria; order Steroidobacterales; family PWYM01; genus PWYM01. The sequence continues at coordinate 25,879 of JAFIFN010000024.1, read as the reverse complement.
CATGCGACAGAATCGCCATCGCCCGCTGCGTCGTGCTCGTGACCAGGTGTTCTTCGGGCACGCTCAGGTCACCCAGCTGCCAGAGCGTGCCAATCTCGCGCTGCGCCGGCATCAGCACCTGCAGGTAGATCGCCTCCAGCGACAGGCTCGCTGACGCCTGCACAAGCCGGGCGATCGCCTCGCTGACGTTTCCCTCGAGCACCAGGTTGAGGTAGGTCAGCGCCAGTCGATCCTCTGGTCGCGACGGATCCAGTCCGTCTGACGCCTCGTCGCGCCAGGGTACGGCAAGTGCCTCCAGGCCACGCGAGAGCGTATCCAGCGCCATCGCCCCGGCGGCCGGCGGCAGCTGACGTTCCAGCACGCGCGCCAGCGCCCGCAAGCTGGCCTCGAGGTCCGCCTCAGCGTGGCCCCGTGCCCTGAAGGCCTTGCGACTCCAGCGCACGCGCGCAATGAACAGCGCGGGCTCGCCATTCGCGACGGCCGCGGAGAGTTCCAGCACACGCTGGACCAGGTGGCGTTTCCAGACCGGATCCACGACGCTGTCGGCTGATGATCCGGGCCCGCGCATCAAGGCCGCCGCTTCGGCGGCGTACGCCGCCGCACTGCGCTCCAGCAGTTCTGCGGCGAATTTGTGGGTATCTGCCATACGCATCCCTGCCACATACTTGCAACACTTGCCGCAAGTCTAGCGCAGCGCGTCCTGTCGCCACAGCGCGACAGCAGACGAAAACCGGGTGTCTGCAACTGTGTCGCTGCGCGCAACGTGTTACAAAGTAGCGCTGAATTCGCGACCCAGGGAGCCTGAGCAGCTGCCGTGCGCATACTTTTCGCCCCAGTGTCCGGACCCTACGGTTCCGGCGAGTACCTGCGTACGCTGGCGATCGCCACGGCACTGTTGCGTCGATGGCGGAGCGCCGATGTGCACCTGCTGGTCAGCCGGCAGATGCCCGAAGCTGCGCGTGTACCGCTGCCGGTCACCTTGTTACCAGCCTCACCGACATTCCATACCCGGGAGGTCACGGCAGCGATCCGCGCGTATCGGCCCACGCTGGTGGTATTCGACAATGCCGGCCGGACCGCCCAGCTGCGTGCTGCCCGCGCCGCCGGCGCCCGGGTCGTATTCATCAGCTCGCGGCTGCGCCAGCGCCGACGCGCATTCCGCCTGCAGTGGATGCGCCTGCTCGACGAACACTGGATCGCCTGGCCTGAGATGCTGGCCGGCTCGCTCACGCCATTCGAGCGCTTGAGGCAGGCGATCAGCGGGGGCCCGTCGGTGCGCTATTTCGATACCCTCATGCACCCGGAGAATCCTTCGCTGGCGCGCGAGGTGCTGGCTCGGCATCAACTTCACAGTAATGGCTATGTGCTCGTCATACCCGGCGGGGGCACCGGCGATCCGCGGCTGGCTCACGGACCTGCAGTCATGGATGAAACCGCCTGCCGACTCGCCACCCTCGGCCATACCACGGTTCTCGTCGGCACAAGAAAGAACCAGGGCACGGGTGAATCGCTTGACTGCCTGCTGCGGCTGCCGCGCATGGACATGGAAGTTGCAGTGGAGTTGATACGGCATGCCCGCCTGGTCGTGTGCAACGGCGGCGACACGCTGCTGCAGGTACTGTCCAGCCAACGCGCCTGCGTCGCAGCAGCCATGGTGCCTGATCAGCAGCTGCGCCTGCGCAGGCTTGCCGCCCACGGGGTGCGGATCGGCACCGCCCTGGATGCGGCGGCCTTGACCACCGAGGCCACGCGGCTGCTGGCGTCCGACACCCATCGTCAGGTGCTGATGCAGCGTATCGAAGCACTGGGCATCGCCAATGGCATGTCCGCGTTGCTGGACACGGTCGCCGAACTGCACAGGACGCAGGCGGCATGAGTGCAAGCGCCCGGAACGCGCGAACGCAGACCGGTGCGGGCATGCTTGCGACCCTGCTGCTTTGCATAGCGCCGGCGCTGGCCGAACCCCGCACGGCAGATGGCTACCTGCCGATGCAGCTCGCGCCGGGGCTGGCGCGGCAACTCGATGAGCTCATGCTGCTGGCTGACCGCCCGGTGCTGCGCCGTCCGATCGCGTTGTCGGCAGTTCGTCAGGCCCTGCCGGCGGCCTGTGGCCGCGATCCGCTACTATGTGAGCAGGTGACTGCAGCGCTCGCGCCCTATCTGCGTCCGGCAGGCGTCACTGCGCTGCGCGTGGACGCGGCGCTGGCCGGCGGCGCGGATTATCCCCTGGCGAACCTGTATGGGCTGGACATCGACAGTCCATGGCAGCTATCCGCCAGCGCGCACATGCAGCTGCATGAGCGGGTGCGGCTGACCCTCGGCGGGGTCGCCTGGCGCGGGGAGTTTGCGCCCACCGGCACCGTCCTGAGCCTGGCAGCCCTGGGCACACAACTGGATATCGGCTATCGCGAGCGCTGGCTCTCGCCAATGAGCGACAGCAGCATGCTGATCAGTACACAGGCCACCACAATGCCCTCGGTCACGCTGAGCAATCAGGCGCCCTATACGCGTTTTCGCCTGGGATACGAATTGTTTGCAGCGCGCATGTCCTCCTCCGATCGCATCGTGTTCGGTGACGGCTTCACCTCCGGATACCCGCGACTCGCAGGCTTGCATGTCGCAGCCGAGCCTCTAAGCGGCTGGGCCTTGGGCGCCAACCGCGTGCTGCAGTTCGGCGGTGGCGAGCGTGGCGGTGACTCTGTGCTGGATGGTCTCAAGGCCTTCTTCCGACCCTCGCGTTATAGCAATGTCGGTCCCAATCTGACGCGCGATGAGGCATTCGGCAACCAGGCCGCCTCGCTGACCACGCGCGTGATCTTTCCCGGCAGCACACCGTTTTCCGTGTACTTCGAATATGCCGGTGAGGACACATCGCGGGGTCGCGATTACCTGCTTGGCAATTCAGCACTCTCTGCGGGTATCCATTTCCCGCGCCTGCGCGGACGCTATGACCTGCGCTACGAGATCTCGGAGTGGCAGAACGCCTGGTATACCCATGGCACCTACCGCGACGGGCTGGTGAATCGCGGGCGCGTACTTGGCCACTGGGGCGCGGATCAGCGGGTGTTCGGCGACCCCGTGGGCGCGCAAAGCCACATGTTGCGACTGTCATGGGGTCCCTCCGCCGGCGGCGACCTGGAGCTGCGATATCGCACGGTGGCCAACCAGGCCTATACGGCGCCACGGTACCGGCGCGCGCATGAAGCCGGGCTGCGCTATATGCGTCCCTGGCAGCACTGGCTGCTGGGCGGTGAAGTGCTCGGTGGCCGCGACGTATTCGGTGATGGCTTCGTGCGCGTCGGGGTGTTTGCAAATCTCGCGGCCGGCGAGGATGTGGCCGGCGGCTTCGCCGGCAACCCACCAGGGCGGGACGAACCCGACGCCACGGAAATCTTCGTGCTCGGCGGCATCAACACCCATCGCGTGCGCATCGACCTGGCAGACTCGATCCCGCGCCGGACGACCTCACCTGCCGCATCGCCGCATATCGCCATCGGTGCGCGACGCGCGGCCGGTGATCGGCTCGATGTCGGTGCGCGCCTGGAGTTCGATGACATCGACGGCCGGCTGCTGATCTCGGCACGTGCCGTTGACCTGCGCTATCGCACTGACGGCCCGCTGGCTTTCGGCGTGTTCGCAGGCGCTGCACGCTATGACCTGGCCACCCCCGCCTACGGACTCTACGGCGGTGCGGGCGCTTCCTGGCGTGACATCGCCAGCGGCTGGGACCTGGGGCTGGAAATACGCTACGCAATGAAAGTGGCCCGCGATCGGCTGCTGGCCTCGGACCCCGATGATGAGCGCCCGGATGCCTTCTACGACATCGCCAGCGCAACGCTGTCACTGAGCAGGCGATTCTGACGGATCCAGGGCCGAGTGTTGCGCCGACGTCCCCGACCAGGCTTACGAGCCCTCTTGCAGGATCTCCCGCCACAGCCGCTCGAACGGTGATTGCGCGGCAAACTGCGCGTTCTTGTCGAAGTCCGCAGACCGCCGCATCATCTCGTTCCAAAGGTGCACGGCGCGCGTCTCCGCAGGCCAGGGGGGCCATCCGGCATCCGCTGTCGCTGCAAACATTCGCTGCCAGTCATTGCAGGGCACTGGATAGAAATGCGTCGGCGGGAGGGCCCGCTGCAGGTAGCCGAGATGTCCGGCCGCCAGGGTCAGGCCGCGAGGCCCGTTCTCGCTCCAGCCCACCCGCTCACGCCGGCCGGGATACAGTGCGCGGCGCTTCAGCTTGCGCAGCCGCAGCGACCAGGTATCCCACGCGCGAAAGCGGTTGGGCTGTTCGCACGAGGCAGCCAGACACTCGGCCAGCGTATCACCGGCTGGCAGGCCCAGGACCGCATTGTTGAGCTGCTGCGCATTCTCCCAGCCCATGATCACCGGATCGGTGTAATCGAGTGGCTGCACGCAGATCACGTCCGCATCCGCCCAGATGCCGCCGCGCAGGCACAGCAGCCGATAGCGAAACCAGTCGGCAAACGGCGCCAGGGACCCGCTGCGATGATGGCGATACAGCCATGCCGCCGGCAACACGTGCTCAGCGTCGACGATGTCCACGCCCGGCGGCACGCCCGCGGGTTCGTCGTACACATGCAGGTGGACCGGATGGCCCTGGTGCACGAATGAGGCGAGACTCAGGCGCTCGATACGCGACAGCGGCGCGCCATGCCAGAACATGTGGACACAGCGCAGCCGGGGATCCGGCGGAGTCAGCGCCTCAGGCTTCAGGGCGCCGCGCCAGCATGCACATCATCACCCAGAACCAGGTCGCATTGAACTGCTCGACACCCAGGACGGACAGTCCGCTGTCCTGCATCATCGCCTCGAGTTCGCTGCGATTGAGGATGCGCCGGTACTGGCGTCCGGCCAGGCGGGCCAACCACTGGATGAAGTGAATCTGCGGCACCTGCCGGCACCAGTCGACCATGCACAGGTGCCCGCCGGGCCGCAGCACACGGACCATCTCGGCCATCGCGCGCGACTGGTCGGGGACCAGGTGAAACGCACTGGAGCAACTCACCGCATCGAAGCTCGCATCCGGGAAAGGCAGCGATTCCATGGACCCCTGGTGCCAGTGCGTGCGCTCGTCCTCCGGCAACCGGCCTCTTGCCACCTCGAGCATGTCTGCCGAGAGGTCCATACCGGTCACGGTCAGACGTGGATGCCGGCCGCGCAGGATCTCGGCCAGGCGACCTGTCCCACACGCCAGGTCCAGCACTGACTCCTCGCCACTCAGCGGCAGGGCATCGGCCAGTCGCTCGAGCGACACCTGGCTGTAGCGATTCCAGCGCCGGTCATAGTGCCGGGCCAGTTGCGCATAGTGCGCCTGGACTTCCGCTGTCTGGCGGCGCGACAGTGTGGCGGTATCGTTCATGCGTTGCTCCTGATGTAAAAAATGCCGCTGTCCGAACTCATGCCGCGCGGCCGGGCAGATACTCGGTGTGGGTTGCCAGCGCATCGAAATGTGTCCGAATCATCGCGAGTTGCCGGCTCGCGCATTCGGCGCGGTTGACCTGCTCGCGAAAGACATCCGAATGCGGATGATCCTGGCAGTACCATGCCAGATGCTTGCGGGCGATACGCACACCCTGTAACTCGCCGTAAAACTCATGCAGCGCCGCAACATGCTCCAGCAGAATGCCGGCCACCTCGGCTGGCGCCGGAGGTGAGATCAGTGCCCCGGTTGCGAGGAAGTGCGCGATTTCGCGAAAAATCCAGGGCCTGCCCTGTGCACCGCGACCGATCATCACCGCGTCGGCGCCGGTGAATGCCAGCACCTGCGCGGCCTTCTGCGGCGAGTTGATATCGCCATTGGCGATCACCGGGATGGCCACTGCAGCCTTGACCGCGGCAATCGTGTCGTATTCAGCGACACCGGTGTAGCGCTGTTCCCGGGTTCGACCATGCACCGCCAGCGCGGCGATCCCTGAATCCTCGGCGATACGCGCGATACGCAGTGCGTTGCGCTGGTCGTGACTCCAGCCCGTACGGATCTTCAGCGTCACCGGCACGTCCACGGCGGCCACGACAGCGTCGAGAATCTTCGCGACCAGCGCCTCGTCACGCAACAGCGCTGATCCCGCCCAGGCCTTGCAGACCTTTTTGGCAGGGCAGCCCATGTTGATGTCGATGATCTGTGCGCCGCGTGCCACGTTGGCGCGGGCAGCCTCGGCGAGCATTCGCGGATCGGCCCCGGCGATCTGAACGGATATCGGCGCAGGCTCATCGGTATGGTCCATGCGCAGAGTGGACTTTCGCGTCTGCCACAGGCGTGAATCCGCGGTAGTCATTTCCGACACACACAGCCCCGCCCCGAGACGCCGACACAGCTGGCGGAAGGGTTTGTCGGTCACTCCGGCCATCGGTGCGAGGACCACCGGCGGGTCAATCTGGTAGGGCCCGATTCTCATTGTCGCGATTATAGCCGGGCCGGGCGGTTAGAATATCGCGAAAGCCTGCGCGAGGACCCTCCGGGAGCATCAATGGAGCTGATCTGGATCCTGGTTCTGGGGCTGCTCGCCTGGGCAGTCTGGATCTTCAATCGCCTGGTGCGGTTACGCAATCGCGTGCGCTCCGCATGGGGCGATATCGATGTGCAGCTGACCCGCCGGCATGATCTCGTGCCCCAGCTTGTGGCCGCCGTGGCCGCCTATGCCAGTCACGAACGTGCGCTGCTGACGCAGGTGACGGAGCTTCGGGCCGCGGCGGTGGCGACGGCGGGCCCGGCGCGTCTGGCCGATCTCGAGGCATCGCTGGAGCAGGGCCTGAGCCGGTTGCTGGCACTTCGCGAGGACTATCCGGCGCTCAAGGCCAGCGAAAACTTCCTGTCGCTGCAGAGCGGGCTCAGCGATGTCGAGGAGCATCTGCAGTATGCGCGGCGCTTCTACAACGGCGCCGTGCGCGACCTCAATGATCGTATCGCCCAGTTCCCGGACCTGCTCATCGCCCGCCCGCTGGGCTTTCAGCAGGCGCAGTTCTATGCGGCAAGCCAGGCCGAGCGCAGCGTGCCAGACGCGCGGCTGCCGGCATGATCAGCTTGCGCACCGCCGCGCTCGCACTGGTCGCCTGGCTGGGGCTTGCCGCGGTCCAGGACGTGGCCGCCCAGGAGCGCATCCTGTCATTTCACAGCGATATCGAGCTTGCCCACGACGGCAGCCTGCTGGTCACCGAAACCATCGTCGTGCGCGCCGAGGGCCGCAGGATTCGCCGCGGCATCTATCGGGACTTTCCGACCCGCTATCGTGACCGTCACGGCAACAATGTCGTCGTCGACTTCGAGCTGCTCGACGTGCAGCGCGATGGCATCACCGAACCCTCGTTCATCGAGAGGATCGGCAATGGCGTGCGCATCAATACCGGCGATGACAGTTTTCTGCCGGTGCCCGCCGACATCAGCTTCCGGATCCGTTACCGCAGCAACCGCCAGCTGGGCTTTTTCGCAGACCACGATGAGCTGTACTGGAACGTCACCGGCAACGGCTGGGACTTCACCATCGAGCAGGCCAGCGCCGAGGTCCGGCTGCCCGAGCCGATCGACCCGGCACGGATCAGGTTGTCCAATTACACCGGCATCTTCGGTGGACGCGGCACGGCCGCGCGTGGCGAGATACCGCAGGCAGGTGTCGCGAACTTCGTCACGACTGAGCCCCTGATGCCGCGCGAGGGGCTCACGATCGTCGTCGAGTTCCCGAAGGGCATCGTCACCGAGCCGGCCCGCAGCGAGCGGGTGCGCTGGTTTCTGCGCGACAACGCCGGCGCCCTGGCCGGGCTGATCGGCGTGCTGGCGGTGCTCGCCTTCTACCTGCGCCGGTGGTGGCGCTACGGGCGCGGTCCGGCAGCCGGCACCATCATTCCGCGCTATGACCCACCACCGGGCTATGCGCCCTCTGGCCTGCGCTATCTGCGTCGTGGATCGCCGGATTCGCAGGGCTTTGCCGCCGACATGGTGGAGCTGGCCGTGCGTGGCCTCGTCATCATTCACCGCGACCGGGAACGCGGCCAGACACGCTGGCGCCTGGCGCGCACCGACCTGCCGGCGCCAGAGGATCTCCCGCCCCCGCAGGCCGCCCTGCTCGACACGCTGTTCGCCGATCGCAGCGAGGTCGAACTGGAGGCGAAAAACGCAAGCCTCATCAACCGTGCGCGGCTACGGCAGCACCGCGCGCTTGGCACTCGCTATAACCGCCAGTATGTGGTGCATAACGGAGGCACGCTGCTGATGGGCGTGGTGTTGAGCCTGGTGGTTTTCGGTATCGCGCGCGGCGTGCATGACGGCGGCGTGCTGGTCCCGCTGCTGCTGGGGGTTTCGCTGGTCGTCATCAACCTGGTGTTCGCCAATGCGATGCGTGCGCCCACGGCCGCAGGCCGGCGACTGCTCGATCACATCGAGGGACTGGTGCTCTACCTCAGCGTCGCCGAGCGCGATGAGCTGAAGAGCCTGCATGGGCCTGCGGCGGATGGCACGCCGCCGGCGCTGGACGCCCAGCGCTACGAGGCGCTGCTGCCCTATGCGATGGCGCTGTCTGTCGAGGATGCATGGACCAGGAAGTTCACGGCCGCCGTCGGTGCCGCCGCCGCGGCCAGTGCGGCGGCCGGTATCGCCTGGTACCGCGGCAGCGGCGCCAGGCTGTCGAGTCTCGGCGATGTCAGCAGCCAGCTCGGCCGTTCGCTGGGCACCCAGATCAGCGCGTCGGCCTCACCACCGGGGAGCAGCTCCGGCGGCGGGGGTGGGGGCTCCTCCGGGGGCGGCGGCGGTGGTGGTGGCGGCGGCGGCCGCTGACGACTCAGGCGCCACGCAGTACGCCCAGAAAGGTCTCTCCGTAGGCCTCGAGCTTGGCAGCGCCGACACCGGGGATATCGGCGAGCTCCGCCATGCTGCCGGGCCGCTGCTCGACCATCGCTGCCAGACTTGCATCGTGGAAGACCACGTAGGGCGGCACGCCCTGTTCCCGGGCAAGGCGCAGGCGTGTTTCGCGCAATGCTTCCCACAAGGCGTTATCCGCAGGATCAGTAAATGCCGTGTCACGCCGGGCGGTGCGCCGTGACGCCTTGCGGCGCGCGGGGGTCGCCTCGCGGCGCAGCCACAGCGTCTGTTCGCCGCGCAGCACCGGGCGGCAGGCATCGGTCAGGCGCAAGCCGCCGTGGCCCTCGACATCCACGTCGAGCAGCCCGCGCGCAATGAGCTGGCGAAAGATGGCGCGCCACTCGGTGGCAGAGTGCTCGGTGCCGATGCCGAAAGTGCTGATCTGCTCGTGTCCGAAGCGCCGGATGCGTTCATCGTCCTTGCCGAGCAACACATCCACCAGATAGGTCACGCCGAAGCGCTGGCCGGTGCGGTGCACGCACGACAGCGCCTTACGCGCAGCCTCGGTTGCATCCCAGACCTGCGGCGGCCACAGGCAGGTATCACAGTTACCGCAAGGCTCGGACAGGGTCTCGCTGAAGTAGCCCAGCAGGGCCTGGCGACGGCAGGTGGTCATCTCGCACAGGCCAAGCATGGCGTCGAGCTTGTGGCGCTCGACGCGCTTGTGGGTTTCCTCGGCCTCGGACGCACTCATCATCTGTCGCAGCGTAATCACATCCTGCAGGCCATAGCTCATCCACGCGTTCGCCGGCAGGCCGTCGCGACCGGCGCGACCGGTTTCCTGATAGTACGCCTCGATGCTCTTGGGCAGGTTCAGGTGCGCGACGAAACGAACGTTGGGCTTGTCGATGCCCATGCCGAACGCAATGGTCGCGACGATAATCAGCCCCTCCTCGTTGAGAAAACGCGCCTGGTTTGACGCGCGCTCCCCTGCACTCATGCCAGCGTGATAGGGCAGCGCCTCGCAGCCCTGGGCAGCCAGCCAGCTGGCAACCTCGTCGACGCGCTTGCGCGACAGGCAGTAGACGATACCGGCGTCTCCGGCATGGTGTTCGCGGATAAAGGCCAGCAGTTCATTGCGCACCGAACCGCCCGACTGGCGGATCATGTAGCGAATATTCGGCCGGTCAAAACTGCTGATGAAGCAGCGCGCTGCAGTCAGCCCCAGCCGCTCGATGATCTCGCGGCGCGTGCGTTCATCGGCCGTGGCAGTCAGCGCGATACGCGGCACGCCCGGGAAACGTTCAGCCAGCGCGCTCAGCTGCAGGTACTCGGGTCTGAAGTCATGCCCCCACTGCGATACGCAATGCGCCTCGTCGATGGCGAAAAGGGAGATCTCGACGCCGGCAAGACGCTCCAGCGTGGCAGGCTGGAGCAGGCGCTCGGGCGCCAGGTACAAAAGGTCCAGCGAACCGTCATGCAGGCGGCGCAGCACCTCGCGCGCATCCTGGGCGCTCAGCGACGAGTTGAGGAAGGCTGCGCGCACGCCCGCCTGGGTGAGTGCGGCCACCTGGTCCTGCATCAGCGAGATCAGCGGCGAGACGACGACCGCCGTGCCCGGACGCAGCAATGCCGGCACCTGGTAGCACAATGACTTGCCGCCTCCGGTGGGCATCAGCACCAGGGCATCGTGGCCGGACACCAGCGTGCTGATCACCTCTCCCTGCGGTTCGCGGAAGCTTTCATAGCCGAACACCGAGCGCAGGACATCCAGCGCCTCCTGCGAGGTGGGTGAGGTTGCGACAGGCGTGGCGGACGGGATGGACATGCGGGCATTATCCCGATGCTGAGGCGAAGGGCCAGAAAACTATCGACGGCGAAACCGCAAAAACGGCATTGCTCGAGCTGGTTTTCCATAATCAATCAGTGACATGGCGTTCCGTGATTTGCGCCACATCCTGTCAGACCAGTTGCAGCTAGCGTGAGGGCATTGACGCAGACCGGAGTTCCATCATGCCTCATCGTGTGTTTCTACCGCTGATCGTGCTCGGCGGCCTGCTCGCCGGGCTGGCGAATCACGACGCCCTGGCCGGCGAGACCGCAACCGCGCGCGACTGCGCCGCTCAGGCACCGCGCATCGGCGCCCACGCCGTCGCCTATCGGGCACTCAATGGAGGCGCCTCCGGCAATGGCGTCGCCTCTGCCCCGCCACAGTGGCTGGAGCTGGCACGCGGTCAGGGCGGTGCCGACTGGCATGCCCGCTGCGTCGTTCCGCGCTTTTCAGCCGCCACGGTGTCCGAGATCTGCCGCAGCGAATCCGGTTTCAATGCCTGGTGTGCATTGGCGGGCCCGGCGGCGCTGGCCGGCGGGGTGCAGCTCACGCCAGCCGCCTCGGTCATGTTTGAGGACCGCGACCGGGTCTGCACGCAGCTGGCCGAAGAGCATGCCCGCCTCGGCCACGCGGCTGCACGGCATCGCGCCCAGGCCCAGGCAGATGCGCAGGATGCGCTGGCCCAGGCACGCGCCATAGCGCAGCGGGCGGCAAGCAGCACCGGCGGTGCCGCACTCGAGGCCTTGTACGGCGAGTTCTCGGAAGCCATGCACCGGCATGAGCAGGCGCGCTTCGAGGCGGAATACGGACCGGGTGAGGCGGCCTTCCGGCTGGCGGAACTCGAACACGCCGAAGACTGGGAGGCCTGCCGTCGCCAGTCGCCGCGCGGTGCCATTCCGAAATGGCGGCATATGGACGAGCTGACCTGGTGCCGCGATGAGTACGACACCTACGCGCCTATGCGCGCTCGCCTGGAAACCGAGAGCGCCTGGCTGACACGCGAGTATCGCGAAATCACCTCCGGACAGGCGCCGGCCGCGCGTGTCGAGGCCTACAACGCGCGAAGCCAGGCCTTTCGTACCCTGAACCAGGAATACGGCAGTGAACTGGCGCGTTACAACGAGCGCTGCACCGGCTATCGCACCTCACCCACCTTTGCGGTCGATGTGTGCCGCAATCGCGACGGCGGCTTCTGCCAGCGGTAAAGGCCCCTGGGATCAGCCGGTGCCGCTGAGCGGCGCCGGCTGATCACCGGTATACGCCACGTAGCGGTTACGCCCGCCACGCTTGGCTGCATACATCGCCTGGTCAGCGCGCTTGAGCAGTGCGTCGGCATCGAGTGCATGGGCCGGGTAGCGCGCAATGCCGATGCTGGCGCCGAGCTGACATTCGCCGCCGGAAACAATCACCGGTATATTCAGTGAGGCGATCAGGCGATTGGCCACGTGTTCGGCATCAGACGCCTGGGCGCTCGGACCCAGCACGACGGTGAACTCGTCTCCGGCAACACGGGCGAGTGTGTCGGATGTGCGCAGCACCTCGGTGAATCGCTCGGAGACTACGCGCAGTGCCTCGTCACCAGCGGCATGGCCCAGGGTATCGTTGATCGCCTTGAAGCCGTCCAGATCAATGAACAGCAGCGCCAGCTCACGGCCCTCGCGCTGCGCCAGACGCAGCCGGTCAGCCAGACGATCAAAGAACAACCGCCGGTTGGGCAACCCTGTCAGCGAGTCATAGTGCGCCATCTTTGTGAGCCGTGACTCCATCGCCTTGTGCGCACTGACATCGCGCATGATCGCGACCAGGCGAAGAAGTCTGCCATCGTCATCGGTGACCGGCGAGACGGTCAACGAGGCGATACGCCCAGGGTCGCGCCGGTTCCAGCGATCGATCTCGCCTCGCCACACCTCGCCGCGGTGCACGGTCTCGGAGATCTCGCGAAACAGCTCACCTGGCTCGTTTGTATCATCGAGCAGCGCACCCGGGCGCTTGCCCAGCGACTCCTCGACACTGAAACCGGTCAGTTCCACGTATGCCGGATTCACATACTCCATGCGTCCGGCCGTATCCGTGATAATCACACCCTCGGCCGCTGATTCGATCGCAGTCACACGTGCGCGCAGGGTTTCCTGCACCTCGCGCTGCGCGGTGACATCGCGGGTAATGCCGAGGATCTCTCGAGGCGCGCCGTTCTCGCCGCGCAGGATATCCATGGTCACCTGCACCCAGATCCAGCGACCGTCCTGCCGGCGCTGCTGGACCTCCCAGTGGCGGGGAGGCTGCACGCCGCGCGTACGCAGCTGCTCGAGCGCCTCGCGGATCTGCGCGGCTGACTCGGCCGGCACTGCATCGAAGACGTGGTAATCGCGCAAGGCCGCCGGCGAGTAACCGGTCAGCCGCTCGACGGACGGGCTTGCGTAGGTGATACGTCCGTCCAGTGTGGCCGTCCAGATGACGTCATAGGCGTTCTCGGCCAGCGAACGGAATCGCCGTTCGCTGTCGCGCAGGCGTCGCTCGAATTCACGCGCTGCCGTGACGTCGATGGCCAGTGACACGACGGCAGTCACGACACCGTGTTCGTTCTTGATGACCGAGTTGCTCCAGTCGCAGAGCACCGTATGCCCGTCCTGACGCACGCTCCAGTTCATCGTCGTGCTGCGGCGCGTGGTCTTGAGTGTCACATCGACGGCGCCGCGCATCTCGGTAAGCGTCTCGCCAGGCGCCAGAAGCTCGAAGAAGTCCCGACCCAGCGCCTGTTCGCGCGACCAGCCGAACAGCTTTTCGGCGGCATGGTTCCAGTCGAGAATGCGGTGTTGCTGATCGTGTACGACCATCGCGACCGGGGCCAGGTCGTAGAAAACCCGGTAACGCGCCTCGGTGTCACGCATGTGTCGAAGTGACCGGCGTCCCCGCAGCAGCAGCAGGCCGCCAGCCACGACCAGCGTCAGGCACAGCAGCAGCACCGCCGGCTGCAGCCACAACGGGCCACCGGCCTGACCAGATATCGCCGCCAGCGCATCGCCGGCAGGCAACAGCGTGGCTGCGGAAAGTAGGTATCTGGCCAACTTCGTTCCTGTTATTGCTATTCCGGCCCTTCGATCCGCCCCGGCGCACGCGTGTCCACTTGGCCACGACGCACCGACCGATGCTCCGCCTGATGGCGGTGTTTCACATATTTCCAGCATGCAGCACGGGCAGGCGGCAATCCGTGAGTGATTTCTCGATTTCGATGCGCGGCACCAGTGGGGCGCGGCTGGTAGGCTATGGCGATGGACGATCGACACAGCCCCGGCCTGACCCTGCGTCAGCAGGTCGAGGCCCTGCTGCCCGGATGGCAGACCTGGTATCCCAGCATCTTTGCCGCCGCCGAGGACCTGGGTCTGATCCGGGCGCGGGTCTGTCCGCCGGGGCAGCTGATGCTCAGCGCCCGCCACGCGTCGGTACGCACCGATGCAGAACAGCATCATCGCGACCGCTGGGGCGGGCTGGAGGAGGAACTCCAGACCGATGATCGGCCCGCGGTCGCCACCGCGGGCCGATCCCGACGAAAGCGCAGGCGCAAACCCCGCTCGGACTGATACACCGGCCGCCGAGACTGTGGCAGCATTCGCGCGTGAGCGAAAATCCTCTCCTGCCGACGCCTCTGCCCGACGAGCCCCTGCGCATCGTCGCCGCGTGGCTGGAAGAGGCCGTGAGCGCGGCAGTTCAACCCAACCCGAACGCCATGAGCCTCGCCACCGTGGACGCAGATGGCACGCCCTCGCTGCGCATCGTGCTGCTGAAAGCCCTGGTCGAGGATCCGGGCTACGGCGTTTTCTACACGAACTATGAGTCCAGAAAGAGCCGCGCCATCGCTGCCCACCCCGAGGTGGCCTGCTGCCTGCACTGGGATGCGCTGGCGCGCCAGGTGCGCCTGGAGGGCGTGGCCGTGCGCTCACCCGCAGCCGAGAGCGACCGCTACTTCGCCACCCGCGACCCGGCCAGCCAGCTCGCCGCGTGGGGCAGCGACCAGAGCCGGCCGCTGGCCTCGCGACAGGCGCTCATCGACCAGACGCTGGCGCGCGCGAAGCAGCTGGGACTGCCTGAAAATACGACGCTGCAGAAAGTCGAGCCGCCGGGCGGCGCCTTGCCGCGACCGCCGCACTGGGGCGGGTATCGCATCTGGCCGCGTGCAATCGAGCTGTGGATCGAGGGTGCGGCACGCGTGCATGACCGGGCGCGCTGGGAACGAACACTGAGGCCGTCCGGCAATGGCGCGTTCACGGCCGGTCCATGGCGCGGCGAACGGCTCCAGCCATGAGCGGCCTGCTGGAGGAGGCCACGATCACCTGCCCGTGGTGCTGGGAGGAGATCGTTGTGCTGGTCGATACTTCAACCGGCAACCAGCAATACGTCGAGGACTGCCAGGTGTGCTGCAACCCGATCGAGATATCGGTCATGTGCGACGCGGGCACACTGCATGGCGTGGAGGCCGGCCGCAGCGAATGAACCGGCGCGCACGGTCATGGCTGCAGGGCTGTCTCGCCGCAGGCGTGCTGCTGCTGATGCCGGCGGTTCACGCCGGTACGCTGGTCGAGTTCACCCAGGGGACACAGCTTGCGCTGGACCTCTCGCCCGACGGTCGGGAGCTGGCCATGGACCTGCAGGGTATCGCCTGGACGCTGCCGGTCAGCGGTGGCGCGGCCACGCCGCGGACTGACCCGCTGTGGCAGGCGCGCCAGCCGCGTTACACCCGCGACGGCCAGTCACTGGTCTTCACCGCGCTGCACCCGGATGCCTGGAACCTCTGGCAGCTGCCACTGGACGGCGGCCCGGCGCGCCAGCTGACCCAGGGCCCGTATGCAGACCGTGACCCGGTGGTCCATCCTGACGGGGAACATATCGTATTTGTCTCCGATCGCAGTGGTGCCGATGACCTTTGGCGCCTGCGCCTGGCCGACGGGCGACTCGAGCAGCTGAGCTTCCATGCCAGTCGCGAATCCCAGCCCGCGGTGTCGCCTGATGGCCAGCGCATCGCCTATATTTCTCGCGACAGCGACGGCTATCACCTGCGACTGCGCTCGGTCACCGGCGCCCAGGCCACATTGCTGAGCAGCACCGATGCGCTGAGCGCGCCGTCATGGCGCGCGGATGGCTCGCTGCTGCTGGTGGTTCGCGAACGTCCGGGCCGCGCCGAGATGATGATGCTGCTGGTCGGCCAGGAGACGGTCCTCAAGCCCGCCAGCTGGGGCGAGATGGTCGCCCCGACGGCTGCGGTTTGGCCGGATCGCGAGCGCTTCGTGTACTCGGCCGATGGCCTGATCAAGCGCCGCAGCCTCGGCTCCCGGCGTGCAGAGGTGGTGCCGTTCTTTGCCGTGACGTCCCTGCCGGATCGCACACACCAGCCACCGCCGACACGCTTCGAGCTGGACCAGCGCATGCCGGTGCGGGGTCTGCGCGGCCCCAGCGTCTCGCCCGACGGACGGAAGCTCGCGCTCTCGGCCCAGGGCGCGCTGTGGCTGATCGGACGCGACGGCTCTGGCCAGACGCTGGTCGAAACCCCTGCCCAGGCGCTGGACCCCGCCTGGTCGCCGGATGGTCGCCGTCTTGCCTTCGCGGCGGCCGACCCTGACGGCGACATGGCGCTGTACAGCGTCGAAGTGGACGGGGGCGACCTGCGTCGCCTGGCGAAAACCCAAGGTGACATTCATCTGCCGGCATGGTCGCCCGATGGCGGGCGCATCGCCCTGCTGGTTGCACGCGATGTCGCCCGCAGACACACCGACCTGGCAGTGCTGGATCTTGCCGACGGTACGCTGACGATCGTGGCCGCCGGTCTGGATGCGCCTGGGCGGCCCGCCTGGGTGCATGGCCAGCGGGTGGTACTGGCGGCGGCCGCCGCGGCGCCGGGGGCGCCGGGTGAACTGCTGGCCATCGACCTGCCGTCGCGACAACGCACGCCCGTCTCAGGCGTGCCGCCCGGCGGATTGGGACCGCGCGGCCACGACGGGCCTGTCGCAAGCCCCGATGGCCGCCGTCTGGCCCTGGTGCGCGACAGCCGCCTGTGGCTCGCCGAACTCGACAGCTATGGCGAGTCGGTTCGCAGCCTGCGCGAGCTCACCGAGCAGGTCGCCTCGGCACCCTCGTGGGCGGCAGACAACCGCACACTGGTGTTTCAGTCTGGCGCAAAGCTCAAGTGGCTCGACGCAGACAGCGGTGCGACCGGCGAATGGCCGCTGGCGCTCGACCTGCGACCCTACTCAGGCGATGCCCTCTGGGTGCTGCAGGCAGGTCGCATCTACGACCCGGCCGCCAGTGCCTATGTCGCTGACCAGGATATCTTCATCGAGGGTCAGCGGATCGTCGAAGTGGTGCCGCGCGGCAGCCGCGCGCTGCCATCACGAGTCGTGGATGCGACGCGTGATACCGTGCTGCCCGGCCTCATCGACCTGGATGCCAGGGGTTCCGGGCTGCAGGGACCGCGACTTGGCGCGCAGTGGCTTGCCCACGGCGTCACGACACTGCGCGAGCCGATCACCGATCCCTACGACGCACTTGCGCGCCACGAGGCCTGGGCTGGCGGTCGAGTGCCTGGACCGCGCCTGCTGTTCGGTGGCCCCGTACTGGATGGTGCCCGCAGCGCAGGGGCGGCATCGGTGCCCATCCGCAGCGACGAGCAGCTGGCACTCGAAATCGCGCGGGCCGCAGCACTCGGCCAGCACGTGTTGCATGTCGGCGCACTGCTGCCTGGCCATCAGCGCCTGCGCGCCGTCTCACTGGCTGCCGAAGCCGGTATCCGTGTGACCACTGACGATGTTGCAACAGCGGCGTTCATCGGTGCTGCCGGCGTCGCCGGTCTGCAGGGTGCGCGTGGCCGACGCGACGGCAATTCGACCAGCATGGCGTACAGCGACCTGGGCGCACTTGCCGCACGCGCCGGGATTGCGCTCACACCGCTGCTCGGCACGGATGCGCGGGCCGCTGCCTCGGCGCATGCCGGACTGGCCGCGATCGCCAGTGGCGGCGGTCTGATCGGTGCCGGCAGCGGGGCATCGCCGCTGCCGCCCGGGGTATCGCTGCATGCCGAGGTCGTCGCACTTGCTGACAGCCCGCTGGGCACGGCGGGCGCACTGCGCGCAGTCACCCTGGATGCGGCCTGGGTCCTGGGCGCGGCAGGCAGCCTCGGCTCTGTCAGTGCCGGCAAGCTTGCCGACCTGGTGATCGTGCGCGGCGATCCGCTGGCCGACATTCGGGCGCTTGAGCAGGTGCGTGCGGTGATCAGCGGCGGACGGTACTTCCCGGTGGATGTATTGCGCATGCCACCGTTGGCGAATGACGATCCGCCTCAGCCACCAGACGGCGAAGCCGGCCCGACGCCGCCCTGAGCCGGGCTTACAGGGCGTCCAGCAGCGCGCCGTGCAGCTGGGCGTTGCTGGCCAGCACGCTGGTGGTTTCCAGCCCGACCCGACCGCCATCCAGTTGCGTGAATCGTCCGCCCGCTTCGGCGACGATCACCGCCAGCGCGGCGATATCCAGGATATTGACGTCGGATTCGATGACGGCATCGATGCTGCCGCGTGCGAGCAGATGATAGTGGTAGAAATCACCATAGCCGCGAATGCGGTTGACGCGTGCCACCAGCCGACCATAGCGCGTCCACTGCGGGCTGCCGGCCAGCGTCTTCAGATTGCCTGCCGACAGCGCACACGCTTCCAGCGTGTCGATCTTCGACACCTTCAGGCGCTGCTCGCCCTGCCAGGCGCCCCGTCCCTGTTGCGCCCATATAACTTCGTCGAATTCGGGCGCGCTGGAGACGCCAAGCACCAGCTCGCCGCGATGCATCAGCGCGATCTGCGTGGAGAAAAACGGATAGCCGCGCACGAAGGCCTTCGTGCCGTCAATCGGATCGACCAGCCACAGGTACTCGGCATCAAGCCCGGCCTGGCCTGTTTCCTCACCGTAGAATCCGTGCTCGGGAAATGCCGCCTCGATGAGCCCACGTATCGCCTGCTCGGACTCGATATCGGCCTGGGTCACGGGCGTGGTGTCCGCCTTGTGGCTGACGGCTGCACCCGCCCGATAGTAGTGGCGGATGATCCCTGCCGCGGCGGTGGCTGCCTCGAGGGCGACATCGAGAAATTTCTGCTGTGTCATGGGCGCTCCAGTGGCAAGTGGACCGGTGTTGAGCCACTTGTGCGAACGGCCGCGAGGCACTAGCCTCGTGGGTCGCTGGCGCTATGATCCTGACAAGCACACCGGATTGCCAGCAGCATATTCTGCGCGAACGCGCGATCTTGTGGATGCGTAATGGGCAATCGACTGACGAAGATCTATACCCGGACCGGCGATGACGGCACGACCGGGCTGGGAGATGGCAATCGCATTGCCAAGGATCACCGGCGCGTGGAAGCCTACGGCACCGTCGACGAGGCCAACAGTGCCATCGGCATGGTGCTGGCCGTCAGTGATGTTCCGCAGGCGGTGCGCGAGTGCCTCACCGAGGTGCAGCACGACCTGTTCGATCTTGGCGGCGAGCTTTGCATACCCGGCTATGTGGCCATCAAGGCGGAGTTCGTCGAGCGCCTCGAACAGGCGCTGGATGGTTTCAACGAGGATCTGCCGCCACTCAAGGACTTCATACTGCCCGGCGGCGGCCCGGCGGCGGCAGCCTGCCACCTCGCGCGCACTGTCTGCCGCAGGGCCGAGCGACGCGTCTGGTCACTGGCGCACCAGGAAGAGGTCAATCCCGAGGGGCTGCGTTACCTCAACCGCTTGTCGGATCTGCTGTTCGTGATCGCCCGCGTGCTGGCACGCCATGAGCAGGGCACCGAAGTGCTCTGGAAGCGTGGCAAGCAGACCGGCTGAAGCAGCCGGACCTGCACCAGGCCTGAGGGGCAGGCTAGACCGCCCAGCCGAACAGCGTCATCAACGCGATCACGGTCACCCAGATGAACACCGTGCGCGTGACCAGGCGAAGTGCGGCGGCAACACACTCGGTACTGACTTCTTCATAGGCGGGCCGTGCCAGTGCCGCCTGGCCGACCGCCGCCACCAGTTCGTCGTTGATGTGGAAAAACCGCTGCTCGGTGACATGCTCGCCATAGCTGCGCCAGGCGCGCAGCGCTTCTTCGAAACTGCCTGCCAGGGCATAGCCCAGGCAGGTCAGCCGCGCGGGTACCCAGGCCAGGATTCCGTGCAACTGTTCCACGCGATCGTAGGGCTGGGCACGTTCAGGCGCCTGGTTGCGCTCGGCCTCGTAGACTGCACGACGCCGGAACAGGTCACCGATGCGAAACAGCCAGGCACCGATGGGCCCGAAGGCCACGAAGAAGAACACGACACCGAAGATGCGATTGTTGGCCTGGACCAGGACCGCCTCCTCGACAGCCAGCTCGCGGCGGCCGTGGTCACGCGGGGCCTCGGTCTCAAGCAACTCCTTGGCGATGCGCTGGGATTCCTCGAAGCGATTATCCTCGACGCTCTCGCAGTACTCGAGCACCTCGGCGCCGAGATCGCGCGGGCCAAGACTGAACAGCAGCACCAGCACGGCGAACAGGAAGTAAGGCACGTCCCAGAAGATGTCTGCGGTCAACAGGCTTACCGCGATAATCACCACCGGCAGCACCGGCACGAGCAGCACCGCCACCCCGATCAGCCAGGCCGCCCAGGCGGGACGGTCGCGCATCTGCGCCAGCCCCCAGTCGAAATAGCGGTCGAACCAGCGCAGCTCCCGCAGGTGCAAAAGGTGGGTGAGCATGCGCTCCAGCGCAAGTGCGATGACCAGCGCAATCAGTTTCATGCCTGTCTCCCCTTCTGCGATGCGCTCATGCCAGCAATGATCGAAAGCGCTGCCAGTCGAACGCCGGGCCGGGATCGGTCTTGCGACCCGGCGCGATATCAGCATGCCCGACGACATTGCCCGCACTCAGCCCGGCGTAGGCGGCGCACAGCACGTCCACCAGCGCCGCCAGCTGGCGGTATTGTACGGCCTCGTAGGGGATTGTGTCGGCACCCTCGAGTTCGATGCCGATGGAGAAGTCGTTACAGCGGCTTCGTCCGCACCACGATGAGTCACCTGCGTGCCACGCGCGCAGATGAAAGGGGACGTACTGCGTTACCGAACCATCGCGCCGGATCAGCACGTGACTGGAGACCTTCAAGCCGGCGATCGCACGAAACGACGGGTGATCCGCCGCATCCAGCCTGTTGGCGAACAGGGCGTCGATCCATGGACCGCCGAACTGCCCTTCGGGCAGGCTGATACCGTGAACGACGATGAGCTCGGGTCGCATACCGGGCGGCCGTTCGTCGTGATTGGGCGAGACAAGCAGACGCGCCGGCTGCAGCAGCCCGCTGCCGACATCAACACTGAACACCTGTTCATCCATGCGCGCTATTCTTCGATGTCGTCACCACCAGCACAAGCGATCCGAGTCCATGCGTTCCCATCGCCTGCATATTGATCAAGTCATCAGCCTCGGATGCACCCTGGAGATCACCGGACAGCGCGCGCGCTACATTACGCGTGTACTGCGCCTGGGGCCAGGCACCGAACTGACGCTGTTCGATGGGTCCGGTGGCGAATTTCGGGCGTGCATCGAAACCATCGGCCGCGATCGCGCACAACTGATCGTGCTCGAGCACCGGCCAGTGGAACGCGAAAGCCCGTTGGCCGTGCGGCTGTTGCAGGGTGTGTCACGCGGTGAGCGCATGGATTACGCGATCCAGAAGGCCACCGAACTGGGGGTCACCGAGATCGTGCCCGTGCTCACCGAGTTCGGTGTCGTACGTCTCGGCCCCGACAAGTCGCTGCAGCGACGCCGCCACTGGCAGGGCGTGATCATCAGTGCCTGCGAACAGTGCGGGCGCAACCGCCCGCCCGACGTCGCGCTGCCGCAGAGCCTGGATGCAGCCCTTGCCGATCTTCCGGCCGATGGATCGCGGTGGCTGCTGCTGCCCGAGGATGGCGCGCCGCTGGGCAGCGATCCGGGGCCTGGACCGGGAGAAAGCATCACGGTGCTGATCGGTCCGGAGGGCGGCTTGAGCCCGGCCGAGATCAACCAGGCGCGCGCAGCGGGTTTCCAGCCGCGCCATCTTGGACCCCGCGTACTGCGCACGGAAACCGCCGCGACGGTGGCACTGGCGCTGATTCAGGGACACTGGGGCGATCTTGCCGCCCAGGCATACCAGGACACGGCCCCGGTCAGGCGCTCGCCGTGACGCTCAGGATCATCCGTTCAAGGCACTCGAGATCCGGAATCAGCGGCAGCTCGTTGATCATGCGGATACGACAGATGATTGGCCCGTCCGCGGCAAACACCTCGTCGTCGGGCGTCAGCACATCGGGATTGACCCGCACCAGCTGCGGGAACCCCTGGGTGAGCATGCCGAAGAACGGCGGCTGCAGCTGCCCGGCCATGGCATGAAACACCACCACGCGCGTGCGCCCCGAGCCTTCAGGCACCTCCTGCCCGGCAGCCGCCTCGAAGGACACCACCGGCAACTGCCTGCCGTTCCAGTCGAGGGTGCCGACGAACCAGTCAGGGGCATCCTCGGGCACCGCCGAGGGGCGCGTGAAACCGACCACCTCGGCGATGCAGGCGCGCGGCACGATCAGGCGTGACTCATGCAGGGGAATCAGCAGGCTGTAGAGTTCCTCGACGGCCTCGTTCATGACATGTCCCGCCGGACCAGTGGTGCTATGGCATTGAGCAGCTGGCTTTCCTGGTAGGGCTTGGAAAGATAGTCGTTGACCCCGACCTCGATGGCCCGGGCGCGATGTTTTTCGCTGGAGCGCGAGGTGATCATGATGATCGGCACATCAGCCACGCGCGGATCATTGCGTACGTGGGAGGCGAACTGGTAGCCATCCATGCGCGGCATCTCGATGTCCAGGAGGATGATGTCCGGTCGCGCATCCTGCAGCGCGGTGATCGCGTCCATCCCATCCTTCGCAGTCATCACCCGCATGCCATTGCGCTCCAGCAGGCGCTGGGTCACGCGGCGCACGGTGATCGAGTCATCGACGACCAGGGCCAGCAGCCGCGTATCCACCTGCGGCGCCATCGGCTGGGGCAGCAACTCGTCGCGCTGGGCGCGCACAAGCGTCCCGACGTCCAGGATCACGACAATGCTGCCGTCACCCAGGATGGTGGCGCCGGAGACGCCCGGGATACCGGTAATCTGCGGCCCCAGCGTCTTGACGACGATCTCGCGGCTGCCCATCAGCTCGTCGGTGATCAGCGCGGTGGAATGTTCCGCGGCGCGCACCAGAATCACCGGCACCGCCGTGTCATCCTCGGGCAGCCGCGAAGGACTGCCACCCACGAACAGCCCGAGGTGCTGCAGACGGAAGCTGTGACCTGCGTATTCGAAGCGCGGTTCATCCTCGGTGAGTCGCTCAAGCAGTTCATCGCGGGAGATCCGCGCAATGCCCTCGACTGTGGGCAGCGGCAAGGCGAATGTTTCATCGCCAACCTTGACGATCAGCGCCTGGGTGATGGCCAGCGTGTAGGGCAGGCGCACGATGAAGCGCGTGCCCTGCCCACGCTTCGACTCGATCCGCAGGCTGCCACCGAGTTTCTGCACCTGCGAGGCGACGACATCCATACCCACGCCGCGGCCGGCCGACTGGGTCAGCTGCGTGGCCGTCGAGAAACCCGGCCGCAGAATCATCTCCTTGGCGGCCTCGTCGCTGAGCCGCTCGCCAGGCTTGAGCAAGCCCTGCTCCATGGCCTTGGCGCGGATGGCCTGGGTATTGATGCCGGCACCGTCATCTGCCACGTCGATGACAACCTCGGAGCCGTCACGGCGCATATGAACACTGATCTCGCCGGTCTCGGCCTTGTGCGCGGCATGGCGCTCTGACGGCGACTCGATGCCATGAATCACGGCATTGCGCAGCAGGTGCTCCAGTGGCGGTAGCATCTGCTCCAGCACCTGCCGGTCAAGCTCGCCGGTCGCGCCCTTGACGACCAGCTCGGCGCGCTTGCCCGTCTCGCTGGCCGTCTGGCGTACCAGCCTGGCAAGGCGCGTGACATGGCGCTGGAAGGGCACCATACGCGTGCGCATCAGGCTGTCCTGCAACTGCAGCGTCACCCGCCCCTGCTGCACCAGCAGGGTATCGGCATCCGTGGACAGGGTACGCAGCAGATCGTTGATGCTCGAGACGTCGCTCACCGATTCTGCCAACGCACGCGAGAGCTGCTGCAGCGTCGAATAACGATCAAGCTCAAGCGGATCGAAATCATCGCTGCCTGTCGAGTCCTCGTGGTGTCGGTGCAGGATCTGGCGCTCGGTTTCGGCCTCCAGCGCGCGCAACTGCTCACGCATGCGCGTGGCGGTCTGGGACAACTCGCCGAGGTGGAACTCGATGGAGCCGACCTGCCGATTCAGCCGTGAGTGGAAAATACTGATCTCGCCAGCAGAGTTGAGCATGTCATCGAGCAGCTCTGCGTCGATTCGCGCGAACTCCTGCCGTTCGGTCGCCTGGGCCCGCATCCTTGGCGCAGCAGACGGCACGGCGGCGGCGTCCTGCGCCTGCGCGGCGATCTCCAGCTCCGGGGCATCGGCGGCATCACCAGACGCGGGCGCCTCATCGACCTGCATATCCTCATCACTGAAATACTCCGGCGCATCCGGCGACGACGCCTCGGCCTCCTCTGGCAACCAGTCTTCGAGCTCCGCGTCTCCGGGGGCGCTCGTCGGGGCGTCGGGCTGTTCGACTTCAGCGTCCTGCGGCACAGGCGCCGCCGGCTCGGCGGGTTCATCGACGACGGGCGCATCGGCCGCATCCCCGGGACCCGCGGCATCGGTCTGCCAGTCGTGCAGCTCGCTGTCTGCCGTGGCGACCTCGTCTGCGTCCGGAACAACCGGGGCGTCAATCTCGTCGAGCAGGGCTGTCAGGCCGGTGATGGAGTCTGCGATTTCATCTTCACGAGGCCGCGCGGCCCCATCCGCGCCCGGCTGCCGTGCATCCGGCGCTTCGGCGAACAGTTCACCGGGCAGTTCATCGAGGGGTTCGTCGTCGGCGGCATCCAGCAACAGCGGGAACGTCTCTTCGTCGGCCTCCTGCGCACTGTCCGCAGGCACTTCGACTTCCGGCGGCGCCGTTTCAGCTTCGGTGTCCGGCGAGGCTTCAGGCGTATCGAACACTTCCGGGGCCTGCGGCTGAGCTGACAGGTCTTCTGCGTCGGGTGCTGCTTCGGCCTCGGTCTCACGCCCCGCGGCAGCAGCGGAAAGAGCCTCGAGCAGCTTGTGATCCACGCTGAGCTGGTGACCGGCATCGAGGCTGTCACGCATGGAGTGCAGCGTATCGACACTGCGCTGCAACAGCTGCGGCAAACCCGGGCCCGGGACGACGCGTCCCGCCGCCAGGCCTTCCAGCAGACTCTCCATCTCGTGGGACAGATCACCCATCGAAGTCAGCCCGGCCATGCGCGCGCCGCCCTTCAGCGTATGCAGCAGGCGCTGCAGCTCGACGACGTCCGGCCCGTGACTCGGCGACCAGCGCGCGAGCAGATCATCGGCCTGCTCGAGAATCTCGCCGGCCTCCTCGCTGAAGATGGCGGCCAGTTCGGGGTCGAAATCTTCACCTGCCGCACGCGCGGCAGCGGGCGCCTCCGCAGGCTCGACTTCGGTCTCTGCGACGTCAGGTGCCGGCTCGCTGATCGTCTGCCATTGCCCCGAGTCGGGCTCAGGCGCCTCGGCGACCACGGCGTCGAGTTCTGCCTGGGGCTGCGCAAAGGCGGCCAGCAGCCCCTGTTCATCAACCTCGACATCGCGCTCGCCGGCGATCTCGGTCATCATGTGTTCGATCTCGGCGCAGCCCTTCGCGAGCGCCGCACGCCCGGCCGGCGTCACGGCCGCGCCCGCCGACATCAGGCCTCGAACATACTGTTCCATCGGTGCGGCGAGTGCCTCGCCCGCTGCAAGCCCGGCCATCCTGGCGCTGCCCAGCAAGGTATGGCAGGCGCGATAGAGATCTTCGCTCGGGCGCAGCGGTGCCACGGCTGCTTCAGCTTCGACCAGAAACGCGTGCACTGTCTCGATATGGCCGCGCGTTTCCTTCAGGAATATCTCGCGAAGCACCGGATCCATGCGGTCGCGACCGGTGGGCTCTTCGTCTGCCGTCGGCTGCGCAGCGGCTTCGGGCTGGGCGAGTTGGCCCCGCATCGCCGCGGCCGCGGGGTCATAATTTGCGAAGGCCACGGGCAGCTTGATCAGCCCGCGGAAAACGGGCTGAGGGGGGGTCCCCCCTT
>JAFIFN010000199.1 GCA_020832005.1 Gammaproteobacteria bacterium | reverse complement strand
GTAGCCGTACACGCGGGCCAGCTGATAGTTGAGGCGGGGGTTGTGAGGATCGGCGGCCACCGCGGCTTCACAGGCGGGTATCGCCGCGTCGAGATCGACGTCACCCTGCGAGCGACCCTCAGCCACCTTGAAGGGATCAAGCGGATGCGCGGCCAGCTCGTCGCACGCGGTCAGCGTCTGGGAGAAACCCGATGGATCGAAAACTTCAGGTTCCCACGCGGCAGCGTCGCTCACCAGGGTAAACGCGCACGCAGCAGCCAATGGCAGAATGCAGCCGCTTTTCATTGACGACCTCCCTTGGGCACGATCAATAGTGTCATCGCTGGACAGCGTCGCGCCGGCACGACGCGCCGCCGCTCACGTGCTGGCCATGATACGTTGACCGACCAGCCGGCCAAAGGTGAGCGCGGGCGTCACCATCATGCCACCGGCAAAACACTGGCCTGAAAGCTGCCCCTTGCCGAGCACCTCGCCAGCAGCATACAGCCCGTCAATGGGCGAGCCGTCCGAGCGAATCACCCTGAGTTCACTGTCCACGGCCAACCCGGCCCAGGACAACAGGCTGCTGCCCTGGTGCAGGATCGCGTAGAACGGGGGCTCACCCAGTGCCAGCGGCAGATGCTGGCGCCCAAGGCGATCATGACCGCCCGCCTGAGCCGCGTTGTACTCCTGAACCGTGGCTGCGAGACGATCGGGCGGCATGCCGCAGGCCACCGCCAGCGCCTCCAGGGTCGCCGCCGAGCGGAATGCAGGATGATTCCCGGCGAAGGTCTGCAACAGACGATCGGTGGTCCAGGCTCCACGGGCCGGCGGCGCGGAGTGAATCAGGGTCGGCGCGCGCGTCAGCACCGCATGGTCGAACAGCAGCCAGTAACGCTGATAGGGCTGCTCCAGCAGCGCCCGTTCCCGCAGATCGACGCTTGGCTCGTCTTCGCGGACGAAGCGCTCGCCCTCGACGTTGACGATCAACTCCCAGGGTTGGCGACGCTGGGGATGGTGCACCGATCGTGCGAACTCATTGGCCGGCCAGTCGAGGTTGGCGGGAATGCTGCCGAAATCGCAGAGATAGTGCTCGCCACCGCGAACCATCCCTCCGGCAGCACGCCCGAGCTGCAGTCCGCCGCCGGTGTTCTGCCCGACCCAGGCGGCCCGATAGAGCGGCACACCTGTCAGCGCCTCGAAGAGTTCAGGGTTCGCGTTGTGCCCGCCGCTGGCGATCAACACCGCCCGCGCGTGGACGTCGAGGCGCCCCTCCTGCGCCGACTCACAGACGACACCCCGAACCCTGCCGCGCCCATCCTGGATCAGTTCGACCGCCGCGGTGGACGTCAGCGTCCGAACGGCGCCCGACACGTCATTCAGCGCGCGCTCGAGAATGCGGAAGATCGCCGGGCCGCGGTCGGAAGGACCATAGACGCGCCGGGTCAGGTAGGGCTCATGACCCGTACCGGTGACCGGATGTCCGTCCATCAGGCGCAGTCCCCGGTCCAGCAGCCAGTCAATGGTCGTTGCCGCATGACGGACCGCAAGACCGGCAATCTCCGGGTCGGCCGTATCGCGACTCAGCCGTTGGATATCGGCGAGATGGGCCTCCGGGGAATCCTCGATACCCAGCTCGCGCTGGAGACGCGTCCCGGCCGCACTCATCTGGCCGCCCGAGAACCACAGCGTACCTCCGAGCCGCGGCGCCTTGTCGACGATCAACACCCGCCCGCCGGCACCGGCGGTCGCGAGTGCCGCCGGCATGCCGGCTGTGCCGCCGCCGATCACCAGCAGATCCCAGGGCCCGCCCGCTGCCAGCGCGGCGCTCACCGGCAGAGAGACGCTGGCCGCCGTGGCCCCGGCGGCGGCCAGCAGGCGTCGCCTGTCGATCATCACGCGCCCTGGCGTGCTCAGAAGCGGTAGCTCAGACGCAGTCCCAGCTTGCGGGGATCTGCCGGGGCCACGTTGGTGACGAAATCACTCAGGTTGAACGTACCGGTCGTGAAGTCGGTGAACCGCGAGGCCGCCCGATAGTTGCGGTCATTGAACAGGTTGGTAACAAACAGCTCGGCACGCCACTGATCGGCCTGCAGCCCGGCACGCACGTTCACCAGGGTGTAATCGCTGGTCTTGGCGAGATTGAACGCCTCGTCCCAGGCACTGCCCGTGTAGATGACATCGGCCCGCAGGAAGTAATCCAGCTCGGCATTGACCTGGTCAATCCACTCGGCCCCCACGCTGCCGGAGTATTTCGGGAACCGTGGCGTCTCGTTACCCCGGACATCCGAGGTGCCGGTGACGCGCTCGCAGAAGCCGCACTCGAAATCCTTGTACTCCGACGCCGCCCAGTTGAACGCCCCGCGCAGGAACAGCTGGTCGGTGACCTGGAAGGTGCTTTCAAACTCGATACCCCACAGATCGGTCTTGCCGGCAGTCACGATCACGGGCGTGGTCCGGAAGCCGGCCGGGGTGTTGGGATCGGTGATCACCGCGGTCGTGCGTGTCTGCTGGTTGGTCCACTGCATGTAGTACGCAGCGACACCGATGAACAGCCGCCCGTCGAAGAGCCGCTGCTTCAGCCCGAGCTCGTAGTTCTTGAGCTCCTCTTCATCGACAGACTCCACGGCACCGGTCTGCTGACGCACTTCTTCACGCTGCTCGGGCGTGAGTGACAGCAGGCTGATGTTGAAATTGCCCGGCTTGTTACCCTTGGCGAACGTGGCGTAAACGTTGGTATCCGCCGTCGGCTGCCACTGCAGAATGGCGCGTGGCAGGAAATTGGTGAAGGTCTTGCGGACATCGGTATCGGCGACCTGCCCCTGGTCAAGCTGGTCACGCTGGTAGCGCGCCTCGAAGCTGAGGTTGACGGTATCGGTCAGATCATAGGATAGCGAGCCGAATACGGCGTTGGTGGTGACTTCATCCGTGACGATCGCCTGGTCCAGGAAGAAGCCGTTGACGAACACCGGATTGGGGTACAGATACCCGATCGAGGCGCCGCTGGTGGTGTCGAACTCGAGCGCGAAGCGACTGACACCGACCAGCCAGTCGAACCGCTCAGCGCCTCCGGAGAGCCTGAGTTCCAGACCGGTATCGGTGATGTCCTGGAAGTTTCCCTCGAGCCAGACCTGCGCGCCGGTATAGTCCAGATCCATGAGCCGGCGCTGCTCGAGCCGGTTGTAGCTCGCGGCACCGGACAGCACCATGCCAGTGTCGGCAATATCCCAGTCGCCTGCCAGGCTGGCGCGACGCATCTTGCGCCGCAGGCCCATGCCGCTCAGCCCGGGACCACGTTCCAGTGCCGCGCTGTTGCGCGAGTTGTTGAGATAGATCTCCCGCGGCTCGCCATCGAGCACGGTGTTGATCTCGATGTCGCGCACCCGTGGCAGCGTGCCACAGATGTATGTCCGCCCCCCCTCGAAGAAGGGACCGCAGTTGTGGAAGCTGCTGTCGAGGGCAAAGGTCGGTGGCAGGCCGTCCTCGTCCTCGGAGATGAACCCTCGGAAGGTCAGCTCCAGGGCGTCGGTGGGTCGTGCGTTCAGGGTGAGCGCGAGCGAGCGGGTTTCTTCTTCGCCGAGTCGGCCCCCATCGGTGGCGCTGCGCCAGCGGCCGTCCGTCGTGTAGTAGCGCGCGGTCAGGCGGGCCGCCAGCCGGTCATCCACCAGCGGCACGTCCACGGACGCGCTGAGATCGTATTCGCCGTCTTCGGCGGCCGTCAGGTTGACCTGGCCTTCGAAGCTCTCAGCCGGGCGACGGGTCACGAAATTCACCGCACCGCCGAAGGTCGAACGACCGAAATAGGCGCTTTGCGGCCCCTTGATCACC
This sequence comes from Gammaproteobacteria bacterium, assembly GCA_020832005.1. Lineage (GTDB taxonomy): Bacteria > Pseudomonadota > Gammaproteobacteria > Steroidobacterales > PWYM01 > PWYM01. The sequence goes on along the minus strand of JAFIFN010000199.1, from coordinate 1,378 downwards.
TCGACCCGGGCCACATCCTCCATGCTGATGGAGGAGAGCCCGCCGGAGACATAGACCCCATCGACGAACACCGAGGCGAGCTGGCGCACGGGCGTCACGTCGTTGATATCCATGCCGCGGAACCGCACGACCGACTCGGAGCGTCCGCCGCGCTGGCTCGCCATGCTCGAGTAGAAAAGCCCGGGAGCGAAGTCCGAAATATCCTCGAGGCTGCGGATGCCAATACGCGTGATGTCATCCTCCGAGAACGCCGTGACGGTCAACGGCACGTCGAGCAGGGTTTCGTCGCGCTTGCGCGCGGTCACGGTGATCTCGTCGAGAACGGCCGATGCGCCCTGGGCCTCGGCCGGTCCGGCGGCCAACGCGGCGGCCACTGCCGATGCCACGGTCCCTAAGGCACTGATACGCAGACTGGTGCTGATCATGGGGTCCCTCCAACTCAAGCACATGGATCGGGCGAGTGTATACAATAGGCCGTCAGCCCAGACCTACCCGATTGGGTAGGGTCACGACTTCTTCCGGACCGTGAAATGCCCACGTCAGACAGCATGCTCAGGGACCTGCGGGCCGCCAGCAGCGGCAGCGACTGCCTGGAGGTGCTCGCGGAGAGTCGCCGACTGTTCGGTTTCGGGATCGTCGGCTTCCGCGACCAGTTGGACACCCCAGTGGCCCCCCGGCTGGCCGACGCCGCCGCCTGGGCGCGGCGGTTCGGCTGGCCAGAGGATTTCCTCGCAGGCTGGCTGCAACGAGGGCTGGGGCAGCACTTCCCTGCACAGGATCGGCCCCTGCAACCCGACAGGATCGTCCACTGGACGTTGCCCCCGAGCGACCCGCAGGCAACACAGGGACTCACCCGGCGCCAGGCTGCCGGCCTGTGCTATCTGCGTCGCCACGGCGTCAGCGAGGGCATTACCGTGCCGGTACGTCGGCCATTCGGCCGGGTCGGCTGCCTGAGCTGGATGGTCCCGACCAGGCCTGTCACCGACCCGCAGCAGCTCGAGTTGATGCGGGTGTTCAGCCGTGAGTTCTTCGAGATCTTCGACCATTGCGGCGGTTGGCGGGCCTCCGGCCCGCTGTCACCGAGGGCGCTCGAGTGCCTGCAACTTGCCGCGGGCGGCCTTTCCGATCGCGCGATTGCCGAGCAGATCAACCGCTCGGTGGAAACGGTGCGATTCCATATGAAAACGGCGATCCGTCAGCTCGACGCCGTCAACCGGACCCACGCCGTGGCGCTGGCCTCCCGGGCAGGTCTGCTGGCGAGCCCGGACGCTGGGCGTTGACCGCCGCTGCACGACCCGAGCAGTGATCACGAGCCTGGCAGACTGGTGGCGCCGCCGTGCCCGCGTCCCGATCCCGGACCCGGTGTGGTCGGCCATCC
>JAFIFN010000198.1 GCA_020832005.1 Gammaproteobacteria bacterium | reverse complement strand
GCATAACGAAGAGGTTTACCGCGGCGTGCTGGGCTACGACGATGCGCGACTGCAAGGCCTGCGCGATCAGGGGATCATCTGACCATGACCAAGACGCTTGAAGCGGATTATGCGGCCGCCGGCTTTGGGGGGAATCTCCCGCTCGGCACGCGCCCGGCCCTGGTGGTGATCGATTTTGTGCAGGCGTATCTTGTGCCGGAGTCGCCGTTGTATGCCGGCGTGGAGACGGCCCGCGAGCACTGCGTGCAGTTGCTGGCGGGCGCCCGCAAGGCCGGCGTTCCCGTACTGCACACCAACGTGGTCTTCACCCCTGGCGGCGTCGATGGCGGGGTGTTCTTCCGCAAGGTCAAGGCCTTGCGGGCTTTCGAGCAGGGCTCTCCGATGGGCGCGTTCGCCGAAGGCCTGGAGCCGATTGCCGGCGAGCCGGTGATCAGCAAGCAATATGCAAGTGCGTTCTTCGGCACGAGCCTGGCCTCTACGCTCACCGCGCTTGGTGTGGATACCGTCCTGATCGCGGGCTTGTCGACTTCCGGATGCGTGCGAGCCTCGACGGTCGACGCCATGCAGCATGGGTTCATCCCGGTGGTGGTTCGCGAAGCCGTGGGTGACCGCGACCCGGGCCCTCACGAGGCCAACCTGTTCGATTTGCAGGCGAAGTACGCCGAGGTCAAGACGCTGGCGGAGGTGCTGGCTTACCTTGACGGGCTGACGTCGTGAGCGAGCGCGCTGCGTCCTCGATCCCTCAGCCATACCTCGGCCCGATCACCTGCGTCACCGTCACCAGCGAAGACCCCGCAGGTCTCGCGGCCCTCTACAGCGAATGGCTGGACTACCGCGAAGTCCCCGCGGGAGCAGGCCCGCTGCCGGAAGCGCTCGCCGACGGCTGGGGCGCCCCCGCTCAGGCCGGCGCCGAGACCAGACTGCTGGCGCCTGCCCGGGGCAGCGGCTTCTGGTTCCGCTTCGTTGCCGGGCAGACCGGCAACTATCGCGCCCTGACCACCTGGGGCTGGAACGCCGCGGAGCTGATCGTCCAGGACGTCGATGCCCTGGCCGCCCACCTGGCGGACTCGCCCTTTCGCATCATCGGGCCGCCCGAGGACCTGTCGTTCACCGACGCCATCCGCGCCATGCAGATCGAAGGCCCTGCCGGTGAGGTGGTCTACCTGACCCAGTTCAAGCGCCGGTTGGAGGAATTCGATACGCCGGAGCCCGAGTGCGCCGTGGATCGATGCTTCATCGTGATTCTTGGCGGGGCAGACCTGTCTGCGCTCAAGCGCTACTACGAGACACGTTTCGGCGTACCCAACGCCCCGGTCATGCCGGTGAAGATCACTGTGCTGTCGAATGCGCTCGGACTGCCGGCCGAGCAGCCGCATGACCTCTCGGCACTGCCACTCGCTGGGCAGAGTTTCATCGAAGCCGATCAGTACCCGCCAGAGACCGTCGCCCGGCCGACGCCCGAGGGCGCGCTGCCCCCGGCGATGGCGATCGTCAGTTTCCGCGTGCCCGATCTGTCACCGTACCGGGCAGCGGCGCTGGGGCCGGTCTATACCAGCGACCTCCCGCCCTATGCCGGAGCCCGTGCGCTCACGCTGCGCGGCCCTGCAGGCGAGCTCATCGAACTGATCGAAGCCGTGTGCTGACCACGCGCCTTCAGCACTTTCGCACGATGGTCAACCCATCACCGATGGGCACCATGCTGAGCTCGATCCGATCGTCGGCGTGTAACTGACGGTTGAGTGCCCGCAGCGCGCGCGTATCGGCATCATCGCGCTCAGGGTCGGCCACGGCGCCCCCCCAGAGGACATTATCGAACAGGATCAGCCCGCCGGGGCGAAGCAGCGCCAGACACAGGGCGTAATACTCTGCGTAGCTTTCCTTGTCCGCGTCGATAAAGGCGAGATCCCACTGGCCCGCCTCGCCCGCATCGAGACGCGCCTGCAACGTCTCCAGCGCCGGGGCGATCCGCAGGCTGATGCGCCCGGCGACCCCCGCCTTCGCCCAGTAACGCCGGGCCACCCCGGTCGACTCGTCGTTCACATCGCAGGCGAGCAGATGTCCGTCCGGCGGCATCGCCAGAGCCATTGCCAGACTGGAGTAGCCGGTGAAGACCCCGACTTCGATGATCCGCCGGGCCCCCGAGATCCGCACGAGCATCTGCATGAACTGCCCCTGCTCCGGCGCAATCTGCATGTTGGCGCCCGGCATCCGCGCGGTTTCCTCACGTAACCGCCGCAGGATATCGGCTTCGCGTAGAGACACCTCCAGCAGGTACTCGTGCAGTTGGGACGTCAGCGTCAGGGTTCGTCTCGACATCAATGGCCTCCGCGCTAGTGGCTGCGGCGCCATCCTACTACGCATCACACGTACAATGCCCCGACACCTGAGGAACCCGCCATGAATCCAGACCCGCAGCAGCTGTACTGGCTGGTCGCCGCGCTCGTGCTGGCTGGACTGCTGGCGGGCCTGCTCGCGGGCCTGCTCGGCGTCGGTGGCGGCCTGGTGATCGTCCCGGTCGTCTACCAGGTGTTGCTCACCACCGGGGCCTCGGAAGAGCACCTGATGCAGGTGGCTGTTGGCACCTCGCTCCTGTTGATCGTCCCGACAGGCCTGCGCTCGGCACTCGGCCACCATCGCCGCGGCGCGGTCCTTGGCTGGCTGCTGCGTCGCTGGGCACTGGCGCTCGTCTTCGGGGTGATGGTGGGCGTCGTGGCGGCACATACACTGAGCAGCGGCGCACTGGCGCTGGTGTTCGCGACGCTCGTTCTTGCCATGGCCGGATGGCTGATCTGGGCGCCCGAGAGTTTCCGCTTGGGCCAGGCTCTGCCCACCGGCCCGGTCGCCCACGCCATTCCAGCCAGCATCGGCAGCTTGTCCGCGCTCATGGGAATCGGCGGCGGCTCGCTGTCCGTCCCGATCATGTCCGCCTACGGCATCCCCCTGCTGCAGGCCGTCGGTACCTCTGCCGCCCTGGGTCTGATGATCGCGCTCCCTGGCGCTGCCGGCTTCATGATCGCTGGCTGGCCGATCGAAAACCTGCCGCCCTACTCGCTCGGCTACGTCAACCTGCTGGTGGCCGCCTGCATACTCCCAAGCATGCTGCTCGCCGTCCCTGCCGGAGTGCGCCTCGCACACCATGTGTCCGGGCGTACCCTGCGCCTGGCCTTCGCGCTATTCCTGGTCGTTACCGGCCTACGCATGTGCTGGGCGGGACTCGCAGGATAAGCGCCGAGCTCAGTGTTCGTTCTGGGCCACGTGCACAATCAAACCGTCAAGCGCCTCGGTGACCTCAATCTGGCAGGTCAGACGACTGGCGTCGTTGCGCTCATAGGCCGCATCCAGCATGCAGTCTTCCATGTCGTCCATCCGCGGCAACCGATCCAGCCAGGCCTCATCGATGTAGGCGTGACATGTCGCACAGGCGCAAGCACCCCCACACTCCGCGACGATACCGTCGACATCGTTGTTGACGGCGCCCTCCATGACCGTCAAACCGACCTCGACTTCGATCTCACGCCGACTGCCATCCGGCTGAATATAAATTACCTTGGGCATGCTGCTCACTTCAGAGTTACCGGAAACCGCGCGATTCTAGGGACTGTGACCGGCCCGCGCAAACCACCGTGTCGCCTGTGTCCATAGGCCGGCTGAAGCACGCATAAAAAAACGGGCCTGCCATGCCAGCAGGCCCGTCATTCGGTGCGGCCAGCGCTCAGCTACGCGCCAGCTGCCGCTGGAGATCCTGCCGGCGGGACACCTCTCGCTCGATGAACTCGATCCACTGATTTGCCGTGCGCCGGCTGCGATCATCGCTGCGCGCAGCCCTGAACGCCGTCTTGGCAGGCTCATACTGCTGCAGTTCGTACAGGCACATCCCCAGGACAACGTTGGCGGTGTCCGGTCGACGCAGTCCGCCCCGATTCAATCCCGCGCGCGCAGCCTCCACGCACTGCTCGTGCTGGTCCAGATTGAGGTGAGACTGAGCAAGCTGCAGATACAGCTGTCCGTCGCCCGAACGGCGCGCGGCCTCCTGCAGCGGTGGAATGGCCCGGCGGTCATCCTGTGACATCATCCAGGCCTGCGACAGCAGCCGATAATTACGCTCATTGCGTTCCACGATGCCATCCGCCATGCCGCGCTCAAGAATCCTCGCGCCCTTGTACGGCCCACCGGACTGCAGGTAGAGCTGCGCGAGCTGCACGATTTCGTTCTCGCGGTCCATGAGGCCTTCCTCATAGATCGCCTCAAGCACCGCAACCTGTCGCCGCTGCATCCCCAGCTCGCCATACACCGCGGAAAGGTGGGTCCAGTACTCTTTCTTGGGCCAGCGCGTCACCAGCAACTCCAGCACCTCGCGCAGCCGCGCCGTGTCCTCCAGCTGGAAATATCCGGCGCGCAGCAAACCGTACCATTCCTCACGCGCACCGCCGTCACGGTCACGCTCGGCAATCTCGATCGCGCGGTTCAGGTACTCGACTGACTGACGGTACTGCTCGAGCTGGTAATGCGCCACGGCCAGCAGGTAGAACGGATCGCCACCCGGGTTCTGAGCCGAGGCCAACCAGCGGTTCCCGTACTCCAACGCCTTCTCGTACTGCTCAGTGGCCATCGCCAATTGGACCAGCGTCCACAGGGTGTCGTTCATGAACCCTTGTGGCAGATCAGGAAGCGCCACGACCTGCTCGAAAGCGCGTACCGCGGCCGTGAGATTTTCCTGCTGATAGTCGATCAGACCGGTGAAATAGAGGATTTGACCACGCTCGTAGCTGTTCAGATCCTGGATGGTCCGAATACGATCCAGTTCACGCCGTGCGCCGGCGTAATCCTCTTCCTCGAGCCGCTCCTGCGCCCCGGACAACCCCTGGAACACACGCTCACGAAGCGCCTGCACCTGCCGGGTTTCCTCTTCCTGGGCCACAGCACTCGCGACTGGCGAGAAGCCACCAGGCCCGGCACCGAGCAACAAGGCGACGGCCGTAGCCAGCGCCGCAATCACCGGGCCTTTACCGCTCCGGGGGGTTGCTGAAGTCTCCATTTCTGCCGCCTCCTCTCGCATCCGTCCTCGCACCACTGGTGTCAGTCCTCAAGCCGGAAGGTGATACGGAATCTGACCCCCGGAACATCGACGGGTTCACCGTCGATCACGCGCGGCCGATAACGAAACCGCATCACGGCATCGGCCGCTGCACTTTCGAAGATCGAGTTGGACGATT
>JAFIFN010000197.1 GCA_020832005.1 Gammaproteobacteria bacterium | reverse complement strand
GTTCGGTTGGGCCAAGCCTGTGCCCGTGGCTGCCCGCAACATGCGCCGACCGCGCCAGGACATGGTGTGGGTCGCTGCTGCCGGGCCGGCGGCGAACCTTGTGATGGCGCTGGGCTGGGCGCTTTTGCTCGCAGCCACGGCCACATTTGGCGGTGGCCACGGTGCGGCCGCAGTGCTGCGCATGGTCTGTGAGGCCGGCATATTCATCAACGTGGTGTTGGCGGTATTCAACATGCTGCCGATTCCGCCGCTCGATGGCGGTCGCGTGCTCAGCGGGTTGTTGCCGCCGCGCCAGTCCGACCAGCTCGATCGCATCGAACCCTATGGCATCCTCATTGTATTGGCGCTGTTGCTAACTGGGGTGCTGTGGCCCATCCTGCGGCCGATGATTGCGACTTTTCAGTCGCTTTTCCTGCGGCTCGCCGGTGTCGCCTGAGGTCGCAAGCTGATGAATATCGTGGATATGAAACCTGGATCGCGCACTGAAGAAGACGTGGCCGGCGCCGACACGGCCAACGGGCAGAATGCTGCAGCAACCGGCGAGGCGCCTGTCGGCCAGGGTGCGCAGTCTGGGGCGCCTGCCGGGCCCGGCCAGCAGGAGATGCCGTTCGCGATCGTCGAGGGCGAGGCGGTGACCCAGTTGCCTCGGGATCTCTATATCCCGCCTGACGCGCTGAAGGTATTCCTCGAGGCCTTCGAGGGCCCGCTGGATCTGCTGCTCTACCTGATACGCCGGCAGAACATCAATATTCTCGACATCCCCATCGCAGAGGTGTCCCGGCAGTACATCCAGTACATAGAGTTGATGCACGAGATGCAGTTCGAACTCGCCGGGGAGTACCTGCTCATGGCGGCCATGCTCGCCGAGATCAAGTCCCGGTTGTTGTTGCCGCGTCCGCCGGTGGAAGAAGGCGAGGAGGCTGACCCACGTGCCGAACTCGTGCGCCGCCTGCAGGAGTATGAGCGCTACAAGCAGGCCGCCGAGGATCTGGACGAGTTGCCGCGCCTGGAGCGCGATCATCTGGTCGCCGGCGTGGAGGTTGCCGAGCGCGAAGTGGTCAAGACGCTGCCAGATGTGACTCTCAAGGAACTTCTCATCTCTTTCAAGGAAGTGCTTGATCGTGCTTCGATGTTTGCACATCACCACGTGCAACGAGAGCCCCTGTCGGTGCGCGAGCGTATGACCCAGGTGCTCACCCGTCTGCGCGGCCGTGAGTTCACCGATTTTCACGCGCTGTTCGACCCGGCTGAAGGGCGTATGGGCGTGGCCGTGACTTTTCTGGCATTGCTTGAGCTGTTGAAGGAATCGCTGATCGAACTGGTGCAGGCCGAGGCCTACGCGCCCATCCATGTGCGTGCCGCCGGTGCCGATCGCAATCCCTGAGACGGCCGTTCACCCCAAGACCCAAGTCGAGAGTTTCCATGCAGGATTCACAGATCAGGAACATCGTAGAGGCGGCGCTGCTGGCGGCGGGTCGTCCGCTGACGCTGGATCAGCTCGCAGCGCTGTTCGGTATTGAAGCCCCGGAGCGCGGCCAGCTGCTTGCAGCCCTCGAGCAGCTGGCCAGTGATTATGAGAATCGCGGCATCATGCTGGCCGAGGTTGCCAGCGGTTACCGAATCCAGACCCGCAGCCAGGTTACCGAGTGGGTCTCACGCCTGTGGGAGGAGCGCCCGCAGCGCTATACCCGCGCGCTGCTTGAAACCCTGGCGCTGATCGCCTATCGCCAGCCGATTACGCGCGGCGAGATCGAGGAGGTGCGCGGCGTCTCGGTGAGCACGAACATCATCCGCTCGCTGAGTGAGCGCGGGTGGATCCGGGTGGTGGGCCATCGCGATGTGCCAGGCCGGCCGGCGATGTATGGCACAACCCGCGAGTTTCTCGACTATTTCGGCCTGAAGCGTCTTGATGAACTGCCGACGCTCGCGGAGTTGCGCGATCTCGACAGCCTGAACGTCGAGCTTGACCTGCGTGAGCCCGGTGCGCTGCCGGCCTCGGCGGCCGGCAGAGAGGACGACGGGGCGCACGATATGAGCACCGAGTCAGCTGAGGATGGCGGTGCGGATGAAGCCGCGGACGTCGAATTGTCGAGCGGTGAACGTGACGGCCGCGTCGCGTCTGCAGCCGATGATGCATCGCAGGGTGAGGACAGGCGCGACGAAGAAGGCGTGCGCAGCAACGTCGTGCAACTCAAACAGCCGGGTTCGGGCTGAGCGCGAACATGCCATCGGCTCAGCGCATCCAGAAGCTGCTCGCCGAGGCCGGTGTGGGTTCGCGTCGGCAGATCGAACGCTGGATCACTGAAGGCCGGCTCAGTGTCGATGGTCAGCCCGCAGAGCCCGGCCAATCCGTGACCGGCCGCGAGAGCTTTGCACTCGACGGACGCAATCTGAAACTGCCGCGTGCCGACCGCCCGCATGCCTGGCTGGCCTATCACAAGCCCGATGGCGAGATCTCCACGCAGCGTGATCCCGAAGGTCGCCCGACGGTTTTTCAGGCACTGCCCAAGGCCCGGCGCCGGTGGATTTCTGTCGGGCGCCTGGACGTCAACACATCGGGTCTGCTGCTGTTCACCACTGATGGTGAGCTTGCGCACAAGCTGATGCATCCGTCCTCGGAGGTCGCGCGCGAATATGCGGTGCGGGTCCTTGGTGATGTCACGGCCGAGACGTTGCAACGATTGCTTGATGGCGTGGAACTGGAAGATGGCCCGGCGCGCTTCGAATCGATTCGCGCCAGTGGTGGCGATGGTGCCAACACCTGGTACAACGTGACGCTGGCCGAAGGGCGCAATCGTGAGGTCCGCCGGCTGTGGGAGGCGGTGGGTCATCAGGTCAGTCGCCTGATCCGCGTGGCCTACGGCCCAGTGCAGTTGCCACGCGGCTTGCGCCGGGGTCAGAGTCGGGCGCTTGAGGCCGATGAGGTTGCCGCCCTGTATGCCTTGGCTGGACTTGAGCAGCCTGGCGCGACGGTGGCCGAGGCGCCGAAGAAGAAACGCTGGCCTGCGGGCGCAGCTACGCGCGAGGCCTCGCCGTCGTCGCGCATCCCAAGGGCGGGCGCACGCACCGGCCGCTCCGGCCCGGGACGTCCCCCTGCCGGCGGCGCAGCACCGGGTGGCGTGCGGAAGCGCCCGCGCGGTCGGGGCTGATACAGGTCTTCCGACGTCGGGATTCGCCGTCCTCAGCCGCGGGATGGCTGGCAGTCGATACTCTGGCCGTGCACGCCGCGGCTGTCCGGGCCCATCAGGAACACATACGGCGCCATGATTTCTTCAGGACGCTTGAGCTTGTCGCGATCCTCGCCCGGTCGGACCATGTAGCGCATCTGCGTGCGGGTGGCCCCGGGATTGAGACAGTTCACGCGCAGGTTGTCGTGCGACTCGGTTTCATCGGCCAGCACCTGGGTGAGGCCTTCGATGCCGAACTTCGATACCGCATAGGCGCCCCAGTAGGCGCGCCCGCGTCGGCCCACGCCACTGCTGACCATTACCACTGACGCATCCGCCGATGCCTTGAGCAGGGGCATCATGCTGCGCGTGAGCACGAACACCGCCGTGAGGTTGACGTGCAGCACGCGCTGCCAGGTGGCAATGTCGTAGTGCTCGATCGGCGTCATGTCACCGAGGATGCCGGCGTTGTGCAGCAGACCGTCGAGTCGCCCGAACTCATCGGTCAGGCCGTCGATCAGGGCCTGATAATGCTCGCCCTGGGCTTTGGCCAGGTCCATGTGCACGATCGAAGGGCGTGGCCCGCCAGCGGCCAGAATCTCGTCGTAGAGTTTCTCGAGTTTCTTGACGGTGCGGCCAAGCAATATCACCGTTGCGCCATGATGGGCATAGCTCATGGCTGCCGCGCGGCCAATGCCGTCGCCCGCACCGGTCACCAGGATCACCCGTCCCGAAAGCAGGTCATCGGATGGTTTATAATTATTAAAATCAATCAACTGTTTCGTATTCTTCATATCTCTTCTCGTTTACTTGCAAGCGCCTCGCGCCAGGCGACCCAAAGCCTGCGCAGCGAGCCGGTGTGCACCGGCTGGTGGGGGACGCGGGCACGATGCGAACGCGCCGCGTGCCGGCATTGGTCAAGATGCAGCGCCACGAGCAAGCGTGCAAGGCGCAGTCCCGCTCCCTGACCGCGGCTGTGCGCGAACACCTGGGCAGCGTCGTGCTCACAGCTGCTGGTCAGCGAGCCGATGACAGGGGCAAGTGTTGCCGGCGTCGCGGGTGTGTCTTCGCCGATACCGGCGTCCTCCAGGAGGTCCAGGGGTACGAGCAGGCGCTGCTGAGCATGGTGCAGGTCCGCACCGAGCCGACTCACGACGCGGCTCGTCGCGATTGCCGCACCGGCGTGCTGCGCCACACTGGTAGCGATATCCGCTGGCGTGCCGAACAACCGCGCCACGGCGGCCAGCTCGACTCCCCGGCTGCGATAGCCATAATGTCGCAGTTCGTCGAGGTTGGCGCAGCCCAGGCCGGCCACATCGTCTTCCACGGCCTTGAGCATCTCACTCAACAGCGCGGTGATGTCAGCGGCGATGCGCGGGTTTGCCTCGGCTGCATTTTCAAGATGCGGCATCAGCGCACGGCTTGCCGGATGGCGCGCCTGGCCTGCCGCCAGCAGCCCCAGCTCCTCGCCCCACCAGCCGATGCGCATGCGTGCCGGTAATTCCGCGGTGAGTTTCTCGCCGATCTCGCGCAGCGACACGGCGAGGTCATGCAGCGCGGCGATGGCTGCACGTTGCTGTGGCGGACAAAACAGTGCGGCATACCATGCCAGTGTGCCATCGGCCGGGCCCGCGGCTTCATGCCCGGGCGCAGAGGCTGCCTGGGTCATGATTCAGGGCGCCGGGTCGGTGTCGTCGGGCGCATCCGCGCTGACAGCAGCAGCACCCGGGGGGTCACCGGCCTCATCGTCTGGCCGATCGGAGACCGGCGCGCGGCGCGGCAGCGTGTCGACTTCCGCGGTGCTCTGCAACGTCTTGCGCGGCTGCACCCCCAGTTCGGTGAACTTGCGTGCACCCGGCAGGACCATGCGCTCGAGTGAGCCCACGGCAGCGTTGTAGGCTTCCACGCTGCGGCCCAGCGTGTGACCGACGCGGCCGACGTGCTCGGTAAACTTGTTGAGACGATCGTAGAGATCGACTGCAAGTTTCCGGATTTCCTCGGCATTCTCAGCCAGCGCCAGTTGCCGCCAGCCGTAGGCGACGGCCTTGAGCAGGCCGACGAAGC
>JAFIFN010000196.1 GCA_020832005.1 Gammaproteobacteria bacterium | reverse complement strand
ATGATGATGAAGCCCGGCATGGGGACTTACTACCGCTTCAAGGAGATGTTCGACAAGTACTCGGCGGAAGCCGGCAAGGAGCAGTACCTGATCCCGTATTTCATCGCCGCCCATCCCGGCACGACCGACCAGGACATGCTCGATCTGGCGCTTTGGCTGAAGGCCAACGGCTTTCGTGCCGACCAGGTGCAGGCCTTCCTGCCATCACCGATGGCCACGGCGACGGCCATGTACCACAGCGGTGTGAACCCGCTGCGCAAGGTCACGCGCACGGGCAAGCCGGTGCACGTGCCGCGCGGACTCAAGGTGCGGCGCCTGCACAAGGCCTTCCTGCGCTACCACGATGCCAACAACTGGCCGTTGCTGCGCGAGGCACTGAAGAAAATGGGTCGGGCGGATCTCATCGGTAACGGCAAGCGCCACCTTGTACCGAGCTTCCAGCCGGCCGGTACCGGGGGCCGTACGACCCATGCTGGCAAGACATTTCGCACACAACATGCCCGAACCGAGCAGCGCGAAGACTACAAAAAACGCAGGTCGCGCACCCGCAAGCCGTAGCGGACTACCGGCACGCCTGCATGCGGTTTCCCATGCCGCAAGGTTTGGCGGCCTCAGCCAAGCGCAACCGGCGCGCGGAAACCCCTGAGTCTGAGCGCATTGCCCACCACGAATACACTGGACAGGGCCATGGCGGCAGCAGCGAGCATGGGCGAGAGCAGCACACCGAAGGCTGGATAGAGCACACCGGCGGCCACCGGGATGAGTGCTGTGTTGTAGGCGAAGGCCCAGAACAGGTTTTGCCGGATATTGCGCATGGTTGCGCGCGACAGCGCGATCGCATTGGGCACGTTACGCAGGTCACCCGACATCAGCACGACATCGGCGCTTTCGATGGCGATGTCCGTGCCCGAACCTATGGCAATGCCCACGTCGGACTCGGCCAGTGCGGGGGCATCATTGATGCCGTCACCGACGAACGCCACGCGGCGTCCGTCATCGCGAAGGCGCTTGATGGCCGCGACCTTGTCCTGTGGCATCAGCTCGGCGATGACCTCGTCTATGCCCAACTCTCCGGCGACCGCCTCGGCGGTGCGGGTGACATCGCCACTGAGCATGACTGTCTTCAGGCCCAGCGCGTGAAGGGCTTGAATCGCAGCCGCAGTGGATGGTTTGATCGGATCGGCCACCGCGAGAATGGCTGCCAGCTGTCCGTCGATGGCCAGTAGTAACGGTGTGCGTGCCTGGTCGGCCAGAGTGCTGAGTCGTTGCTCGTGCCCGGCGGTGGCGATGCCGAGTTGCTCGATGTAGCGCTTCGAACCCAGATCGATGCGTTTGCCATCTACGCTGGCGCGGATGCCCAGGCCGGTGACCGAGTCGAAGTCCTCGACCTGTAACGGCGGAATGTTGCGTTCGGCCGCGGCGTCAACAATCGCCACCGCCACGGGATGCTCCGAGTCGCGTTCGGCCGCAGCCGCCAATGCCAGCACCGTGTCGTCATCGAAGCCGGGCAGGGCGATCAGGTCTGTCAGCGTGGGCTTGCCTTGCGTCAGCGTGCCGGTCTTGTCCAGTGCCACGACATCCACATCGCGCAGCGCCTGCAGGGCATCGCCGCCGCGAAACAGGATGCCCTGGTCTGCGCCCCGACCCGTGCCGACCATGATCGAGGTGGGCGTGGCCAGTCCCATTGCGCAGGGGCAGGCAATGATCAGCACGGTGACCGCGACCACCAGCGCCATGGCCAGCGCAGGGGCAGGCCCGGCGAGCCACCATATCAGTGCCGTGACTGCCGCCACGGCAATGACGACAGGTACGAACCAGCCGGTGACACGATCCACCAGCGCCTGAATGGGCAGCTTGGCGCCCTGGGCCTGCTGCACCATGTTGACGATACGTGCCAGTACCGCGTCCTCGCCCAGGTCGGTCGCCTCGATCAGCAGGCTGCCCTTCTGGTTGATCGTGCCGCCGATGACGCGCTCGCCAGTGCTTCTGGACACGGGGACAGGCTCGCCGGTGATCATGGATTCGTCGACGTGCGACTGGCCCTCGAGCACGCGGCCATCGACCGGAATGTTCTCGCCCGGGCGCACACGCACCCGGTCACCGACCTGTACCTGGTCGATCGGCCGCTCGTGCACTTCACCGTCTTTTTCCACCCGTGCGACTTTCGCCTGCAGACCCAGCAGTCGCTCGATCGCGGCACCCGTGCGCCCCTTGGCGCGGGCTTCCAGGAGTCGGCCCACGAGAATCAGCGTGACAATGACCGCGGCGGGCTCGTAGTAGATCTGTGCCGTACCTTCGGGCATGACGCCTGGCGCGAACGTCGCCACCACCGAATAGCTCCAGGCAGCACCGGTGCCCAGTGCCACCAGTGAGTTCATCTCCGGTGCGCCCCGCAGCAAGGCGGGCAGTCCGATGCGAAAGAACATGCGGCCCGGACCGAAGAGCACGATGGTGGTCAGGACAAACTGGATGAGCTGCGCATTGAACGTACCGATCACGGCAGCGATGAAGTGATGCACCGCCGGCACCATGTGTGAGCCCATCTCCATGACAAAGACAGGCAGCGTCAGGATCGCTGCAAGCGCGACCCGTCGAGTCAGCGTGCGGACATCTTCGTCGTGGCGATGGGCATGCTCACGCTGCGCCGGGTCGTCGCCGGGTGTTGTCTCAGGGGTGTCATAGCCGGCGCGCTGCAGCGCATCGCGCAGCGCAGAGTTTTCGGGTGCCGGATCGTCGAACTGCAGGCTTGCTTCGTGGGTGGCCAGATTCACGCTCACCGAGCGCACGCCGGGCACGGCGGCCAGCGCCTTTTCCGCACGGCTGACACAGGAACTGCAGGTCATACCCTCAACGGGAAGTCTGTGGGCGGTTTTCATCAGGCTCGTCATGTTGCTGCGATGTCAAGGTCCGATTATCGCGCATATCCGCTCGACTGCGTGGGTTCAATGCCATTTGCTATGCTACCCATAGCTATGGTCGCAAGTCATGGCCACGAAGAAGAAGCTGCCGATGAATCGGCGTGTCCGATACAGGAGATCATCATATGAAGGCTCTTATCGACATGCGGTGCTGGCGCTGCGCCGTTGCGGCCGTGGCGCTGGTACTGCTAACGACAGCAGGCATGCAGGCCTTGGCAGCAGATGACACGCTGGCGACGCGGTTCAACCTGCCGGTGGCCGAATCGCCGGTGCGTGACCATCCACGCTGGCGTTCACCTCAGCGCATCATCATTCCGTCGGTGGGTGAGGATATCCTGTCGAATCTGCAAGCCGCTGCCCCGGGGGTAGAGCTGATCGCCGTGGGCAGTCGCGAAGAAGCGCTGGCCCGCGTGGCCGATGCCGATGGTCTTATCGGCTTCTGCGATGAGGCATTGCTGAGAGCGGGCACGCGGTTGCGCTGGGTTCAGCTGCTCACCGCCGGCGTCGAGCAGTGCGTTGATCTCGATGCGATACAGGCGGGCGATGTGCTGCTGACGAATATGCAGGGCGTCACCGGCGCCGTCATCGCCGAACACGTGCTTGCGATGATGCTGTCGTTGAACCGCGGCCTCCACCAGTTCATGGTAGCGCAGCAGCGCGGCCACTGGGCGCGCGGCGATGCTGTCGTTGAGCAGATGACCGTACTGCAGGGCAAGACGCTGCTGGTGGTCGGATTGGGCGGTATCGGCACGGAGGTCGCAGAGCGGGCGCACGCGTTGGGCATGCGCGTTGTCGCCACGCGGGGCAGCCGCCGCGAGGGACCGGACTTCGTCAGCTACGTTGGCCTGTCGGATGAAGTGCTTGACCTGGCACGGGAAGCCGATGTGGTGGTCAATGCCACACCTTTGACGGATGCCACCCGCGGACTGTTCGACGCGGCGTTTTTTGAGGCCATGCCGTCGCACGCCCTGTTCATCAACGTCGGCCGCGGTGGCAGTGTCGTGACGGATGACCTGGTTGTCGCCTTGGGCGAGGGCCACATCGCCGGCGCCGGGCTCGATGTGCATGATCCCACCCCGCTGCCATCGGACCATCCGCTGTGGCGGCTGCCCAATGTCGTCATCACGCCGCATGTCGCCGCCCGAACCGATATCGGCCGCGAGGAACGCTGGCTGGTCACCATGGAGAACCTGCGGCGCTATGTGCAGGGCGAGCGCATGCTGGCGGTAGTGGATCCCGAACGGCAGTACTGAGTGGCTCAATGCACTGGGCTATCGTTTGATGGCGGGAGGTTTTCCTGCCTTGGAGGTCTCGGCATTCGGCAGCGTCGCCGGGGCTTTCGTCTCGAAAGCGACGAGCCGGGAGTCAGCCGTCTGCCAGCGAATCGGGCGCACACTGGCGTACTCCGCAGACTCGTAAAAGGCCGTCAGCGCCGCCATGTCCGGGAACTCGATGATGATGGTGCGGCGGGGGGCGTAATCGCCCTCGAGCACACGCACGTCACCGCCCACTGCCAGATAGCGGCCACCGAATTTTTCAACAATGGCGGGATTGGCGTTGCGGTAGGCCGCATAGGCCTCGGGATCGCGGACATCGACATCGGCCATCAGCAAGGCAGGCATGTCATCTCCTCGGCTTGTCTCGCAATCATGTTCAACCCTCCAGTTCCAGGATTTCCAGCGCTGCCCGTTCGCCCGTCTTGACCGCCGCCTCCATGCCGTTCTCGAGGCTGCGTGTCTGCTCGCCGGCAAGATGCATGCGATGGTGCGGTTTCGCGATCTCATCGGCCCACAGACCGACCTGCCCGGCATTGTAGACATGGCGGCAACATGCCGACGCCGAGTGCTTGGCCCACGAGTGGACTTTCATTACGTTCAGGCGGCCTTTCGTCGACGGACGGATGCGTGCCAGCTGATCCACGACGAATTCGCCGACGGCGGCGGTGGGCAGTTGATCGAGCCGATAGGCCCCGTTGCCATTGACCCAGCAGTCGATGACGAAGATCTCGCCTTTCTCGTTGGTGTGTGCGAACACCCGTTCAATGGCCGTGTCGGTGAACAGGCCCGGCTCGCCGATATCGCCTTCCCAGAACGGCGCGCTGTATTCCATGAACACCCGCACGGTATTGCCATGCTCGGAGCGACGCACGGCATCGAGTTGCGGACCGGAGAAGTTGGGGAACACGTCGACGTTTCGCAGCGCCGAGAACGGCACCGCGGAAATCACGTACCGACTCCGGTAACGCTCGCCATCGAGCGTGCGCACTTCGACGCCGTCGCCGGACATATCGATCGAACTGACCACCTTGTTCAG
>JAFIFN010000195.1 GCA_020832005.1 Gammaproteobacteria bacterium | reverse complement strand
CCGACAGTGCCCACACCGGCTATGGCTACATTCTCGCAAACGGTGCCGAGACCGGCGTGCGGGCTGTCGAGCGTTTCGTCGAAAAACCCGACGCGGCCCGTGCACAAGAATTTCTGGATGATGGCAGTTACTACTGGAACAGCGGCATGCTCATGTTCCAGGTCTCGGTGCTGCGTGCGGAGCTGGCCCGTCATGCGCCGGATATTCTCGCCGCCTGCGAGCGAGCGGCGGCCGGTGCCGTGGGTGATCTGGACTTTATACGGCCGGATGCCGAGGCCTTTCTGGCCTGCCGTTCTCAGTCGATCGACTACGCCGTCATGGAGCATACCGAGCGTGCGGTCATGGTACCGCTGGCCTCAGGCTGGAGCGACGTAGGCTCCTGGCAGGCGCTGCACGAGCTGCTGGCCAAGGATGCTCGTGGCAATGCGCTGATCGGCGATGCGCTGGTCGAGGACTGTGACGATTGTCTTCTGTACTCCACCGGGCGCCTTGTCAGCGCAGTCGGCCTGAAGGGCCAGGCGGTGATCGAGACCAAGGATGCGGTGATGGTCGTGCCGCTGGCCCGCAGCGAGGACGTGAAGTCGCTGGTGGCCCGGCTCGAGAAAGCCGATCGCGGCGAACGCGACCTTCACCGCGAGGTGTTCCGCCCCTGGGGCAGCTACGACAGCATCGATGCCGGCGAACGCTTCCAGGTCAAGCGGCTGGTCGTGAAGCCCGGCGCCCAGCTGTCCCTGCAATTGCACAACCATCGCGCCGAGCACTGGATCGTCGTACAGGGGACGGCGCGGATTACCCGTGGCACGGAGCTATTCGATCTCTATCCGAACCAGTCCACCTATATCCCGCTGGGCGTGAAGCACCGCATCGAGAACCCCGGCAAGGTGCCGCTGCACCTGATCGAGGTGCAGTCAGGCGACTATCTCGGCGAGGATGACATCGTGCGATTCGAGGACGTGTATGGACGCGAGGGCACGCAGGGATGAGTGTGGGCAAGCCCGCCTGCTTCAAGGCCTACGACATCCGTGGACGCGTCCCCGATGAACTGAACGCAAAGCTTGCCGATGCCATCGGCAACGCCTTCGCCGCACTCGAGGACGCCCGACGGGTGGTCGTGTGCCGCGACATCCGCCAGAGCAGCAACGAGATTGCCGATGCCGTGTGTGCAGGCCTGCAGGCCGCAGGCTGCGATGTGCTGGATATTGGCGTGGGCGGCACCGAGCATGTGTACTTTGCCGTGCCTCACCTGCAGGCTGATGGCGGCATCATGGTTACGGCCAGTCACAATCCGGCCGACTACAACGGCATGAAGCTGGTGCGGGCAGAGTCGGTGCCGATCAGCGGGGATTCCGGGCTTGATGAAATCGGCGTGCGGGCAGCCAGTGGGCGGCGCACGCAAGGCGAGCGCGAAGGCACGCGATCGAACGTCGATGTCAGTGAGGCCTATATCAGCCACCTGCTTGGCTATGTCGCCGATGCCGCGCTAAAACCACTGAAGATCGTCGTCAACGCCGGTAATGGCGGGGCAGGGCTGGTCATCGATCAGCTCGAGGCGCATCTGCCGTTCGAGTTCATCAAGGTCCACCACGAACCCGATGGCAGTTTTCCCAACGGTGTGCCCAACCCGCTGCTCACCGAAAACCGCCAGCCCACGATAGATGCCATCGCAGCCTCAAGTGCGGATTTCGGCGTGGCCTGGGACGGGGATTTCGACCGCTGTTTTTTCTTCGACCATGAAGGCGGCTTCATCGAGGGCTACTACATCGTGGGGCTGCTGGCGCAGTATTTTCTCGAACGTGCCACGCAGCCCGGCGAGAAAATCATCCACGATCCGCGGCTGACATGGAACACCCGGGAGATCGTCGAGCAGCTTGGCGGTGTGCCCGTGGTCTCCAAGACCGGGCATGCGTTCATCAAAGAGCGCATGCGCAAGGAGAATGCGCTATACGGTGGCGAGATGAGCGCACACCACTATTTCCGGGATTTCGCCTACTGCGACTCGGGCATGATTCCGTGGCTGCTGGTCGCAGCGCTGGTCTCCACCACGGGCACGACGCTGCACTCACAGGTGACTGCACGCCAGGCCCGCTACCCGGCCAGCGGTGAGATCAACCGGCGTATCGGTGACCCTGCGGCAGTGCTGGCCGGTATCGAAAAACACTTCTCAGCTTCTGCCGTACACGTCGATCACATCGATGGCCTGTCGATGGAATTCGCCGACTGGCGCTTCAATCTGCGCAGCTCCAACACCGAACCGCTGGTGCGCCTGAACGTGGAGTCGCGCGGCGATGAGGCGCTGATGCAGGCGCAGACGAAACAGCTGCTCGCGCTGCTCGACACCACCGGTTAAACGGCTCGCGCCCAGATGTCACCATTGCGCATCCTGATGATCACCGCCGAGTTCGCGCCGTTCGCGAAGGTCGGCGGACTGGGTGACATGACCGCAGGTCTTGCCGGCTACCTCGCAGGGCAGGGCCACGAGGTCATGGTCGTGCTGCCCGATTACGGTAATGCGCAGTCTGCGGCGCCGTGGAGTGTTCGCGGAGAATCCGTCGAAGGGTTGCAGGTGTTCCGGGTTGCGGCGGCTGAGCACTTCGCCGATGCCGACATCTACCTGGGTGATGATCGTGACGCGGCACGCTTCGTGCTGCTGGCCGAGGCAGCACTGGCCCATGCGCACGCCACAGGCTTCGTGCCTCACGTAATCCATGTCCACGACTGGCATGCCGCGGCAGCGGTCGTGCTGCCCAAGCCCTGGCCAGCAAAACCCGCGACGCTGCTGACCATCCACAATATCGGCTACCAGGGCATTTTCGCACCCGACGTGCTGGCGGCCACGCCGTTCGCCGGGCATGCGCCGCTGCTGGCCGATCCCACGACTTCGGAGCCGCGCCTGAATTTGCTGGCTGCGGGCATCGCCGGCGCACGGGCGGTCACCACCGTCAGTCCGACGCATGCCAGGGAGATCCTCACGCCCGAGTATGGCGTGGGCCTCGACGCACTGCTGCGCGATCGGGCCGCGGCGCTGCACGGCATCCTCAATGGCGCGGACTATCGGCTGTGGAGCCCCGAGCGTGACGCACTGCTGAGCGCGCCGTTCTCCGCGGCACAGCCGCAGGGCAAGCGCACCAACCGCGAAGCGCTGCTGGCGCAGATTGAGCTGCCGCTGGCCGATGACTGCCCGCTGCTGTGCATGGTGACGCGGCTGACCGAGCACAAGGGGATGGATCTGCTGCTCGCTGCGTTGCCGGCGCTGCTTGGGGCCCACGAGTTTGCGCTTGTGGTGCTCGGCCAGGGCGATGCGCACTACAGCGAGGCACTGGCATCACTTGCGGCGGCGCATCCGAAGCGCATGCATCTTTCGCTGGCCCATGACGAAGGCCTAGCGCACCGCCTCCTGGCCGGCAGCGACATGCTGCTGATGCCTTCGCGCTACGAGCCCTGCGGGCTGACCCAACTCTATGCGATGCGTTACGGCACGGTGCCGATTGTGCGCGCAACCGGCGGGCTTGCCGACAGCGTGCGACATTTCGATGCCGAGCGCGGTGAGGGCACCGGCGTGGTGTTTCGCGACTACGATGTTCAGGGGCTGCAGTGGGGTGTCGGCCAGGCACTGGACTGGTTTGCCGATGCCGGCGCGTGGCGTCGACTGATGGCCAATGCGATGGCCGAGGATTTCTCCTGGCAGCGCCAGGGGCCGCATTACGAGCGGCTGTATCGGCAGATTGCACGCAGCTGATCTGACGCATCTAGCGTCGCTGAAACTCCTCCACATTCTCAGCCCAGCGTTGCGCGAAATCCCGCGCCACCTGGTCCCACGAAAAGCGCCATCGCCAGTTGCCCTCGGCCACGCCGGGCACATTCATGCGGGCCTCGCCGCCAAGGCCGAGCAGGTCCTGCATCGGGATCACGGCGAGCTTCGCCGGCGACGCCAGCGCTGCGCGAATCAGCGGCAACGGCATCTGTGCTCCGTCACCGCCGATGGCCTCATGGACCAGCGCACGTGTCCGCTCATCAAGCTGTCGATACCAGCCCAGCGTGGTGTCGTTGTCGTGGGTGCCGGTGTAGACCACCATGTTTTCGACGTGGTTGCCCGGCAGGTAGGGATTGTCCGGTGAGCCGTCGAAGGCGAACTGCATGACCAGCATGCCGGGCAGGTCGAAGGCATCGCGCAGGGCCAGCACCTCGGGCGTGATGGTGCCCAGGTCCTCGGCCACCAGCGGCAATCCGCCGAGGCGCTCGCTCAGCCAGCCCAGGAGCTCGTGGCCAGGCGTTGGCCGCCAGCAGCCCTCGCGCGCGGTGTCACATGCCGCGGGAATCGCCCAGTGGGACTCCAGCGCGCGGAAGTGATCCAGGCGCAGCAGATCGAAGCGTGATGCCTGCAGGCTCAGCCTGCGTTGCCACCAGTCAAACAGCGCCGTGCGCTGGCCGTCCCAGTCATACAGCGGATTGCCCCAACGCTGACCATCGGCGCTGAAATAGTCCGGTGGGACGCCGGCGACCTCGCGCGGCTGTCCGTGGATATCCAGCGCGAACAACTCTGGCTCCGCCCAAACATCCGCACTGTCGTGATCGGTGTAGAAGGGCAGGTCGCCGAACAGCTGTACGCCACGGCTCGCGGCATGCGAGCGAAGACGCCGCCACTGCATGTCGAACAGGAACTGCCAGGCCACCAGATCGCCCAGGCGCGGATCGGCGTCGAGCCGGGCCATGAGTTCGGCGTCGCGATGACGTGCAGGGTCGGGCCATTGCCACCAGGGTCTCTGCTGATGCATGCGGCGAAGCAGCGCGAAACGCGCCCAGGGTTGCAGCCAGTGCCGGTGTCGATCGATGAACTCTTCGTACTCGCCATGCAAGCGCGCCGCGCGCTGCAGGGAGCCGGGATGCCCGTCGACCGAGGCGGCCCCCAGTTCCGCGGCGGCGCCTCCCAGATCGATGAGCCTGGCATTGCCGGCGAAGCTCGACTTGCTGCTGTAGGGCGACCAGGAGGCATCGACCGGGCCCACGGGCAGTATCTGCCAGACACTGAAGCCGGCATCGGCCAGCAGGTCGATGAATCGGCAGGCGGCATCGCCGAGCACGCCGCCGTGGGCGGCGGGGGGCAGCGATGTGGGGTGCAGCAGCACGCCGGCGCGGCGCTGATCAAGCGGCGAATTGCTCATCGTCATGCATTTGACCACGGGTCCGGACAGGCAGGATACTCGGAGTTAGTCTAACTGCGCTTCCTGCGGGAGGTCTTTGGCGGAAATAAAGCGGACCGAAGGGAGCCATTCCGCCAA
>JAFIFN010000023.1 GCA_020832005.1 Gammaproteobacteria bacterium | reverse complement strand
GCCCGCGCGTGCTGGTGTGCGTGCCCTACGGCTCGACCCAGGTCGAGCGCCGCGCCATCCGTGAATCCGCGGAAGGCGCAGGCGCCCGCAAGGTCTATCTGATCGAAGAACCGATGGCGGCGGCCATCGGTGCGGGCATGCCGGTGCACGAGGCGCGCGGCTCGATGGTGCTGGACATCGGCGGCGGCACCTCCGAGGTCGCGGTGATCTCACTCAACGGCATTGTGTATGCGGCCTCAGTGCGTGTGGGTGGCGACCGCTTCGACGATGCCATCATCAACTACGTGCGTCGCAACTACGGCATCCTCATCGGCGAGGCGACCGCCGAACGCATCAAGCACGAGATCGGCTCGGCTTACCCCGGCCAGCAGGTGCGCGAGATTTCGGTCAAGGGCCGCAACCTCTCAGAGGGCGTGCCGCGGGCCTTCACACTGAATTCAAACGAAATTCTCGAAGCCCTGCAGGAACCGCTGGCCGGTATCGTCGGCGCGGTCAAGGCTGCACTCGAACAGACCCCCCCGGAACTTGGCTCGGATGTGGCCGAACGCGGCATCGTGCTGACCGGCGGCGGGGCGCTGCTGACCGACCTGGACAAGCTGCTGATGGAAGAGACGGGCCTGCCGGTGGTGGTGGCCGATGAACCCCTGACCTGCGTGGCGCGCGGGGGCGGCCGGGTGCTGGAACTCATGGATCAGTATGGTCCGGGGGTATTCGGCCTCGAATGACGCGCGGGGCTGTACATTTTCTGAACAGCCTCCTTCGCTTGCGCTATCATCCGGGTTTCACCACAACGGTGATCGCGGCCGGCACTTATGTCTGTTAATTCAAAGAGATGACACGACATCGGCAGTCGGCGGGCCCGACCCGCGGCCTGGCGCTGGGCCCCAAGTTCTTCCTGCTGGGGCTGGTGGCTGTGACCCTGATGGTCATAGACCATCGCCAGCAGCACCTGGCCACGATCCGCGACACGCTGTCCGTCGTGCTCTTCCCGGTTCAGGCGCTCGTCAATCTGCCGTTTGCGGCCTGGCACTGGGGCCGCGACGTCACGGCGGCCCGCCTCGCCCTGCTCGAGGAGGTGCGCGAGCTGCGCGAGGCCCGGCTGGATGTCAGCGTGCAGCTGCAGCGCCTGGCCTCACTGGAAGCCGAGAACGCGAGGCTGCGGGCGATGATGGGCTCAAGCCGACAGGCCGCCGATCGCGTACTGGTCGCTGAAATCCTCGCGGTCGATCTCGATCCCTACCGGCATCGTTTCACCGTCAACAAGGGCAATCGCCATGAGGTGCACGTGGGCCAGGCGCTGCTCGATGCCGACGGCGTGCTCGGTCAGATCGTGCGCGTCCAGCCGTTCACCGCCGAGGCCATACTGATCAGCGACGCCGACCATGCGTTGCCGGTGATCGTCAATCGCAACGGCCTGCGCACAATTGCGATGGGCACCGGCGATACCGATCGATTGTCCCTGCCGTTCCTGCCCAACAGCGCCGACATCGAGGAAGGCGATCTGCTGGTCTCCTCGGGGCTGGGGGGCGCCTTCCCCAGTGGTTACCCGGTGGCCCGCGTCACCCGCGTGGAACGACGTCCGGGCGCAGCCTTCGCGGAAGTTTCGGCCGAACCGGCGGCTGCACTGCAGCGCGCGCGCGAGGTGCTGCTGGTGTGGAGCAGCCGCGACCCAAGCGAGGGTGACGATACGACACCGGCCGATGGCGATGACACGGCGCTGGCCGATGCCGCCGCACAGGAGCAGCCATGAACACCGGGCACTCCTCGCTGGCCGTGGGCATCATCTCGATGGTATTCGCACTGATGCTCGCGATCGTACCCCTGCCGCAGATTCTGACCGGCATGCGCCCCGACTGGGTCATGCTGGCGCTGGTGTTCTGGTGCCTGGCCATGCCCAGCCGCTTTGGCCTGGTCTGGGCCTTCGGGCTGGGACTTCTGCTCGACACGCTCAGCGGCGCCCTGCTCGGCCAGCACGCGCTGGCGCTGCTGCTGGTCACCTACCTGACGCTGAAGTTCCGATTGCGGCTGCGCGTGTTTCCGTTGGCGCAGCTGATGATCGCCGTGCTGGTGCTGCTGGTGATCTACCAGTTCACGCTGTTCTGGATCGACGGTGTCGCCGCGCGCAGCGTACCAATCCGTGAGCGCTGGCTGCCGGTGATCACCGGCACGCTGGCCTGGCCCCTGGTGTACTGGCTGGGGCAGCGCGCACTTCGCGAAACCGACCAGCAACCGGCGAGGCTCTAGGCGATGGCGCCTGGAATCCGTTTCAAGGACCCCTGGGGCGAGCAGCGCCTGTTTTTCGGCCGGCTGTTGGCGGCCATCATCATCGTGCTATTGCTGGTGGGTATTCTGGTGGCGCGACTGGTGCACCTGCAGGTCATCAATCACGTGCACTTTGCCGATCTGTCGCAGGACAACCGGATCCGCATCGAACCCGTGCCTCCCACGCGGGGGCTTATCTACGACCGCAACGGCATCGTACTGGCCGAGAACCTGCCAGCCTACCGGCTGGAGATGATTCCAGAGCAGGTCGAAGACATGCCTGCCACGCTGCAGGCACTGGCCCAGCTGAACCTGATCGACGCCGATGAGATTGACCGCACCCTGGCGCTGGCGCGACGTCAGCGCCGCTTCGAGCCGGTCACGCTGAACTTCCGCATGGACGATGAGCAGGTCGCCACTTTCGCCGTGCGGCGCCAGCATTTCCCGGGTGTCGATATCCGCGCGCGACTGCGCCGGCACTACCCCTTCGCCGGCGCAACGGCGCACACCATCGGCTACGTGGGCGGCCTGAGTGCGCAGGATCTTGAGCGACTGGATCGTGCCAATTACGCCGGTACGGCGCAGGTCGGCAAGGTGGGCGTGGAACGCGCCTACGAGGACCTGCTGCACGGTCGCGTCGGCTACCGTCAGGTCGTGGTCAATGCGCGCGGGCGGGCGCTGCAGTACCTCGAGGTCAGTGACGACGCGGCGCCATCGGCCAACGGTGTTGCGCCCGGCAACCCCCGGCGCGCTGGACGCGCCCCGGTGCCCGGACAGGACATCGTACTCGGGCTGGACATTCGCCTGCAGCTTGCGGCCCAGGAAGCCATGCAGGGCTGGCGCGGTGCCGTGGTCGCGATCGATCCGAACTCCGGCGATATCCTGGCGATGATCTCGACCCCGGCGTTCGACCCGAACCGCTTCAGCGAAGGCCTGTCACGACGTGATTACCAGGCCTTGCTCAACGACCCCGACAATCCGCTGTTCGACCGTGCGCTGCGCGGCACCTACCCGCCCGGGTCGACAATCAAGCCACAGATGGCGCTGGCGTTTTTGCACCATAATATTGTCAGACCCGGCGACCGGCGCTTCTGCCCGGGTCATTTCAGGCTGCCGGGCAGCTCTCACCGCTTTCGCGACTGGCGACCCCAGGGTCACGGCAACGTCGACCTGATCGAGGCCATGGCGCAGTCATGCGATGTGTATTTCTACGCCAACGGCAACGAGCTTGGCATTGACCGCATGCACGAGTTCATGACCGCCATCGGCCTGGGCCAGGTCACCGGTGTGGATATCCTCGGCGAACGACCTGGACTGGTGCCCTCGCGGGAGTGGAAGCGCGGCGCGTTCCGTCGACGTGAGGACCAGGCCTGGTTTCCGGGTGAAACCGTCATCGCTGCCATTGGTCAAGGCTATATGAACTCAACTGCCCTGCAGCTGGCGCATTCAACGGCCATCCTCGCCGCACGCGGCGCGCGTATGCAACCGCGCCTGGTCGTGGCCAGCACTGACCCCCTGAACGGCGCCCTGCTGGAGATTGAACGCACGAAGATCTCGCGACTGGAACTGCGCGACGAACATCACTGGGACGTGATCCGTGACTCCATGGTGGCGGTCACCCGCGGCCAGCGCGGCACCGCACGCAATTCGATGCAGGGCACCTCGTATGTCGTTGCCGGCAAGACCGGTACGGCACAGGTGTTCACGATCGGCCAGGACGAAGTATACGACGAGGACGTCATCGACGAGCGGCTGCGCGATCACGCGCTGTTCGTGGCGTTCGCACCGGCCGATGCACCTGAGATCAGCATTGCCGTGATCGTCGAGAACGGCAGCAGCGGTGCCAGGGTGGCAGCCCCTATTGCGCGCAGGATCATGGACCGTTACTTCGAGGACCGCGAACTGTGATCTTCGAGCAGACGCAGGCCTTCGAGACTCGCCGACCGCTGAGCCTGCCGGGTCAGCTGATGCGCACGCTGCATCTCGACCCACCGCTGCTGCTGGCCCTGGTCACGCTCTGTGCGATTGGCCTGTTCGTGCTCTACAGCGCGCTGGGGCAGAACTCCGATCTGGTGATCGGCCAGGGCATGCGTATCGGCGTGGCCTTCGCGGCGATGCTGATACTGGCCCAGGTGCCACCGTCGACTCTGCGCAGCTGGGCGCCTTGGCTGTTTCTGGCCGGGCTGGGCCTGCTGATGGCCGTGCTGTTTTTCGGCGCCACCGGCAAGGGCGCCCAGCGCTGGCTCGATCTTCGCTTCATTCGCTTCCAGCCATCGGAGATCATGAAGCTCGCCGTGCCGATGCTCGCCGCCTGGTATCTGCACGACCGGGCGCTGCCACCCGCCTTCCACCATGTCGTGCTCATCCTGCTGGCAGTATTTGCACCGGCGGCGTTGATTGCCGTGCAGCCGGATCTGGGCACTGCGGTCCTGGTGGTTTGCGCCGGCATGCTGGTGCTGCTGCTGGCCGGACTGCGGCTGCGCTACATGCTGGCCGCCGTAGTGCTGACGATCGCCGCAGCACCCGTGATGTGGCATTTCATGCTCGACTACCAGCGCCGGCGGGTGCTGACCTTCCTGAATCCGGAGAATGATCCGCTGGGCGCAGGCTACAACATCATCCAGTCCAAGATTGCGATCGGATCGGGTGGCGTGTTCGGCAAGGGTTGGCTCAACGGCACACAGGCCCACCTCGAGTTCCTGCCGGAACGCGCAACGGATTTTATCTTCGCGGTGATCGGCGAGGAGTTCGGCTTGCTGGGTCTGCTGGCACTGCTGGCACTCTACCTGATCATCGTGGGGCGGGGCCTGTATATTGCCGCCAACGCGCAGGACACCTTCAGCCGCCTGCTGGCCGGCAGCATCAGCCTGACATTTTTCATTTACGTCATCGTCAACGCCGGCATGGTCTCAGGCCTGCTGCCGGTGGTCGGTGTACCGCTGCCGCTGGTGAGTTTCGGCGGTACGTCGATGGTGACGCTCATGGGTGGTTTCGGTATTCTGATGTCGATACATACCCGCCGAAAACTGCTGCCCACCTGATTGCCGGAGTATCGCTTGAGCAGATTTATTTTCATTGTACTGCTGGGTTTCCTGGCCATGCCTGCGCATGCGGCCGATGCGATCGATGATGCGGCGTTCCGCGAGGCCATCGAGACATTCAAGCAGGATGTCGCCGAACGCCACGGCTTTGCCGCCTCCACGCTCGATCTGTGGTTTGCCGAGGTCGAACAGCAGCAGCCCATCCTGGATGCCATCAGCCGGCCGGCCGAGCGCGTGCGTCCCTGGCATGAGTACCGCCAGATCTTCCTGACCGAGCGGCGCATCGACGGAGGCGTCGAATTCTGGCGCGAGCACGCCGACGAACTTGAACGGGTTTCCCGCGAACTCGGAGTCGATGAGCAGATCATCGTCGCCATCATCGGTGTAGAGACCATGTACGGGCGCATCACCGGGCGCTGGCGGGTGCTCGACGCCCTGTCGACGCTGGCCTTCGCCTATCCGCCACGCGCGGCGTTCTTCCGCCGCGAACTCGAAGAATTCCTGCTGCTTGCGCGCGAGGAGCGTATCGAACCCCGCGCCACACTGGGGTCCTATGCCGGCGCCATGGGTCCGCCGCAGTTCATCCCGTCTAGCTACCGGGCCTATGCCGTGGATGGCAGCAACAACGGCCGTCGCGACCTGTTCCATGACTGGAGTGATGTGCTCGCCAGCGTCGCCAACTATTTCAAGGTCCACGGCTGGCGCGCGAATGAACCGGTGGCCGACCAGGCAACCACCGGACGCCAGTGGAATGGCACGCATCCGCAGAACTCGCTGGAGCTGACCAGCACGGTCGGCGAGCTGGCGGCCAGCGGCTACATGTTTCCCACGACAGCGCCGGACAATGCACCGGCGATGATGGTGCGCCTCGATGGAGTGGACGGCGATGAGTTGTGGGTGGGCTATCACAACTTCCGCGTAATCACCCGCTACAACCGCAGCCTGATGTATGCGCTGGCCGTCTACCAGCTCAGCGAGGAGATCCGCCGCGGATATGCCGAGGCGCAACGCCCGTGAAGCGCATCGGCGCCCTTGTTCTGATCCTGGCTGTGGCGTTTGTCGCCGCTTGCAGCCATCAACCGCGCAGCGCGCCCCCGCCCCCGGGAGCGTCGGAGGGTGTGCGCCCTGCCGTGGACACCGCGCCGGCGCGCAGCGAACCCACACGTGCGGCACCCGGCGAGCCGGGCGTGCCCGAGCCACCCAGCGCGCGTGGCAATATGGCGTCCTACGAAGTCTTCGGCGTTCGTTACCACACGCTGCCCACCTCACGGGGCTACCGGGAACGCGGCGTGGCGTCCTGGTATGGTGCGAAATTTCACGGCCTGCCTACCTCCAGCGGCGAACCCTACGACATGCACGCAATGACGGCCGCGCACAAATCGCTGCCGCTGCCCACCTGGGTCGAGGTTCACAATCTGCGCAATGACCGGCGCATCATCGTGCGCGTCAACGACCGCGGACCCTTCGTAGGCAATCGCATCATCGACCTGTCATATGCCGCGGCGCGCGAGATAGGCATGGTCGAGACCGGCACCGCGCTGGTGGAAGTCCGCGCCCTGCACGATCCCAGCGAGATCAGCGCCCAGGCCATTGTCTACACCGCCGATGGCCAGCGCGTGACCGGCGCGCAGCTGCTGGCGTCCCGTCCGGCGCCACGACGTCGTACCGGCGCCTCGCCGGTGACCGTGGCCACCGCTGGCGTCCCGGTGAGCCCTCCGGCGGGCGGCGCTGCGCCAGGCGCGCCGGAGTCCGCATCGAACGACTCCCCGACCCGGCTGTACGTCCAGGTTGGCGCCTTCAGCCAGCGCGAGAACGCACAACGGCTCAGCGAGCAGCTGGCGGCCGACGGATTCACCAATACCTTCATCGTCAGCGACAGCGCTGCACGGCCGCTGATCCACCGCGTCCGGATCGGCCCGATCGCAGATACCGCCGCCTACGACGCGGCTGTCGAGGAACTTGCGGAGCTGGGCGTTTTCGAAACCCGCCTCATCTCTGAGTAATGCAGATGACCCCTATGCTGAAAACCATGACCGCCCTGGCCACCGTGACCGCCCTGGCGCTGCTGTTCGCCGCGCAGAGCGCCGCTCAGATGCCGATTCCGCAGGCGCCGCAGATCAGCGCGCGTCAGCATGTACTGATGGATGCCACCACGGGCACGGTGCTCAGTGAAAACGCCAGCGAGCAGGCGGTCGAACCTGCCAGCCTGACCAAACTGATGACAGCCTACGTGGTATTCAAGGCCATCAGCGAGGGGCGCGTCGGACTGAGCGATCCGGTCACCATCAGCCGCGAGGCCTGGATCGCCGGCGGCGGTGTGCCCGGCAGTCGCGCGCGCCGCAATGTGTCGACGATGTATGCCCGCGAGCGCAGCCAGGTGACGGTCGATGACTTGCTGCACGGCATGATCGTGGTCTCGGGCAACGATGCCAGCGTCGCCCTGGCCGAGCGCGTGGCGGGCTCTGAAAGCGCATTCGCCAGCCTGATGAATCACTACGCCGGCGAACTTGGCATGGTGAACTCCAATTTCGTCAACAGCCACGGCCTGCCGGCCGACAACCACATGTCATCGGCTGCGGACATGGCTCGCCTTGCTCGTGCGATCGTCAACGAGTTCCCCGACTTCTACGCCTACTACTCCGAGCGCAACTTCACCTGGGATGGCGTCACCCAGCCGAATCGCAACGGCCTGCTGGGCATGCAGGTCGGCGCCAGCGCGGTGGTCGATGGCATGAAGACCGGCTTCACCGAGGCCGCGCAGTATTGCCTGGTGACCTCGGCGCACAGCGCCGGAATGCGCCTGATATCGGTGGTCATGGGCGCACCCAGCGTCAGTGCGCGCGAGCGCGCCAATCGCGAGTTGCTCAGCTACGGCTTCAACAATTTCGAAAGCCATGTGCTGTTTCGTGCCGGCGACACGGTCACCACTGAACGGCTCTGGCGGGGCGCCGAGCGGGAGCTGGCGCTGGGTGTCGTCGAAGACGTACGCGTCCTGGTGCCACGCGGCCAGCGCGAGCGTCTGCAGGCGGAGCTCGACCTGACCGGGCAGTTGTCTGCACCGCTGGAGCGCAGCCAGTCTGTCGGTCAGCTGGACATCCGGCTCGACGGCGAGTCGCTGATGCGCGCACCGCTGTATCCACTGGCTGATGCGCCGCGGGGAAGCCTGTGGCAGCGCATGCGCGACGGCGTGCTGCTGTGGCTGGAATAGGGGCATCGAGATGGCCCGGTCCGACGACACGCTGCTGGAGTTTCCCTGCCACTTCCCGATCAAGATCATGGGCGCCAACGAGCCTGATTTTGCCGAGCACGCGCTCGCCCTGGTGAGCAGCCACGTCGATGACGTGGTCGAAGATGAAGTCGAGTCCCGGGTCAGTCGCAATGGCCGCTTTGTTGCCGTGACAGTGCACATCCAGGCGCGCAGCAAGGCCCAGCTCGATGCCATCTATCGCAGCCTCTCGGCCAGCGATCGCGTGCTGATGGCCCTGTGAACGGCTCGGCACTGCTGTGCGATCTCGGCCGCGTGGACTTCGAGCCTACGTGGCGGCGCATGCAGGCGTTCACAGAGCAGCGCGGTCCGGAGACGCGCGACGAGATCTGGTTTCTCGAACATGCGCCGGTGTTCACACTGGGGCTCAATGGTGACCCTGCCCATGTCCTTGCTGCCGGCGACATTCCGGTCATCAAGACCGATCGCGGCGGCCAGGTTACCTACCACGGCCCAGGGCAGCTGGTGGTGTATCCGCTGCTGGACCTGCGACGTCTGGGGCTGGGCATTCGCAGCCTGGTCACCGCCCTTGAACACTCCGTGATCGCGATGCTGGCGAGCTGGGACATCGAAGCATGCGCGCGCGCCGACGCGCCCGGGGTCTACGTCGAGGGTGCCAAAGTGGCCAGTATCGGCCTGCGGGTGCGCCGCGGCGCCAGCTACCATGGCGTGGCGATCAACGTGGACCTGGATCTGGCTCCCTTCTCGCGCATCAATCCCTGCGGCTATGAAGCCCTGCCGATGACGCGCATCTGCGATCTGAGAAAAGGCGCTAGCGTGGCATCCGTGCTGCCCGCCTATCGCAGCGCACTGCTGGCGCGCCTCGGGCTGACAGGAGAGCCTGCAGACTCTGCGCGAAACTGACGCATGGCCGGCTCAGCGGCCCGCGGTGACACCCGGCTGAGTCCACTTTACTTGCTTGAATAGGCCAGCTGCGTATCCTGGAAGCCGATGGCACGACCGGACACCAGACCAGACCGCAATGCCTTGAGCTTGCTTTCCTGCAACTGTCGGCCGCACGCCTTAGCCGCTTCACGCAACAGGGACTTCTGTCCACGCCGGGTCTTGCTGCCAACGATCGCGGCGACACTTAGAACGGCCAGGACCCGCGCCTGCTCAGTGTCTTTCATTTCCTCGAGTGCCGCGCAGTGTGCGTTCCACTTGACGTCGATTTCGTCCTCGTAGCCGAGTTCCTCGCAGAGCCGGGAGAGCAGGTAGACGTAGTTTGGATGGGCTTCGCAGCCGCGCCTCACGATTTCGCCCGTGCCTTGCAGGATCGCCGATGCAAGCCGGTCGTCCGGGGGCTCACCCTCTCCGAGGGCCTGGTGCAATACCGCATCCACCGCCGCAGGCCCCAGCGCACGCACGCGCGCCTCGCGCATGATCCGCCAGACGATGTACGCGTTCCATGCCGCGTAAAGCGGTCCGGCGATCAGCGGCACCATGCCCCGCAACGCCAGCCGGGCGGCCACGCGGCGTGCGAATACCCGCAGCAGAAAACTCGATACGCCAACCTTCATCTTGTAGCCGATGTTCCTCGCTGCAAGGCGCCAGCGCGAAACATAGGCGTAGGGATCGACGCCGAAAAATTCGACGCGAGGACTCGGGAACTCCAACGCGCCGCGCGCCATCCCGCGTGCGAAAAGCCCGGGATAGCCTTCCTTGCCCATCACCAGTCCGACGTTGCGCGTGACTCGGACAACGCCTCGCAATGCAACCCAGTACAGGAATGCAATCTCGATAGCACTGATGATGCCGGTGAAAACCAGAAACCCTGTCCAGTAAGGCAGTTGTTCGCGCCACGCCAAGTCCTCCATGCCGCCCAGCAATCCCTGGCGGATCCAGACTTCGGAGCCGCCGATCAGTCCGCCGGAAATGATGCCGGCCAGCATTGCAAGCACCACAGCCTGGCGCGTGGCGTTTCGCAATTCATCGCTGTCGGCGTTCGTGGCGGGGCGGTGGTCGTCATCGCGTCGGACGGAAGGATGCGCCAGGTAGGCGGCCACCCGGCGTTCCAGATAATTCGGGTCGGGCGAATATCGATCGCCGGGATCCTGTTTCGACATCGGCGCCTTCCCAATGAAACTGGCTTAACCAGTGTAGCGCGCATGCCGAAAAATGCGATTACTGCACGCTGCGTCGAAATGCGCGAACCTTACCGCTGAGGCGTCGGGGCACGCGACTGGCCGCGCACCCACTGATCGGCCGCAGCCAGTCGCGCAGGTGTCCCGGCATCCGACCAGTAGCCCCGATAATGCTCCCCGGTCAGGCGGCCCGCGGCGATCGCCGGTGCGAACAGCTGTGCCAGCGGTCGGATGCCCGGTGCAAGGCCTTCGAACAGCGCCGGACTGAGTAACGAGATACCCGAGAACGTCAGCCGCGGCGCCGAATCCGTTACCCGTCCGTCACGCAGGCCGTAGTCACCCGAGCGGTTGTGCGCAGGATTGTCGACCAGCACCAGGCGGCCCAGCAGGTCCGCCTCGAGCGCAGACACTCTAAGCGGGTGATCGGTGACGATGTCGCCGTTGACGACCAGGAAAGGCGCTTTTCCCAGCAGCGGCAGGGCGTTGATGATGCCACCGGCGGTTTCCAGCGCGGTGTCGCCCTCGTCACTGTAGCGAATGAAAAGCCCCCAGCGATCACCATCGCCGAGACTGGCGCGCAGCCGCTCTGCCTGCCATGAAAGGTTGATGATGACCTCTCGTACACCCGCTGCGGCCAGGCGTTCCAGGTGGCGGACGATCAGTGGCTGCCCACCCACCGGCAGCAGCGGTTTGGGCTGCCTGAGCGTCAGCGCGCCCATCCGGCGGCCGCGCCCGGCGGCCAGCAGCATGGCCTTCACTGCGGGCGCGCCGCCAGTGTCGGCAGCACACGTCGTTCGACAAAGCTTCCAAACTCGCCCAGTTCCGGATACGTGCGTGCCACCTCGACAACGTAGTCCAGTGTGCGCGGAATATCAGCCAGATACCCCGCCTTGCCGTCGCGATGATAAAGGCGCGCGAAGATCCCGGCCGCCTTCAGATGTCTCTGCACACCCATCAGGTCAAGCCAGCGATTGAACTCATCGGCAGGGCCGACTGGCAGACCAGCCTGGGTAGCCGCTGCGTGGTAGTCGGCAATCCAGCGCGCGCGATCCGCCTGCGGCCAGACCAGGTAGCAGTCCTTGAGCAGCGACACCAGGTCGTAGCTGATGGGGCCGGCCACGGCGTCCTGGAAGTCCAGCACGCCGGGGTTGCGCTCGTCGCATACCATCAGATTGCGTGAATGGTAATCCCGGTGCACGAATACCCGTGGCTGGGCCAACGCACTGGCGATCAGCAGGTCATGGACCGCCTCCAGCTGTGCGGCCTCGGCACGACTTGAGCCCAGTCCAAGGTGGGTGCCACACAGCCAGTCCGTGAACAGCGCAAGCTCGCGGCGCAACAGGGCCTCATCATAGGGCGGCAGTGATTGCTGGAACGCACGGCCACCCTGCTGTATCGCCACCAGGCTTGCGATCGCATCCCGGTAGAGTGCGTCGGCCCGGTCGGGCCGGGCGCGCAGCGCCGCGAAATACGATAGGTCACCAAGATCTTCCAACAGCAGGAAGCCCTGGTCCAGGTCGTGATCGTGGACCGCCGGGACGTGGACTCCGCACTGCGCCAGCCAATCGGCGATGCGCAGAAACGCCTCGGAGGGCTCGAGCTCGGGGGGTGCATCCATGAGCACCAGACTGGTCCCCTGCCGATGCACGCGAAAATAGCGACGAAAACTGGCGTCTTCAGACGCCGGTTCCAGGGCCAGCGCAGAATCGCCCAGGGTGTGCCGCAGCCAGCTCCGGGCGGCCTGGACGCGCGGATCGATGTGTTCCGGGGCTGCGTTGAAGGTAGTCATCAGTTGTGCCATTGTAGCCACCCTTTCGCGCGCGTACTGTCAAAATCACGGTGATGCCAATCCTGCCAGCCGGGCCTGCCCTTGCCCTGTTCCTGTCCCTTGCGATGGCGGCAGCGATGACGACGCAGGCTCAGGCGCAGGCGGCAGGACCCATGTGCCTGCCGCCGGTAGATCCGGAGATGGATCGGCTGCTGGCCGAACAGCTCGCCGACGAGGGCGGCCTGTCCATCAGCGCTGATGATGCCGACATCAGGCGCGAGGGCGTCTCGACCCTGACCGGCGATGTGCAGATCCGCGGGCGCGGTCGTCTGTTGCGCTCTGAATCCGCCGAGTTCGAAGCCGCCACCCAGCGTCTGCGGGTGACCGGTGGCGTGGAATACCGGGATGGCAACCTGATCGTGCGTAGCGAGGACGCCGGATTCGACGGCGCCGAGGAGCGCGTGGACTTTCGCGACGCGTCGTTCAGCCTGCCGCGCAGACCGGCGCGGGGTGGGGCGGCAAACATGGAGGTCCGCGGCGACCGCAGCGTGCGGCTCAGGGATGTGCTCTACACCACCTGTCCCGAGGGCAACGAGGACTGGACCCTGCGCGCAGGCGAGATTCGGCTGGATGGCGACTCGGGCTTCGGCACCGGGCGCAACGTGCGTGTGGACTTCATGGGAGTGCCGATCCTCTACACCCCGTGGATCTCGTTCCCGATCACGGATGCGCGCAAGTCCGGCTTCCTGTTTCCACAGCTTCGCCGCTCGGATCGCACCGGCGAGGACATCAGCGTTCCGTACTACCTGAATCTCTCGCCCAACTATGACCTGACATTGACCGGACGGGCCATGACCCGACGCGGCGTCATGCTCGGCAGCGAATTCCGTTACCTCACCCGTGGCTCTGAAGGCGTCGCGGAACTGGACTTCCTGCCCGGCGACCGGGTGTCACGCAGTGATCGCAGGTATTCCAGCCTGTTTCACCGCAGCTGGTTCGGCGATCGCTGGCGCGCCACTTTCGACGGCAAGGACGTCAGCGACAGCAATTATTTCGAGGACCTGGGCGGCGGCGTCACGGCCACCAGCCAGACCCATCTCGACCGGCGGCTCGAGATCGAATACGCCGGTCGGGACCTGAGATTCCTTGCCCGCCTGCAGGCCTATCAGACCATCGATGACGAGATTGTCGAAGCCGAGAGGCCCTATCGGCGTGTGCCGCAGCTGATGCTGGAAGGTCTGTGGCCAGACCGCTGGCTGGGCCTGGACCTGGGCGTGACCGGCGAGCTGGTGAATTTCGACCACAGCGTCGGCACCACTGGCTGGCGCATGGACCTGCAGCCCGAGATCAGTCGCCGCTTCGGTCCGCCGGGGCTGTATCTGCGACCTTCCGTCGCGCTGCAGCACACCCGCTACGCGCTGGATGATGTCGCGCCCGGGCAATCCAGCAGCCCTGTGCGCACGCTGCCGATCAGCAGCATCGACCTCGGCGCCCTGTTCGAACGTGATGCGGGCGGCAACGGACGCTGGCTGCAGACCCTGGAGCCGCGGATGCAATACGTGCATGTGCCGTTCCGCGATCAGAGTCAGCTGCCGATCTTTGACACCATCCTGCCCGACTTCAATCTCGTACAGCTGTTCAGAACCAACCGCTACCTGGGCATCGACCGCGTGGGTGACACCGACCAGGTCAATGTCGGCGTCACCACCCGGGTGGTCGATGAGAACACGGGCCGCGAACGCCTGCGCCTGACGCTCGGCCAGACCCGCTACCTCAGCGACCAGGCGATCGCCCTGCCCGACACCTCGCCTCCGCTCGCCAATAGCGCCGAGTATGTGGGCGAGCTGGGGCTGGTGCTGGCCGATCGCTGGCGTCTGGACCTGGGCCACCAGTGGAGCAGTGAACTCTCCGCCACGCGACAGTCCGAGGCCAGGCTGCAGTACCGTCCCGACGAGGCCCGGGTGGTGAACCTGTCCTACCGGTTTCGCCGGGGGGCGCTCGAACAGGGCGATGTGTCGTTCTCCTGGCCCGCCTCCGAGCGCTGGAACCTCGTGGGCAGGTACAATTACTCCCTGAGGGAGAGCACGACGCTGGATCGCTTTGCCGGCGTGGAGTACCGTGCCTGCTGTTTTGCGCTGCGCTTGGTGGTACGGCGTTATATCAGCCGGCGCACCGGCGAGTCCGACACAGCCATCGCGCTGCAGGTTGAACTCAACGGGCTTGCCAGTGTCGGAGATTCAGCTGAAGATTTTCTCGAAAGAGGCATTGTGGGTTATGGCAGGGAAAGGTTTTGAGCGTGCCCTGACGGGGCTTGTCGTCGCAGCCGCGCTGGTATTCGGGCCCCTGCAGGCCAGCCAGGCGCAGACGCGTGAGCTGTCCGCCACCGGCGAGTTGATTGACGGCGTGGCCGCGATCGTCAACGAAGGTGTCGTGCTGAAAAGCGAGCTGCGCGAGCAGATGCAGATGATCGTAGAGCGTCTGCGCGAACAACAGACCCAACTGCCGCCGATGCCGGTCCTGGAACGTCAGATCCTGGAACGCCTCGTAGTGCAGCGCATCCAGCTGCAGCGTGCCGAGCGCCTGGGCATTGTCGTCCCCGATGAGATGCTCAATCGCGCGCTGGCCGAAATCGCCGGGCGCAACGGCCTGACTCTGGAGCAGTTTCCGCAGGTGCTCGCAGCCGAGGGGATCGACTATGTCGCCTACCGCCAGGATTTCCGTGAACAGATGATTCTTGAGCAGCTGCGTTCGCGCGACGTCATGAATCGAATCAGCGTCTCCGAGCGCGAGATCGAACAGTACCTGGTCCGACAGCAGGGCGCCGCCCTCGACGACCTCGATTACGATGTCTCGCACATCCTGGTCAATGTCTCGGCCTCGGCCACCCCGGAACAGCTCGCCCAGGCGCGGCAGCGTGTCGACGAGATCATGGCACGGATCGAAGGCGGCGAGGACTTCGCGCAGCTGGCGGTCACCTACTCCGACGCCCAGACGGCGCTGGATGGCGGCGCGCTGGGCTGGCGCAAGGGCAGCCAGCTGCCGACGATTTTTGCCGAGGTGGTCGGCGGTCTGGAGGCCGGAGAGATTGCCACGCCCTTCCGCAGCGGCAGCGGTTTTCATATCGTGCGCGTCAATGACGTGCGCGGCACCGAGCGGGTCGTCGTCGACCAGGTCAAGGCCCGGCATATCCTGCTCTCGCCCACCGAGGTCATGGATGACGAGGCCGTCCGCCAGCGACTGGTGAACGTGCGCAATCAGATTCTTGGTGGCGACGACTTCGGCGCCATCGCGCGCGCCATCTCTGAAGACATCGGTTCAGGCGCGGAAGGCGGCTCCCTGGGTTGGGCGGAACCTGGTGACTACGTGCCCGAATTCTCCCGCATGGTGACCGAACTGCCCATCGGCGAGCTCAGCGAGCCGTTCCGTACGCCTTTCGGCTGGCATATCGTCGAAGTCATGGAGCGGCGCACCTACGATACGACCGAGGACCTGCAGCGCCGCGATGCCGTCATGGCAGTGCGCCAGCGCAAGTTCGAGGAAGAGGTCGAGCTGTGGATCCAGCGACTGCGTGACGAGGCCTTCGTCGAGTACCGCATCTGAGCACGCGGCCCGGACGGGCATGAATCCGCCGCGGCTGGTTCTGACCAGCGGAGAGCCTGCCGGCATCGGGCCCGAGCTGTGCCTGCAGGTGGCCGCTGGGCGTCTCGCAGCCCGCCTCGTAGTCTGCGCCGATGCCAATCTGCTGGAGGCGCGCGCCCGGGCGCTCGGCCTCGATGTCGACATTCGACTACTGGCGCCTGCACAAACACCGCCACTGCACCAGCCCGGCACCTTGCACGTGTGGCCGCATCCGCTGGGCGAACCCAGCGAACCCGGGCATCTGTGCACTGGCAACGCCACCAGTGTGCTGGCGATGCTCGATACGGCGTTGAGGGCGTGCCGCGAAGGCCGCGCCGATGCCATGGTCACCGCACCGGTACATAAGGGCATCATCAACGACGCGGGCATTCGTTTCTCCGGGCATACCGAGTACCTCGCCGAACGCACCGGCTGCCCGCTGCCGGTCATGCTGCTGGCTGCAGGCGCGCTGCGCGTGGCGCTTGCCACGACCCATCTGCCGCTGGCCCAGGTCCCCGGAGCGATCACGACGAGGCTGCTCACGGATATTCTGGACGTGCTTCACCGCGACCTTGTCGTGCGATTCGGCATCCCCCGGCCGCGCATCCTGATCTGCGGCCTCAATCCGCATGCCGGTGAAGGTGGCCACCTGGGATCCGAGGATGGCGAGGTGATCACCCCGGCCGTGGACGCTGCGCGTGCGCGCGGCATCATGGTCACCGGGCCGGTACCGGCCGACACGGCGTTCACCGCACGCAGCCGCGACGGGGCCGATGCGATTCTCGCGATGTATCACGACCAGGGCCTGCCGGCGATCAAGGCCATGGGCTTCGGGGAGATCGTCAATGTCACGCTGGGGCTGCCGATCGTGCGAACCTCGGTTGACCATGGTACGGCGCTGGATCTCGCCGGCACCGGCCGCGCCGACCCCGGCAGTCTCATCGCAGCGCTGCAGATGGCCATCGCACTTGCCGGCAAGTCGTGAGCATCCGTCCACGCAAGCGCTTCGGTCAGCATTTTCTGCACGATCCCTATGTCATCGAGCGCATCGTCGCAGCCGTCGATCCCATGCCCGGCGAGCAGCTGGTCGAGATCGGGCCGGGGCTCGGCGCGCTGACGCGACCCCTGCTGCTGCGCGCCGGGCAGATGCAGGCCGTGGAGATCGATCGCGACGTGATCCCGGAGCTGGCCCGCCACTGTGCCGATGCCGGTGATCTGCGCATCCACCAGGGCGATGCGCTGGGCGTGAGTCTTGCCGAGCTTGGCGCAGGCGCGCGCCTGCGTCTGGTCGGCAACCTGCCCTACAACATCTCCACGCCGCTGCTCTTCCACCTGCTGGCACAGCGCGAACACATCGTCGACATGCACTTCATGTTGCAGAAGGAAGTCGTCACACGCATGACGGCGGGCCCGGGAGGCCGCGACTACGGTCGACTCTCGGTGATGCTCGGCTGGAGCTGCAGCGCCGAGAAACTCTTTGACATCGGGCCGGGGGCGTTTCAACCGCCGCCGCAGGTGTGGTCGTCGATCGTGCGGCTGGTGCCCCGCCCGGTGCCGCTGGGCCCGCCGACCGATGAGGCGCGCCTGCGCACCGTTGTCACTGCGGCGTTCGGCCAGCGCAGGAAAACCGTGCGCAATGCGCTGAAGGCGCATCTGACGACAGAACAGATCGAGCATTGCGGGGTCGACCCCACGGTGCGGCCGGAAACCCTGTCAATCGAGGATTTCGTCCGCCTTGCCGCCGTGGGCACGCTAAAATGATGCTCATGAGTACTTCCGACTACGATATCCAGGTCTCGGTGGAGACCACCTACGTCGATGGCCAGTCCAGTCCCCAGGACGCACGCTTCGTGTTTGCCTATACCATCACCATCACCAATGAGGGCAGCAAGCCCGCCAAGCTGCTCACGCGCCACTGGGTCATCACCGATGCCAATGGCAAGGTCCAGGAAGTCCGTGGCGAAGGCGTTGTGGGCGAACAGCCGAATCTGGCCCCTGGGCAGGGTTTTCGCTATACCAGCGGTGCTGTGCTGGAGACACCCGTGGGCTCGATGCAGGGCAGCTACCAGATGCAGGCCGAGGACGGGCATCGCTTCGAGGCACCCATCGCTGCGTTTTCGCTGGCGATCCCCGGCATGCTGCACTGACCAGTGCGCGGGCCTCGACTGGCATGAGCGTGGCCACGTGGGCCATCGGCGATCTGCAGGGCTGCCATGCGCCGCTGATGCGCCTGATCGACCGGATCGATTTCGATCCAGCGAAACACCGCCTGTGGCTGGTCGGTGACCTGGTCAACCGCGGACCCGACTCGCTCGAGGTGCTGCGGTGGGTGCGCGCCCAGGGCGATGCCGTGTGCACGGTACTTGGCAATCATGACCTGCACCTGCTGGCACGGGCCTCGACGCGTACGACGCTGCGTGCCCGCGACACACTCGATGCCGTGCTGCAGGCCAGCGACGCGGACGAACTGATCGACTGGCTGCGCCACCGGCCGCTGGCCAGTTTCGATGCCTCGCTCGATGCCTTGCTGGTGCATGCCGGCATCCCGCCCGGCTGGGATGTCGAAACCACACTGGGCGAGGCCCGGCGTGTCGAGGAGGTGCTCAGGGGTTCCGACTGGCGTGACCTGATGGCCGTGCTGTACGGCGACAAGCCGGACCGGTGGTCACCGGCACTGTCCGGCTACAATCGCCTGCGCTTCACCATCAATGCGCTGACACGCATGCGCTTCTGCCGCAGGGACGGCA
The DNA here is from genome assembly GCA_020832005.1 of Gammaproteobacteria bacterium. Classification (GTDB taxonomy): domain Bacteria; phylum Pseudomonadota; class Gammaproteobacteria; order Steroidobacterales; family PWYM01; genus PWYM01. The sequence continues at coordinate 18,250 of JAFIFN010000023.1, read as the reverse complement.
GTCTCGACATGAAGGCCAAGGGCCCCCCGGGCAGCCAGACGCCGGGGCTGGTGCCGTGGTTCGAGCATCCGCAGGCTGCCTGGGGTGCAACCCGCGTCGTGGTTGGCCACTGGTCGGCGTTGGGCTGTACCCGGCGCGCGAACCTCGTTACGCTGGATACCGGATGTTACTGGGGGCGCAGCCTGACGGCGTTGCGCCTGGACCAGGCCGACGCGCAGCCGGTCAGTGAACCCTGTCGCAAGGGCGGCCTGTAGCGTCGGACATCCGGCGCCACGGACAAGGATCATGGACGAACTCAAGCCCTTCAATCTGATGAACTGGATCGACCAGCACCGCGACTTCCTGAAGCCGCCGGTCTGCAATCGACAGGTGTTCCGTGATTCGGAGTTCATCGTCATGGTGGTCGGTGGTCCGAATTCACGCACGGACTTCCACCACGACGAGGGTCCGGAGATTTTCTACCAGATCGAAGGCGACATGCTGCTGCGCACCGTGCAGGACGGCCGCCTCGTCGACATCCCGATCCGCGAAGGGGAAATCTTCCTGCTGCCACCCCGCCTGCATCACTCGCCGCAGCGATTTGCCGACACTGTGGGCATTGTCGTCGAGCGGCAGCGCCGGCCCGAGGAACTCGACGGCTTCATCTGGTACTGCGAAAACTGCGGCAACAAGCTCTACGAGGAGTATCTGCACGTCGCCGACATCGAAGCCGACCTGCCGCCGGTCTTCAACCGCTTCTACGACAACGACGCCCACCGTACCTGCTCAGCCTGCGGGTGGGTCATGCCACCCCGGCAAGGCTGATAACCGCTTAGCGACGCTGCTCATGCCAACCGACAACCCGACATCCGAACGCATAGGCCACCTCGAGGGCGTCGCAGCCACGCTGCGCGCGGCACGCGAACTCGACGGCACTGACCGGCTGGCCCACTTGCGCCGGCAATTTCATCTTCCGGCCGGACGCCAGGGCAGACGCATCTACCTGTGTGGCCACTCGCTGGGACTGCAACCGCGCGGTGTGGCGGCCATCATCGCCGAGGTGCTCGACGACTGGCGCTCGCTGGCAGTCAGCGCTCATTTCGACGCCAACCGTCCATGGTTCAGCTACCACGAGGAAGTCGCCGAGGGCCTGGCAGAGCTCGCGGGCGCGGGGCGCTCGGAGGTCGTGGCGATGAATTCGCTGACGGTGAACCTGCACCTGATGATGGCGAGCTTCTATCGCCCCGAAGGCAAGCGCAGACGCATTCTTATCGAGGCCGGCGCGTTTCCCTCCGATCGATACGCCGTGGACTCCCACATTGCCTGGCATGGCTTCGAGGCCGACGCGGTCCGCCTGGACATCTCCCCACGCAACGGCGAATGGGCATTGCGCAGTGACGACATCATCGACACCATCGAGCGTCATGCCGACGAACTGGCGTTGGTGCTGCTTCCGGGCGTGCAGTATCTCAGCGGCCAGGCCCTCGACATGGCAGGGATCGCCGAAGCCTGTCGGCGCCATGACATACGCTTTGGCCTGGACCTCGCGCACGCGATCGGCAATCTGCCGCTGCAGCTGCACGACTGGGACGTGGATTTCGCCGTCTGGTGCAGCTACAAGTACCTCAACGCCGGTCCCGGTGCGGTCGCCGGTTGTTTTGTCCACGAGCGCTGGGCGCGCGCGGACCTGTCACGTCTTGCCGGCTGGTGGGGCCAGGACAAGCGCCGGCGTTTCGCAATGGAACCCGAATTCCATGCCATGCCTGGAGCGGAAGGCTGGCAATTGAGCAATCCATCGATTCTTGGCCTGGCACCGCTGATCGTCTCGCTGGCGCTGTTTCGCCAGGCAGGTATCCGCCAGCTGCACGCGAAGTCGCGCAAGCTGACCGGGTTTCTCGAACAGCTGATCACCGCCTGGCTGATCGAGGAAATCGAGATCATCACCCCCCAGGCGCGGGGCTGCCAACTGTCACTGCGGCTTCGCGGCGGCCGTCAGCGTGCCCGCCGCGTATTCGAGGCCCTGGCCGAGGGAGATATCATGGCCGACTGGCGCGAACCTGACATCATCCGCCTGGCCCCGGTGCCGCTCTACAACCGCTTCCAGGACATTTACCGGGCAGTGGACGTACTCCGGCGAGCGGTCGACACCACACGCCGCTGAGATGCAGAAAGTCATCATTCTTGGTGCCGGCCTTGCCGGCGCGCTTCTTGCCGTGCTGCTTGCACGCCGCGGCTATGCGCCCCTCGTCATCGAGCGTCGCCCTGACCCCCGCGCTTCCAGCGAGCAGGCCGGCCGCTCGATCAATCTCGCCTTGTCTGATCGAGGCATCGTGGCCTTACAGGAAGCGGGCGTATTCGCACGCATTGAGCCGCTGCTGATCCCGATGCGTGGTCGACAATTGCATGAAGCCGACATCAGCCCCCGATTCATGTCCTACGGCCAGCGCGACGAAGAACGCATCCATTCGGTCTCACGCAGACTGCTCAATCGCGTGCTGGTTGACAGCGCGGCGGCCAATCCTGCCGTGAAGTTTCTGTTCGACCACCGCTGTGTCCATCTGGATCCATTGGACGCCTCGATCACGCTCGTCGACGAGGCCTCGGGTGAGACGCGGCGTGAATCCGCCGACGTCATCATCGGCTGTGACGGCGCCGGTTCACGGCTGCGGCAGTGCCTGGTGGATGCCGGCCTGTGCGAGGTCAGTGAGGAGTGGCTGCCGCACGGCTATCGTGAGCTGACACTGCCGGCCGCGGCCGATGGCCGACATGCGCTGCGCGCAGATGCGCTGCATATCTGGCCACGGGGCGGCCATATGCTGATCGCCCTGCCGAATCTTGACGGCACTTTCACCTGCACGCTGTTTCTCCCACACGAGGGCGATCCCGGCTTTGATCGCCTCGGTGACGCCGACAGCGTGCACGGGTTCTTCAGTCAGGAGTTTCCCGATACCGTGCCGCTGATGCCGGCCCTGGCCGAAGAATTTCTCGCCAATCCGGTCGGTCACATGGCCACGGTGCGCTGCCAGCCCTGGCACTTCCGTAACCGGGTCCTGCTGCTGGGTGATGCTGCGCATGCGATCGTACCGTTTCACGGACAGGGCATGAACTGCGCTTTCGAGGACTGCCGCGAACTCGATTCACTCATCGGCACTCATGGCAGCGACTGGGAAAAGGTTTTCGCCGAATTCCAGACCGTGCGCCTGCCCAGCGCCAATGCCATCGCCGACATGGCGCTGGAGAATTACGTGGAGATGCGTGACACGGTGCGTGACCCGCGCTTCGCGCTGAAGAAAGCGCTGGCCTTCGAGCTGGAGCGGGTCTTCCCGGAGCATTTCATCCCGCGCTACTCGATGGTGATGTTCCATCCGGAAATCAGCTATGCCGAGGCCCAGCGCCGCGGACGTATCCAGGATGAGGTGCTCGAGTCCCTGACCCGCGGCGTCGAGCGACTCGAACAGGTCGACAGACAGCAGGCCCATGCACTGGTGCGCGCGCGGCTGGCGGCGTGAACTAGATCTGTGCCGTGGGCCTGCGGCAGAACCAGCCGGTGATCGACCAGCGATCGCGCCCCGCCGGCAGGACCTCATGCCAGAACCGCTGCGAGAGAAACAGCACCATCGTGCCGCCGCAGGGCAGGATATCGACATGCTCACCGCGCGGCTGGCTGCCGAGGTACAGGCGCAACTGCCCGCCATCGGCACAGGCCCAGTCGCCGGCGTTCAGATACAGCACGCTGGACACTACACGGTGGTGTGAATTGCGGAAATGATCGAGGTGAGGCCGATACCGCGCCCCGGGCGGATACATCGTCAGGTGGGCCTCGAAATAATCCAGGCCCAGGTACAGGGCGCGATTGAACGCCAGGCGCAGTCCCTCCATCGAAGCCAGGAAGTCTGCCGTCGCAGCGTCCGCCGTCGCATCATCCAGCCACAGTACGCGATCACCACGAACCTCGGGAAGCACGCGAAAACCGGCACCCCGCCCCACGCCTGCATGACGCAATCGGCCGGCCCGCCAATTGGCCTCACTGAGCTGGCGCAGCTGCGAGACACACTCATCCGGCAGCCAGTGCGGAAGACTCACCCAGCCGTGTTCGACGAGGGCGTCGACTGCACTGCCGGGATCGGCATTGGCGGTCAAGGCTAGACCGCCACCGGCGCCTTGATGTGCGGGTGGTGCCGATAATCGTCGATGCGGAAATCATCGAAGCGATACTCGAAAATGCTGGGTGGTCGCCGAGTCAGCACCAGTTTCGGAGGCGGGAAAGGTTCGCGGGCCAGCTGCAGGTCAGCCTGGTCCAGGTGATTGAGATACAGGTGACAGTCGCCGCCGGTCCAGACGAACTCACCGGGTGCCAGATCGAGCTGCTGGGCGAACATGTGAGTCAGCAGCGCATAGGAGGCGATATTGAAAGGCACGCCGAGAAACACATCGGCACTGCGCTGATAGAGCTGGCAGGACAACCGCCCCTCGGCGACGTAGAACTGCGCCAGCACATGGCAGGGCGCCAGCGCCATGCGCGGCAGCTCGGCGACGTTCCAGGCGCTCAGGATATGTCGGCGCGAATCCGGATGGTTTGCCAGGGCGTCGAGCAGGCTGCTGATCTGGTCGATCACTTCACCATCAGCACCGCGCCACGCCCGCCATTGCGCGCCGTAGACCGGCCCGAGCTCACCGTTCTCATCGGCCCACTCGTCCCATATGCTCACGCCGTTGGCTTTCAGGTGGGCGATGTTCGTGTCGCCTGCAAGAAACCACAGCAGTTCGTGGATGATCGACTTCAGGTGCAGGCGCTTGGTCGTCACCAGCGGAAAGCCTTCGCTCAGGTCGAAGCGCATCTGGTGGCCGAATACACTCAGCGTGCCCGTGCCGGTGCGGTCGGCCTTGCGCACGCCCTTGGAGCGGATATGGCGCATCAACTCGAGGTAGGCCTTCATGCGCGTGCCTGCGGCAGTACCGGCGCGCGATAGGCCCGCCACATCAGCCACGCTCCGAGCAGGATCATCGGCAGCGACAACAGCTGACCCATGGTCAGCCAGCCGAAGGCCAGGTAGCCAATCCAGGCATCCGGCAGGCGCACGAACTCGACGGCGAAGCGGAAAATGCCGTAGCACAGCAGGAACAGCCCGCTGACGGACATCAGCGGCCGTGGGCGCGCCGAATACAGCCAGACGATGACGAACAGGACCAGTCCCTCCAGCACCGCCTGGTAGAGCTGCGAAGGATGGCGCGGCAAGCCCTGGTAGACCACCGACAGCGGAAACTCCGCCGTGGTGACCTTGCCCCACAGTTCGCCGTTGATGAAGTTGCCGATGCGCCCGAGGCCCAACCCGATGGGGACGATAGGGGCGACGAAATCCATCAGTGCAAAAAACGGCAGGCGCAGGCGTCTGGCATACAGCCACATCGCCAGGATCACGCCCAGCAGCCCACCATGGAAGGACATGCCACCTTCCCAGATGCGCAGCAGCACCAGGGGGTCTTCGATGAAACTGCCGAAGTTGTAGAACAGAATCGAGCCCAGCCGACCGCCGACGATGACCCCGAGCGCGCCGTAGAAGATCATGTCATCGACCTGCTGCGGGGTGATCGGCGAATGCGCGGCACGCGCACGCCAACGGGCAAGCAGCCAGGCGGCAACAAAGGCCCCGAGGAACATCAGGCCATACCAGCGCACCGCAAGCGGGCCCAGCGAAAAGGCAATCGGATCAAACTCGGGATATTCGAACACGCACGACACCGCAGGCCGGTCAGGCTGGCTAGTCTAAGGGCCGATCCGATGAATATCCACCGCCCGGCGTGGGCGCGGGATTGCCCGAATGCAGGCATAATCGCCCACTTCAAGTTTCCCTGGAGCCCGTACACGTGGACATGAGCAAGATCAAGATCGGGCGCAACCCTCCCGAGGACGTCAACGTCATCATCGAGGTGCCGCTGGGCGGTGAACCGGTGAAGTACGAACTCGACAAGGTGTCCGGCGCGCTGGTGGTCGACCGGTTCCTGCACACGGCCATGTTCTACCCGGGCAACTACGGTTTTATTCCGCACACGCTCTCCGAAGACGGCGACCCCTGCGATGTCATGGTGCTGGCGCAGACGCCGGTGGTGCCGGGTGCGGTCATCCCCTCACGGCCGATCGGCGCCCTGCTGATGGAGGACGAGGCCGGCCAGGATGAGAAAATCCTTGCCGTGCCCTGCGACGATCTGCATCCCTATTACTCGGGGGTGCGCAATTTCACCGAACTGCGCCCGCTGCTGTGCGAGCGCATCGCGCACTTCTTCGAGCACTACAAGGATCTCGAACAGGGCAAGTGGGTCAAGGTGTCCAACTGGGTCGGTGCCGAAGAGGCGATGGCCCTGATCCGAACGGCGATCCAGCGTGCCGAGAATTCGCGAAAGACCTGACGACATTCCGCGCCCTGGCGACAGCGCAGCGCAGCGATGAGCGTGGCGAAAGCAGGCAGACTGGCGCAGGCCACGAGCCCCTACCTGCGCGCGCATGCGCACAACCCGGTCGAGTGGTATCCGTGGGGCGACGAGGCCCTGGCCCGTGCGCGTGAACTGGATCGACCGATCCTGTTGTCGATCGGCTATTCGGCCTGTCACTGGTGCCACGTGATGGCACATGAATCGTTCGAGGACGCAGCGACGGCCGAACTGATGAACACGCTGTTCATCAATATCAAGGTTGATCGCGAGGAACGCCCAGACCTGGACCGGCTCTACCAGACCGCCCACCAGCTGATCGCACAGCGCCCGGGCGGCTGGCCGCTGACCATGTTTCTCACGCCCGGCGAGCTCACGCCGTTCTACGGCGGCACCTATTTTCCGCCCAGCCCGCGCGCGGGTCTGCCGGCCTTTCGTGAAGTGTTGCAGGGGATTGCTGCGTTCTACCGCGAACGACCCGAAGAGGTGCGCGAGCAGGGCCGTGCCGTGGCAGCAGTCTTCCCCCGTCTCGAACCCGAAGCACCGGCAGAGGATGTCGTGCTGGATGCAGGCCCGCTCGAGGCCGCCCGACAGGCGCTCGCCGAGCGCTTCGATAGCGAATTCGGCGGCTTCGGCGGTGCACCGAAGTTTCCGCATCCGGAGCAGATCAATCGACTGCTGCGACACTGGCGCGAAGGCGCCGCCGGCGAGCAACCCGATGTGCAGGCGCTGTATATGGCGACAATGACGCTGTCGCGCATGGCCGATGGTGGCCTGCTCGACCAGCTGGCCGGCGGATTCTTCCGCTATTCGGTGGACACGCAGTGGCGGGTACCGCATTTCGAGAAGATGCTCTGTGATAACGCCACGTTGCTGCCGCTCTACGCACAGGCCTGGCGCATCAGCGGCGATGAGTCCTACAGGCGCGTGGCCAGCCTTACCGCCGACTGGGTCATCGATGAGATGCAGCTGGCCCATGGCGGCTACTGCACTGCGCTGGATGCCGATTCGGAAGGTGGCGAGGGCCGCTATTACCTGTGGACGCGCGAGCAGGTCGAGCGCCTGCTCAGCGCCGATGAGTTTGCCGTGCTCGCCCCGTTCATGGGGCTCGACGAGGCACCATCGGTCGATGGCCACTGGCATCTGCATGCGCGCGGCGACCTCAAGGCGCTGGGCCGGCAATTGAATCTGCCGGCCAGCACCGTCGAGTCACGCCTGAACCAGGCACGCGCCGTGCTGCTGGCCGCGCGGTCCACGCGCCCGCGCATAACGCGCGATGACAAGATCCTGACCGGGTGGAATGCGCTGATGATCAGCGGCATGGCCGTGTCTGCCCGTTCGCTGTCGGATCCGCGACTGGCGCAATCGGCGCAACAGGCCATGGCGTTCCTGCGCGCGGAACTCTGGCATGACGGCCGGCTGTTCGCGGTGCACAGCCGCGGACATCGCACGCAGCTGGCCTGGCTCGACGATCATGCTGCCCTGATCGATGCGGCACTGAAGCTGCTGGAGCTTGCCTGGGACAGCGATATGCTCGGGTTTGCCATCGAACTGGCCGAGGCCATGCTTGCGCAGTTCGAGGATCGCACGCGTGGCGGCTTTTATTTCATCGGCAACGACCACGAGCAGCTGATCCATCGCAGCCGGCCGTTCGCCGATGAGGCCACGCCGGCCGGCAATGGCATGGCCGCATTCGCGCTGCAGCGGCTGGGCCTGCTGCTTGGCGAGACGCGCTATCTTGAGGTGGCCGAACGAACCCTGCGCGCAGCCTGGACGGCCATGTGCGAGTATCCCGTGGCGCATTGCACGATGCTCGACGCTCTCGAGGAGCACCTGCGCCCGCCGGATCTCGTCATCATCCGCGGTGAGGGGCTGGAAGCCGATGCGCTGGTGGAGGTCGCCACGGCCGTCTATTCGCCGCGCCGGATGGTGTTGCGCATTCCTTCTGCGGTCGCGGATCTGCCCGCAGCGCTGGCCCTGAAGCGGCCGATGGAATCGGCCATCGCCTACCTGTGTATCGGCACCCGCTGCTCGGCACCGCTGTCCACGCCAGCCGCTCTGGCGGCAGCGCTGAGCGAATCGTCCGAAGCCTAGGCCGGCACAGCCAGCAGGCCCGTCACAACGGCGTAGGCGAAGGCATGTCCACCGGGCCACTCGGAGGCGCGCGGGCCGGCGACATTGAGCACGAGGATGCCGTTGTCGCTGACAAAGTCATGCGCCGCACGGATACAGTCCTCGACGCACTGACGCCCTGCCTGGATCACCAGCACCGGCTTGTCCATGTCGTCACAGCACTCCAGGGTATGCAGTGAGCCGCCCCGCAGCGCTCCGTGGTTGAGCATCAGCGTCGCGTCGCTGTCGATGACGTTCTGGCGCGTACGCTCGGGGTAGCCGGCACCGGGCAGGATCGTCAGGGGATAGCGGAAATCGATGACACCGTCCTCGGCCTGGCGGCCTTCCGGACACCAGCCACCACAGGGGGCGTTCAGCGCCAGCGCTGCATCGAGTGCCGCCCGGTCCACACCACTCTGGCCACCGCTGACGATGGTCAGCCAGGGCGGGTCAGCCGCCATCAGGGTGGCGCTGCCAGCCAGTCACCGCGGCGCGGTGACTGCTGCGAATCTTGCGGCCCACGGAACACGACAGGCACGGAAACAAGCCCTGTTGGCGTATTGAGCTGAACGGCGAAATGCAGATGCGGGCCCGTAGAGAATCCGGTGCTGCCGGCCGCGCCAAGTAACGCACCGGTGCTCACCTGGTGGCCGGGCTGCACGTTGATGGAACCGGGCGCCAGGTGAGCGTACAGCGCCATCGAACCGTCGTCGTGGAGTACGCGCACGAAATTCGCTGCCGACGCCAGGCGCTGTGCATCCAGACCGCCTTCCTCGAAGCCATCGGCCACCTCGAACACCACGCCTGCGCGTGCGGCATGCACGGGGGCACCTTCGGGCATTGCGACGTCGATGGCATGGTGGCTGGCGACATCATCATGGGTGAAGACATCGGGCCAGGCCTGGGTGATACGAAAGCGCGCGCCGGGCTTGAATGGCGGGCGGTAGACAGCGTCGGCTGCGTGCTCTGCCAGCGGGTCCCCATGGAGGAAGTGAAAGTGATACCGAAAACCCCAGGCACCCGGCCGTGCGCCGCGCACGGTGACAAGGCCCCGCTCGGCGCGCGGCGCCACCACCAGCGTCCCGGCCGTCACCCCGTCCACCGAGGTGTTTTCCATCTCGGAGAGATGCCAGGCAACATGCACCGGTGCGAAGTGCTCGTTGACAAGCACCAGGCGCACGGCATCTCCTGCATCTTGCTCGCGCACCCACACGTCGCCTGAGGGCGCGCGCGACACTGTCTCGGCGGCACTCCACGACGCCGGCAGGCCTGAAGCGAGCAGCACGATCGCCGCCATGGCGACCATGAAGCGCAGGGACATCATCGTAACTCGTGACGCTCCCAGCCCGCCTGCGTGCGCTTAAGCTCGTAGGCCGGCCAGTAGCGCTCATCGAGTCGCAGCGTGATGACCTGTGGCACGTTGTTCCAGTTGATGGTGCGCAGCCGGACCGCGTCGTCCTCGCCCAGCGCCGAGACCACTGCAATGAATGCATCCATGTCAGGCGTCGGCTGACCGTTGACCTCGACGATGCGCCGCCCCGCCCACAGGTTGTAGCGCGATGCCGGCGAGCCGAACGCGAAGTAACTGACATAGACGCCGTCGCGCGGAATGCCCCGTTGCGCGGCAAGCGCGCGGTGCGGCGGCTGCAGCAGCGCACCGGCCCAACGCAGCACACGATCCACATCCTCACCCTCCAGCGCAACCGTGGGCACTTCCACGCGGTGCTCGGCATTGTTGCGCCAGATCTTGAGCTCGACGGTGTCGCGCTGACTGGCGCGTTCAACGGCCCTGAAGGTATTCACCGGCTGGCCGTCGATACTCAGCAGCACATCACCCGACTGCAGCAGCTCGGCCGCCGGCGTACCTGCCACCACCCGGACCACGCTGAGCATCTGGCGACGGCGTGGCGAGAATTCCTCGAAGCGCCGCACCCACGCCTCGTCGACACCCAGGCGTCGTGCACCGGCCAGCGGCAGCATGCGCCATTCGACTTCCAGGGACTGCAATGCCCGCTGAGATACGTGGGCCTCAAGCGTCTCGGCAACCAGCTCGGCGGCAATGCCCATGGTCGACTGCTCGGCCTCACCGGCACCATCGACCAGGAAGCTCGACCACTTCGCCATGATCCTGCCACTGTTGTCGAGCACGACGCCATCGACTTCACTGGGTGGATTGACCAGGCGGATCACATCCAGGTTGACGTTGCGAAAGCCCAGCGTTCGCGACAACGGAAAATTCGCAGGTTCCACCGAGGACACCTCGGTGGCCTGGCTGATCAGCGAGTGATCCGGCCGCAAGCCCACGACCCAGGCGCGATCGCCGGCCGACGGCAGACCGCCGGTGGACAGGCGCGCGCTGCGCACCGGTGTATCCCCGATCAAGGCCGGATCATAGGAGACGATGGCCAGGTTGTGGATCGGGTGCAGGTATTCCACGCGACCGGGTATCTCCAGCGAGCCGGCGAAGGTCAGGCGAACATCGCCCAGCGACACCGGCACCGTGTTGCGATCGACGACCACCAGGCCACGCGCTGCGTCCACGACCAGGCCGGTGCCATAGTAGTGCCGCTCGTTGATGCCGGAGAGCACATAGGGCATGTCGAAGTTCACCAGTACCAGCGAGGCGGCCACCTCGCGCACGCGGCGATCACTCTGGGGCACGAAGCGCGTGCTGGCCGCAGCCGGGGGAGCCGAGGGAGGCGGCTCGGCCAAGGGCGTACAGGGCCAGTGACCGCTGGGGTCATCGCGCGCACAGCGCTCAGCCGGAAACCAGTCGCGTCCCATCTGCATGACCCGTAACTGCGGGCTGGAAGGATCATCCAGGGTCACGAAGCGCACGGCAACACGCTGACCGTGGGCGATCTCGGCCAGCGCCGACTCGAAATCATCCAACCCCGGCGTGGCACGCCCGTTGAATTCCAGGATGACCGCGCCACGCGGTATCGCCGCAGTGGCGAACACGTAGCCGGGATTGGCCACATACACCCCCTCGGTGGGCAGGTTGTAGTGACGCGCCTGCTGGTAGGAGAGTCGATGTACGACGGCATCACCGACGTAGATGAACTGGTCGGGCGTGATCGCGTGCAGGTCGGTGACTTCGATATCGACGTCGAGGCGCTGGTCGCCGCGCTGGAGCGACAGGCTGACCGGCGCGCCCACATGATCGTCAAGCGCGATCGACAGCGGCAGGAACTCGGTAAGCAGATCACCATTGACCGCAAGCAGGATATCGCCTGGCTGCAACGCCTCAGAGGCCGGTGCGCCCGGCAGAATCTGCTCGACCACCAGCATACCCGTCTGCTCCGGGAACGCCTCGCGAACCTCGCCTTCCGTGGCCTCGTCGAGTCCGAGTCGACGCAACTCGGCATAGGACTGGCGCACGAACGTGGTCTGCAGCGTGCCACGGGCCACCGGCTCGCCGGCACGGATCAGCTCAAGGGCGCGCAGCACGCGATCCAGCGGCAGAAAAAAGCTCGATTGTGCCTGCGCCCGGCCGCCGGCATTGAGTGCCAGCACCTGGCCGTTGATATCGATCACCGGCGAGCCCGACGAACCGCCGGAGGTGCCGGATGCGGCCTGCAGGTAAAACGTATTGAAGTCGTTGTAGCGGCCGCGACCGTAGTCCGGCGCCTGGCGATCCAGGCGTGCCAGCGTCCCGGCGAGAATCGACAGCTGCTCACCGGCGTCGTTGCCCACGACGCGGATCTCGCGGCCAACGCGGGCCGCCTCGGGTGCCAGCGGCAACTCTGCAGGTTCGATGAAACTCAGCGCTGACGGGTCGTAACGGAACAGCCCGAAATCATGCACCGGATCCCGGTACACCGGCGTCAGCGGCACTTCTTCCTGGTTCAGGAACACGGCCATCGCGACCACCGGCCCCGGCATCACCACATGGCGATTGGTCAGGATCAGCCCACGCTTGGCATCGACGACGAAGCCGGTGGCCTGGGTTGACTGGTTCCACTCGGTATCAAAGGCACGCGTGCCGTCCACGCGAATCGACACCACGCCCGGTGCGATACGCGACAGGGTGGCTGCCCAGTCGGGGGACTCATCGGCAGGCACATCGCCGAGCACCTCAAGCGGCAATTCCGCCCGCAACATGACCGGCGCCAGCAGCAACAACATCAGCGCGGCAAGCCTTGCGCCCGCAAACACGCCCCTTCCATGGTTCATCACGACTCTCCGCTGGCCTTCAATTGCCCCTGGAGATATTAAGACACTCGACGGGGAGGAACATTCCACACACCCACGACGGGCTCAGAACCCCAGGTCGCTATCGAAAGCCGCACGGAATTCGCTGGCCACGAGCTCGCGGCTTACGCTGTGGTTCTGTGTCCCCGGACTGGCAATCTTCATGGCGCCCAGCAACGAGGCCAGGCGGCCGGTGATCTCCCAGTCGGCCTCGTGCATCAGGCCGTGCAGCAGGCCTGCGCGATAGGCGTCCCCGCAGCCGGTCGGGTCGACCAGGGCCGCGGGCCGCACCGCCGGAATGTCCAGCCGGCGGTCGCCGACCCAGATCACCGAGCCTTCGCCACCGCGAGTAATCACCAGGGCGCGTACCCGCTCGGCAATTTCTGCCGGTGCGAGCCCGGTCTTCTGCTGCAGCAGACCGGCCTCGTAGTCGTTGACCGTCACCCAACTCGCCATATCGAGGAAGTCACGTAACTGCGCATCCTCGAACATCGGCAGGCCCTGGCCGGGATCGAAAATGAACGGAATCTCCGCCTCGGCGAACTGGCGTGCATGTTCTATCATGCCGTCCCGGCCGTCGGGCGCGATGATGCCGATGCTCACACCCGCATCGGTCGGCACCTTGTTGAGATGCGATTGCTCCATCGCTCCGGGATGAAAAGCCGTGATCTGGTTGTCATCCAGATCCGTCGTAATGTAGGCCTGTGCCGTGAAGCGATCATCGATACGGCGCAGGTATCGGGTATCAATGCCCTTGGCGTCCAGCCACTGCTGATAAGCATCGAAGTCCTGCCCGACGGTGCCCATCGGCAGCGCGGCACCACCGATGCCGTGGAGGTTGAAGGCTATATTGCCGGCACAGCCACCGAACTCACGGCGCATCTCCGGCACCATGAACGCAACATTCAGCATGTGGATGCGATCGGGCAGAATGTGCTCGCGAAAGCGTCCGGGGAAGACCATGATGTTGTCGAAGGCCAGCGAGCCGCAGATCAATGCCGTCAATTCTTTCTCCAGTAAACGCCGATACCATGCCCGCCTCTAGGCGGCGCTGTCGGGCCGCCAGGCCACATCAAGCTTGCGCGCGGCGCGCACATCATCCAGGCGACGCACCGGCAACGTATAGGGCGCACCCTTGAGCTGCTCGGTGTCGCGCACCGCGCGCTCCATGATGTCACACATCGCATCGATGAAGCCGTCCAGAGCTTCCTTGGACTCGGTTTCGGTAGGCTCGATGAGCAGGCATTCAGGCACCAGCAGCGGGAAGTAGGTGGTGGGCGCGTGGTAGCCGTAGTCGAGCAGCGCCTTTGCCACATCCATGGCGGTGACACCCCGATCCCTGGCCAGGCGCTTGAGCGTGATAATGAACTCGTGGCTGGCGCGCCGTCCCGGATAGGCAAGCTGGAAGCCGGCGGCCTTGAGCCGCGCGGCAAGATAGTTGGCATTCAGGGTGGCAAACTCGGCCACGCGCTTCATGCCGTCGTGGCCGAGCATGCGCATATAGACATACGCGCGCAGCAGCACGCCCGCATTGCCCATAAACGCCGACAGGCGCCCGATACTCTGCGGCAGGTCGCGTTCATCCAGCCAGCGATACTTGCCCTCTTCCTGCGCCACCACCGGAATCGGCATGAACGGCTTGAGGCGCTCGCCCACACCCACGGCACCCGAACCAGGGCCGCGGCCCCCCCGCCCCCGCGCAAAAATCTTGTGCAGGTTCATGTGAATGACATCGAAGCCCATGTCACCCGGGCGAACCTTGCCGAGAATGGCGTTGAGATTTGCGCCATCGTAGTAGAGCAGCCCGCCGGCGGCGTGCACGATCTTTGCGATGCGCTCGATCTTGCGTTCGAACACGCCTACCGTGGAAGGGTTGGTGAGCATGATGCCCGCGGTGTTCGGACCCACGGCTTTCTCGAGGGCGGCGATGTCGACGTCGCCGTCAGCATCAGTCGGCAACTCGACGACGCTCATACCGCACATCGTTGCCGTCGCAGGATTCGTGCCGTGGGCGGCGTCGGGCACGAGGATCTCGTTGCGGTGATGATCGCCGCGGGCATGATGATAGGCCCGGATCATCAGCACGCCGGCAAGCTCGCCCTGGGCACCGGCCATCGGCGTCAGCGATACCGCCTTCATGCCGGTCACCGACTTGAGCATTTCCTGGAGTTCGAACATGCACTGCAGGAAACCCTGGCTGTGCGAGGCGGGCGCCAGCGGGTGCCGGTCCACCAGTCCGGGCAGCATCGCCAGCTTGTTGCAGGCACGCGGGTTGTATTTCATCGTGCACGAACCCAGCGGATAGAAGTGCGTGTCTATCGAGAAGTTCAGCTGTGACAGGCGAGTGTAGTGGCGCACGGCCTGCAGTTCCGACACCTCCGGCAGGTTGGGCGCAGATTTGCGCAGCAGCGACGGCGGCAGGTCGAGCTCCGCACGCACGTTCGGGGCCTGGGCGCGCGCGTAACGTCCAGCGCGGGAGTGTTCGAAGATCAAGGGTTCAGTCATATCAGGCCACCTTCAGCTGCTTCAACACCGTGGACAGGGCGCGCCCGTAGCTTGCGATGTCCTCGGCGGTCTTGGTTTCCGTGGCACACACCAGCATTGCGTGGCCGAGTTCCGGATAGTCGGCGGAAAGGTCAAATCCGCCGAGGATGTCGTGCTCTGCGAGTCCCTTGAGTACCGGCGCCACGGGTCGGTCGAGCTTAAGCACGGTCTCATGAAAACACGGCGTGGCGAAGGCCCGATCCACGCCCGGAACCGTGCACAGGGCGTCGGCCAGCTGCCGGGTATTGGCATGACTGGCGGCAGCCACACGCGCCAGGCCCTCGGCGCCCAGCAGTGACATGTAGATCGTCGCCGCCGTCACCATCAGACCCTGGTTGGTGCAGATGTTGGAGGTCGCCTTCGAGCGCCGGATGTGCTGCTCGCGCGCCTGCAGCGTCAGCGTGAAGCCCGGCTTTCCATCGAGATCCTCGGTGCGCCCGACGATCCGGCCCGGCATCTGGCGCACATGAGCCATGCGCGTGGTCATGAACCCGAAGTACGGTCCGCCCGAAGACAGCGGCACGCCCAGCGGCTGTCCCTCGCCACAGGCGATGTCGGCGCCGGCCTGCCCCCACTCGCCGGGCGGGCGCAGCAGTGCCAGCGACAGCGGATTGACCACGGCGATGACAAGCGCACCGTGTGCGTGCGCCCAGTCGGTCAGCGCATCAACATCCTCGAGACAGCCGAGAAACCCCGGCTGTGGAATCACCAGCGCGGTGATGTCCTCGCCCTCCCATTCGCTCAGCGCGGCCAGTGGCGTGGTGCCGGTCGCGACATCGAAATCCACGCGCTCGAAGCTGATGCCCTGGGTTCCGGCGATCGCCGAGGTCACCCGCGTGTATACCGGCGAGAGTGTGCGCGGAACAAGAATCCGGCGCGACTTCGAACGCCGGTTCGCGCGCACGGCCATCAGGGCCGCTTCGGCCACCGCCGAGGCGCCGTCGTACAGCGAGGCATTCGAGACATCCAGTCCGGTGAGACTGGCCATCATGGACTGGTATTCGTAGATCAGCTGCAGGGTGCCCTGGCTGGCCTCGGCCTGGTAAGGCGTATAGGCGCTGTAGTACTCACCACGCGTGGTGATCTCCCACACGGCCGCCGGCACATGATGCTCATAGGCACCCGCACCGATGAAACACAGGGCACCACGATCCTGTGCAGCACGCGCCTGCATCAGCCGCGTGATCTCCATCTCGCCAATGGCCTCGGGAATCCCGGGCAGATCGTCCACGCGAAGACTTTCCGGTATCTCGTCGAACAGCTCGTTGATGCTGGCCGCACCGATGGCTGCCAGCATCTCCGAGATATCGCCCTGGGTGTGGGGAATAAACGCCATGATCACATCCTCGGCCGCGTGGCCGTATCGTCAGTCGAGCTCGTCGAGCAGGGCCTGGTAGGCCTCCGCTTCGAGCAGTTCGTCCAGGTCTTTCGCATCATGCGGGCGCATGCGGAAAAGCCAGCCGTCGCCATACGGGTCCTGGTTGACCTTTTCGGGCGCATCGGCGATGGCCTCGTTGACCTCGAGAATCTCGCCGTTGAGTGGAGCATATACGTCGGAGGCCGCCTTGACGGATTCGACCACCGCACAGGCATCCCCCTGGGTGACATCGCTGCCGGTTTCGGGCACTTCGACGAATACCAGCTCACCGAGTGCGCCCTGGGCATGGTCGGTGATGCCGACGACGACGCTGCCATCGTCCTCCTCACGCAGCCATTCATGATCAGATGTGTACCTGAGATCCGACGGAACTTCGCTCATGGTTGTCTCCCACTTCCACGTTTCGACTGGCCCGGGCAGCGCGCCTGCGGCCGCTTGCGCAAACACTTCTTCCTTACAGTTCGATCTGCACCTTGCCATGCCGGACGAACGGCGGACGCACGATGCGTGCATGCAGGCGTCGGCCGCGAATCTCGACTTCGCATTGATCCGAGTCACCGGCAGGCAACCGTGCCAGCCCAATAGCGCGCCCCAGCGTCGGTGAGAACGTGCCGCTGGTGAGTTCGCCGTCACCCGTGGGCGTGATGACGCGCTGGTGGGCACGCAGCACGCCGCGCTCGGTAAGCAGCAGCCCGACGAATCGCTTCAGCCCTCCGGCGGCGCGTTGGGCCTCGAGCGCCGCACGGCCGATGAAATCGCGCTCTTCGGGCGTCCACGCCACGGTCCATCCCAGCCCGGATTCAAGGGGCGAGGTGTCCTGGTCCATATCCTGACCGTAGAGATTCATGCCCGCTTCGAGTCGCAGCGTGTCGCGCGCGCCGAGTCCGCAGGGCTGGATGCCAGCGCCAAGCAGTGCATACCAGAGGGATACCAGCTGCGCCTGCGGCAGCACGATCTCCCAACCGTCCTCGCCGGTATAGCCGGTGCGCGCCACCATCCAGTCGCCATCCTGGCAGGCTGAGAAGGGCTTGAGCGCCAGCGTCTGTGCCTCAGACACGGGCAGCAACGGAGCCGCCAGCGCGCGGGCATGGGGCCCCTGGACTGCGAGCATGCCAAGCTCGTTGCGTTCATGCACCGTGACGCCGAAGCCGCCGGCATGCCGTGACAGCCAGTCGATGTCGCCGCGGCGGGTGCCGGCATTGACGACGACGCGGTAAAAATCATCGGCAAAGCGGTAGACGATCAGATCATCGATGACGCCGCCGCGCTCGTTGAGCATGCAGGTGTACATCGCGCGACCCGGCGCTGTGAGCTTGTCGGGATTGTTGGCCATGACCCGGGCGAGCAGGCCGCGGGGATCGCTCCCTCGCAGGTCAACCACGCCCATATGCGAGACGTCGAAAACGCCCGCACTGCGACGTACGGCATGATGTTCATCGAGCTGCGAGCCGTAGTGCAGCGGCATGTCCCAACCGCCGAAGTCGACGATCTTCGCATCTGCCTCGACATGCTGGGGATAGAGCGGTGTACGAAGACTCATCGAGGAACTCCTGCAGTCCAGAAATAGGGTAGGAGGCGGGGTCACCCCCGCCGTCCTCCCACACCACCGGACATGCG
>JAFIFN010000194.1 GCA_020832005.1 Gammaproteobacteria bacterium | reverse complement strand
CGAAGGCGCCATACCAGTTCGGCTGGATGGTCTCGTACATGATGCCGGGCTCGCGGTTGACCTTGTAGGCATCCGAGGCGGCCGAGCGCTCCATGAAGGTGATGCGCCGCGAACTGGTGGCATATTCCATGCCGAACGGCTCTTTGAAATGACCGAAGGCCAGTCGACCCTGCGGCATCAGGTAGGCGATGTAGGCATTGGCGAGATCGACTTCGTTGTCCGCGAAGTCCACCTCCAGCTGCCATTCCCAGTCGTTGTGCATGACACCCAGCGCGCCCAGGCGCAGGCGCCGGAAGCGGCTGCCGTAGCTGGGAAAGGGGTTGCCCTGGCGGGCGACATTCTGGATGTCACTGCCGAAGTCGACGCGCTCGACGTCATACTGAAAACGCCCGCGAATGCTGAAGCGATCGCGGCCGTCGGCCGAATCGATGGCAAGCCTGCGCGTGCGGATCGTGGGGTCGCTGGCCTGGAAAGGCTCGACCGGATCGTACTGCATGTCCTTGCGGACTGGCGTTTCCAGCGGCGAGGGCTGTGGCTCGGCAGCCTCGGCACGAATCGAGTCTGCTTCCTGCTGTGTCAGGATACCCTTGGCGATCAGGACCTGCAGCAGGCGGTCGGTCTCCGAGGCAGCATACGCAGGTGCGCCTGCCGCCATGCTGCCCAGCAGGGCCGCCACGGCCAGACCGAGTGTGCGAGATGATTTCATTTCGTTGTTCCCCTTCGTGAGTGATGTGTTGCGTACTGCTAACGCCCTTGGCCCGCGGGTTTCGCCCGAAAAGCGCAAATACAGACCGTGCCTGCGGACAGGCCGTGACTTGGTCCAGCACGATTGTCGGGAGGGTGGTCGAGACGCGACCACGTCTTTGTAACAAAGCTATGTGACACACTTGTGACATGACATCGCATCGAAGCTGGCCTCGGGATCCTGCGCTGTGGTTCACACTCGCTGTCGGCATCGCGTGCGTACTGGTACTGCGCGCGCTGCTTGGCAAAGGCGATGCGCCCGGGCTGACTGCGATATTGCTGGTGATCCTGGTGTTTCCTGTGCTCGAGGAACTGGTGTTTCGCGGCGGGCTTCAACCGCTGCTGCTCAAGTGGACACGGCAACGCGCCCTCGGCGCGCTGACGCTGGCGAATCTCCTGACCAGCGTCGTATTCAGCCTGGCGCATGTGCCGGCGCATGGTCTGCTGCATGGCGCACTGGTGTTCATTCCGTCGCTGGCCTTCGGTGTGTTCCGTGACCGCCATGACAGTGTGCTGCCGGCGATCGTGCTGCATGCGGGCTGGAACGCAGCGGCGATCCTGCTCCTGGGTCAGGTGCGCACGCCCTTGTAAGCTTTGCCCGGCACGCCGGGGCATCCATGAGTGTTACGATTGCGTTGCAGGTTGGCATGCGACCTGCAACGTGGACATTCGGGTTTACCCATAGCTGCCCCGGGGATAAGCGCAGTTCAGATCAAACATCCGCATGGCCGTCAGCGTCGTTGCGGCGGATAATGGGAACTATGAAACTCCAGCAACTCCGCTACGTGCTCGCAGTCGCAGAGAACGGCCTGAACATCACCGCCGCCGCCGAGCGTCTGCATACCTCGCAGCCGGCCGTCAGCAAGCAGATACGTCAGCTCGAAGACGAACTCGGCCTGAAGCTGTTCACCCGTCGCGGCAAGAGTCTCACCGGCATCACCGTCGAGGGCCAGGAGGTCGTGGAGCGCGCCATCGTGATCCTGCGCGAGGTGGAGAACATCCAGCGTATTGCGCAGAACCTCAAGCAGGAAAGCCGCGGGGTGCTGTCGATCGGCACAACCCACACCCAGGCCCGCTATGTGCTGCCGCGGGTGATCACAGCGTTTCGCGAGGTCTACTCGGATGTCTCGCTGAGTCTGCACCAGGGCACCTCGGAGCAGCTTGCCGACATGGTGGAAAGCGGGCTGATCGATTTCGTCATCGCCACCGGTGGCGAGCGACTGTTTCCCGAGCTGCTGCGTCTGCCGTGCTATCGCTGGGACCGTGTCATCCTGGTGCCGCCCGACCATGACCTGACCAGGCTGGGACGTGCCCCGACGCTGCAGGATCTTGCGAAGCATCCGCTGGTCACCTACGTGTTTTCCGAAAAGGGTGAGTCGTCGTTCAAGAGCGCGTTTGCCCGCCAGGGGCTGGTGCCGGACGTGGTGTTCACGGCCCGCGATGCCGATGTCATCAAAACCTATGTGCGCCTGGGTATGGGCGTGGGCGTGGTGGCGGCGATGGCGCAGGATGTTGCCGACGACGGCCTGGTGGCGCTCAATGCCGCCGGCCTGTTTCCGCGGGTGACGACCTGGCTGGGTTTTCGCCGTGAGGCCGTGCTGCGCAACTACATGTTCGATTTCATCTCGCGCTTTGCCGGGCACCTGGATCCCTGGACGGTGCGCCGCGCGCTGGAGACCTCCAGCCAGGCCGACGTGGATGCACTGTTTGCCGACCAGGCGCTGCCGATGCGCGGGGCCGGCGGTGAGTTGGTGCCCGAGCCCGGAGTACCGGCCTGAACGCGGGCGCTGGCAGCACCCCGCCGGTCGCCAGCGAGACGACGCTGGGCTTCGTCGCCCAGGTGCTGAGTCTTGCCGGTCAACTGCTGATATTCATGGTTGGCGTGCTGCTGCTGGCCATCGTCGTGATGTTCATCATCGATGTGTCCCAGACCAAGCACGCGATAAGGCGCAATTATCCGGTCATCGGCCGCTTCCGCTATCTCTTCGAGCGCCTCGGCGAGTTTTTCCGCCAGTATTTCTACGCGCTGGATCGCGAGGAGATGCCGTTCAACCGCGCCGAGCGCGCCTGGGTCTATCGGGCTGCGAAAGCCGTCGACAATACCCAGGCCTTTGGCTCAACCCGCGATCTGCGTCCGGCCGGCACGGTGATGTTTCTCAACACCGCCTTCCCGACGCTCTCCGAGGATGCCGCACCCACGCGGCCGCTGACGCTGGGGCCGGACTGTGCCACGCCCTATACCACCGACCGGCTGTTCCATATCTCCGGCATGAGCTTCGGTGCGATCTCGCGACCCGCGGTGCTGGCGCTGTCGAATGGTGCGCGCATGGCAGGCTGCTGGATGAGCACGGGCGAGGGCGGCCTGTCGCCCTATCACCTCGAGGGTGGCGGGGATATCGTCTTCCAGATCGGCACGGCCAAGTATGGCGTGCGTGATGAACACGGCCTGCTCAGCGACGCGCGCCTGGCCGAGATCGCGGCACATCCGCAGGTGCGCATGTTCGAGCTCAAGCTCAGCCAGGGCGCCAAGCCCGGCAAGGGCGGCATTCTCCCGGCCGGCAAGGTGACCGCCGAGATTGCCGCCATCCGGCATATCCCGGAAGGCCAGCCGTCGATCAGCCCGAACCGTCACCCGGAAATCGGCAACGCCGGCGAGCTGCTCGACATGATCGAGCGCATCCGGCGCGTCAGCGGCAAGCCCACGGGCATCAAGACCTGTATCGGCGAGACCGGGTGGCTGACGGCAATGTGCGAGGAGATCTGGGAGCGCGGCATCGCCTCGGCACCGGATTTCATCAGCATCGACGGCGGCGACGGCGGCACGGGTGCGGCGCCGATGGCGCTGATGGACAACGTCGGTCTGCCGCTCAAGGAGGCGCTGCCGCAGCTCGTCGATATTCTCTCCGAGTACGGCCTGCGTGAGCGCGTGCGCGTGGCGGCCAGCGGCAAGCTGATCAATCCGACCGAGGTTGCCTGGGCGCTGTGCGCGGGTGCGGATTTCGTCGCCTCGGCGCGTGGTTTCATGTTCGCGCTGGGCTGCATCCAGGCAATGCAGTGCAATCGCAATACCTGTCCCACCGGTGTGACCACGCACAACCGCAGGCTGCAGCGCGGACTGGTGCCCCAGGAGAAGGCCGTGCGGGTGAGCCAGTACGCGCAGTCCATCGAGCGCGAACTCGGTGTCATCGCGCATGCCTGCGGTGCGCCTGAGCCGCGTCTGCTGAGACGAGAGCATTGCCGCGTCGTGCAGGCCAACGGACGCTCGATCTCACTGGCGGAACTGTGGCCGGAGATCACGCCCCGGCAGCGCTTTCGCCGCTAGCCCAGCAGCGGACGCAGCATCGCGCGCAGCTCGGCGATGTTCTGGAATCGCGCCTGCGGAGATTTGGCCAGCAGGCGCTCGAGCACCGGCTGGAAGCGGCCCCAGGCCTCGGGCAGCACGGGCACCGGTGAGTTGACGTGCTGTTCGAGAATGGCCGGCGCGGTCTTGCCGCGATAGGGTTTCTCGCCGGTCAGCAGTTCGTAGAGCAGGATGCCGGTGCTGTAGAGATCGCTTCTTTCGTCTGCAGCCTCGCCCTGGGCCTGCTCCGGGCTCATGTAATAGGGTGTGCCGCGGACTTCGCCTGCGACGGTGAGGTCGGCGAAATCATCGAGCTCCCGGGCCAGACCGAAATCGATCAGCGCCACGCGCTGGTTGTCGCGCAGCATCACGTTCGAGGGCTTGAGGTCACGATGCACGATGCCGGCCTCATGCACCAGCTCCAGTGCATCGAGCAGCGCGCCGAACAGTCGCAGTGCCTCGTCTTCGGGCAGGGGATTGCGCATGCGCGCACGCAGGTCGCCGCGTGCGAAATATTCCATCGTGATGTAGCAGTAACGGCGGTTGGCCTTGAACTCGAAAATGCCGGCCACGGCCGGGTGGTCGAAGTACGAGATCAGGCTGAACTCGCGCGCAAAGCGCAGATATTCGGGATCCAGCGTCAGTGCACCTTCTTCGGCGCACAGTGCCTTGAGCACGACCTCGCGCTTGAGCTCGCGGCTGCGGGCTAAAAAAACCGCACGTCGCCCGCTGTAGTCCAGGCAGTCGAGCAGCTGGTAGCCGTAGGGATTGAGCCCCATCTGCGCGGCCGTACGCCGGGCATTGCGCATGCGCTCACTGCTGTTGCCATGCGGGTCGCCCAGTAGTGCCTGCACGCGGCTGATCAGGAACTCGCGACTGAGCAGGGCCTGGGGGAGATAGTCGGCCGCGCCGGCTGCCATGGCCTGGACGGCCGAGTACTCGCTGCCCGACTCGGCGACGATGATGATCGGCGGATGCACGCCGGCATCGCCGATGTCACGCAGCCAGGTCAGGCCGCCGGCATCCCAGCAGTCGCTTCGCGCGGCGAAGTCGATCGTGACCAGGATGACATCGTAGCTGTGAAGCGCATGGATTTTCCGCGCCAGCATCGGTCCGGAATCGTTGCAGGCGGTGACCGTGGCGATGGGCCACTGCTTGATGATGTGTCGCGACAGCGTGGCGCGGGTGGTCGCATCACTTGCGGCGATGAGTACGCGCAGGCGCTCATAGGCCGCGGCGGCCTTCGGCACCCTGGCGGAGACTTCGGTGGTGGACACGGACATGCGAAACCCGGCAGCTGACACGGTGGTGCCGGGCGCACATCGCCCGGGTGACAGCTCACGGTAGACACAGTCACGTACCCCCGCCGTGACGGCGGTCACAGCGCAGCTGCGCGCGGGTTAAATGGGAGGTGTTGCTGGGGGAGAACCGTGAAGCGGGGCC
>JAFIFN010000193.1 GCA_020832005.1 Gammaproteobacteria bacterium | reverse complement strand
CCATGCTGCACATCGGGTTGGATTCGTCGACCACCACCAGGCGGCCGGTCTTGTCGACGCTATCGAAAATCGCGTCTTCGTCGAGCGGCGAGGTGGTCCGGGGATCGATGACCTCCACGCTGATGCCCTCACGCGCGAGCCGGTCGGCGACCTGGTTGGCGAACAACACCATCCTGGAGAAGGCGACCAGAGTGACGTGTTCGCCTTCGCGGGTGATGTTGGCCTGCCCGAACGGAATGGTGTAGTCCTCGTCGGGCACTTCGCACGCTTCCGTGTAAAGCGCCTTGTGCTCGCAGAAAATGACCGGGTCGTCGTCACGAATGGCCGTGGCGAGCAGGCCCTTGGCATCGTAGGCGTTGGATGGCACCACCACCTTCAGGCCGGGAACCATGGTGAGCATGGGGTAAAGCGCGCCGGAATGCTGCGGGCCGGCACCCATGCCGGCACCAATCATGGTGCGGATGGTGACGGGTGTCGTGGCCTTGCCCCCGAACATGTACCGGAACTTGGCGATCTGGTTCATGATCTGATCCAGACACACGCCGATGAAGTCGATGAACATCAGTTCGGCGACCGGCCTCATGCCGGCAAGCGCTGCGCCACCCGCGGCACCAATGATGGCCGACTCGGTGATCGGTGTGTCGATGACGCGACGTCCGCCGAATTCCTTGTACAGACCGGCCGTCAGCCCGAACACGCCTCCTGCGGCCTCTTCGGTGTCCGAGGTTCCGCCTTTGCCGCCCGCCACGTCCTCGCCGAGCACGATGACCCGGGGGTCGCGACGCATTTCCTGCGCGAGGGTTTCGTTGATGGCCTCACGTACAGTTTTCTTTGCCATGTGGTGATTCCCCCTCAGTATTCCAGATAGACGTCGGTGTAAAGGGCTTCGGTGTCCGGATTAGGCGCGGCCTTGGCCACCGCGACCTTCTCGTCGATAAGCTCTCGAAGCTCCTGGTCAATGGCGTCCATGTCGCTGTCTTCCAGCCAGCTTTCTGCGAGTACCCGTTCCCGGAATTTCTTCAGTGGGTCGCCACTGCGGCGGACCTCGTCGAGTTCTTCGCGGGAACGGTAGGCCTGCGGATCCCCCTGGAAGTGCCCGTACCAGCGCGATGCAACGGCTTCGATTGCGCTTGGTCCCTGACCCGAGCGCGCCCGTGCGACCGCCGCGGCCATGGCGTCATGGACCGCGAAAAAGTCGGTGCCATCGACCTTGGGGGCAGGCATACCGAAAGCGCCTGCACGCGCGGCGATGTCGCCGCCACCGACGTGGTACTTCGCGCCGGTGAATTCGGCATAGCCGTTGTTTTCGTACATGAAGATCATGGGAAGCTTCAGCACGGAGGCCAGGTTGAGTGCTTCGAACACAGTCCCCTGGTTGGAGGCGCCGTCGCCGATGAAGGCAAGGGCGACGCCGTCGGTCCCCTGGCTCCAGGCAGCCAAGGCAGCCCCCACCGCGATCGGCGGTGCAGCCCCGACAATGGCGTTGGCGCCGAGCATACCCTTGTTCATGTCGGCAATATGCATCGAGCCACCCTTGCCGTTGCACAGGCCACCCTGCTTGCAATAGATCTCGAGCAGCATTTCACCGATATCGCAGCCCTTGGCAATGCAATGGCCGTGGCCACGGTGTGTGCTGCCGATGTAGTCGGTATCTCGAAGGTGCATGCAGGCGGCCGCTGCGATCGCTTCCTGACCGCAGTACAGATGGATAAAACCTGGCACTGTGCCGGCCTCGAATTCCCGGCGCATGCGCTCGTCGAATTCGCGCTGCGCACGCATGCGACGATAGCCGTCCAGCAGCTGCTCACGTGTCAGTGACATGATCGATTCTCCCCCAGCTCCAGAGTTTCGCGTGGTCGGCATGAGCCATGGCGACCGCGTCGCTGCTGACATCCCGCAGCAGCTTCGCGTTTCATTTAAGCACGCTGTCAGCCCGGTGTCATCTTAAGAATTTTCATTGTTTTCATTGCATTGCAAAAAAAAGCGTCAGCGCTGATCTTCAAAAACAGTACTGCTTGCTTTTTTTAAAACGGCAACGCAAACTTCCTTGGACTTGTCGACAGCCCCGCATGTCAGGGTTGTCCAGGCCGCTTCGGGGGAGTGCGGTATGTCCAGCAGAGTACATGATCCTGGCGCCACCGGCGCGCTGCTTGCCGATACCAGTCAGCTGCCGTGGTACTCACTTGGCGAGGGCATCGAGTTTCAGCTCTTGCGTTTCTGTGCGGTCACCGGGCGATGGGCGCTTTACGTGCGCATGCAGCCGGGTTCGAGAATTCTGCCGCACAAGCACCTCAGCTCCGGCGAATTCTTTGTCACCAAGGGTGAGCTGCTCTATGACGTGGGCAGCGCGCCTGCCGGTGTCTACGGCTACGAAGCCCTCGGTGAAATTCACGAAGTCGCCCGCGCGGATGTCGAAACCGAGTACCTGTTCATCGGTCATGGGCCGGTCGCCTATCCGGCTGACGACGGCACCATAGCCTACGTGCTGGATTACGAATTTCTGCGTCGTGTCGCCGATGGCGACCTCGAGGCCAACGTCGCTCGTGAGCGCGAGGCGGGCACGGCGTGAACGCATCTTGAGGATCTGCCTGGCCGGTATCGACTGGCCGGCAGATTGACTGTTCGGCGTCCGCGCTCGATGCGGGGCCAAGGCAACCACTGGGGGAAACATCGATGCTTCGTCTGTCACCTAAGCCCATCGTCGGCGCCGTTGCTCTGGCGCTCGGAACCACCAGCATGGCCAGCCTTGCCCAGGAGGCCGAGCAGAGACGCGATCTGGGCCAGCTCGAGGAGATCGTGGTCACCGGCACCATGCGTCGGGCCTCGCAGCAGGATGTGCCGATCGCCATCTCCACCGTGACCGAGGCCGACCTCGCGCGCACGTTCGTCAACGACGTTCGTGCGCTCGATCGGATTACGCCAGGCCTGGTGCTGTCGGCCCCGGCGGGCTTCAATGCGACAGGCGGAGGCATGCGCGGCACGGGTACGAACATCATCCTGGTTACCCAGGATGCCCCTGTCAGCTTCCTGATGGACGAGTTCGCGCTGAGTCATGTGACGTCGCAGTTCCTGACACTGTTCGATGTTCAGCAGATTGAGGTCTACCGCGGCCCGCAGGGTACCCTGTTCGGCAAAAACAGCACGGGCGGCGTGATCTCAATTACCTCCAAGCGCCCGGTGATGGACGAGTTCAGTGCGGACTTCGAGGTCGGTTACGGCCAGTACCAAAATGGCGCAGGCAACCGCTCGGTCAAGGCCGCGTTGAACATTCCATTCGCTGAGAATCTGGCGTTCCGGCTCGCGTCGATCTACGACCAGAGTGACGGTTACTACAAGGCGGACAAGGCCACAGCGACTTTCCCGAACCAGGTGCCCTTGTGGGGTTTGTTCGGCATTCCGGAGGGTACGCTCCCTCCTGAAGAAGTTGGCCTGGCCGTGGCAGGCAATGGCCGGCGTCTCGGTGGCAAGGACGTCATGGCCACCAAGGCCAAGCTGCTCTGGGAACCTACCGAAAACTATAGCGCCTACCTGATTTTCGAGAATGTGCGTGATCGGTCGGACTCGCCGCCCGGGGTGAACGAGAGCACCGAAGCCGACCTGCTGACCCAGCTCGGGTTTCCGGGGATCCAGCTTGCAGGGCAGCGGGATGTATTCAGTACGCTGATCACCGGTAACGATGACATTCGCATGGATGCCGGACATCGCGTCGATGCCAACGGTCTGTACCTCACCCAGACGCTCGCACTCGGCGCGGGTGAGATCACCTCGATCACCGGCTATCGGGAGGAGCGCCAGCGCCTGCCAAGCACCTACACCGGTGAGGCGTTCCGTACTTTGTTCGACTCCAGCCGACATACCGAACGCTACACATTCCAGCAGGAGCTTCGATTCGCGTCGCTGCTGGACGGCCCGTTCAACTTCGTACTCGGTGCAAACTACTTCAAGGACAGCTTCAACTTCAGGAGCTTCTACCAGGTCGGTCTGACATCACTGATTCCGGTGTTTGATCCGGAGACCGAAAGCTTCGTTCGAGCAGACGGCCGGGTGAATCTGGACACGCGGGATCTGCGTGACTACCAGTTGCAGGGCACAGAGCAGGATCGCGACGAGTACGCGCTGTTTTTCGACGGTACTTTTGAGGTCACCGACCGGCTCAACCTGACCGCTGGTATCCGTTTCAGTCGTGATGAAAAGGATTATGTGCGTTTCGTTGACGGCGGCGGGCTGTGCTCAGAATTCACGGAGCCGCAGGACATCATCTTCGTGGACGGCGTCTGCCGCGACGTACGTTCGCAGATGATCAGCCGTGCGGGTATCTCCGCGCGTGAGTGGGACGGCAACAGTGTGCCGCTGCCGCCGGAGAATTTCGGTGTCTTCCTCAATGCCAGCGACAGCTGGAACGAGACCACTTGGCGGACCGTGCTGGACTACCGATTGAACGATGACCAGATGGTCTACCTGAGCTATGCCACCGGTTTCCTGTCGGGCGGGTTCTCGGAAACCTGTGCCACGGTGGAGTTCTGCTCGTACGATCCAGAGACCAACGACAACATCGAGATCGGTTACAAGGCCGACCTGCTGGATGCGAGGCTGCGTCTGAACATCGCCGCATTCCGGACTCAGTACGATGACCTGCAGCGCGCCGTCGTGGCACCGTATGTCGCCGCGGACGGCTCCAATCAGCAGGAAACCGTGACGGTCAACACTGGTCGCTCCGAAGTCAAGGGTATCGATGTCGAGGCCACCTGGGTCCCCACCGATAACTGGCGGATCACGGCTGCGGTCAACTGGCTCGACCACAAGTACAAGCGCGGTGTCCTGCCGGCCCTGCGCGGCGCCGGCGAGGAGATTTCGCTTCTCGACTTCGATGTACCGTTCTCACCCGAATGGAAGCTGATGGGCAGTGCAGCCTATGAGTTCGGGCTGCGGAACGGGCAGAGGGTCACGCTCACCGGCGCGGCGAACTATCAGTCCAAGGCGGAGACCGACGTGTTCAATGCACCCGGGACGCAGATGGATTCGCGTACGCTGGTGGATGTCTCTGCGACGCTGCATGATCGGCGTGATCGCTGGGCACTCACCGGATACATCTCCAACCTCACGAATGAGACCTACCGGTTCTCCGCGTTGCCCGTTGCCGGGTTGTGGAACTTCACGAACTACGGCCCGCCGCGCTCGTACGGCGTCACCCTGTCCGTGCGATTCGAATAGGCGGACGGGCCTCTCACAGGGCGAATGCCTCGGGTCGAGTCGGTGAATGTGGCGCCTGCTCGACCCGGGGCTCCGACAAGTGACAACCGAGGCGCCGGGAGATGGCGTGACTTTCCCTCGACACTGGGAGTGGCAGTACCATGCACTACGAATCCCCCGAACGCGCCCGTGAGCTTGGCGGTCTTCGGCTGGTCCTGACCGTCGGCGTCCCAGCCCCCTGGGGCGAGGCGGCCAAGGCGCTGTGTCACGTCCGTAATGTCGAATACACGCCGGTGGCCCAGCTGGCCGGCGAGCCGAACGACGCGCTGTATGCCTGGA
>JAFIFN010000192.1 GCA_020832005.1 Gammaproteobacteria bacterium | reverse complement strand
ATCCGGTCGTAGCCAGCGGCCTGGTAACCAGCAAGCATGGCCCGGGCCAGCAACGTCGCCGCCGAAAGCCAGGCCACGCCTGCTCCAGTTTCCTTCATCATGCGTTCTACCCCCCGACTGAAATGCCCGTGGTTAGATACGCGCATCAAGTGCTGAATCGTTTGTTCATCTCCGCCGCGAGCCTGAAATCCAGCTCGCTGATGCCGCCGGCATCATGAGTGGTCAGAGACACCTCGACATCCTTGTAGACGTTGAACCACTCCGGGTGATGCCCCATGGATTCCGCGACCAGCGCCATGCGGGCCATGAAGCCGAAAGCCGCGATGAAGTCCTCGAAGCTGAACTTGCGATACAGCTTGCCATCGCGAAGTGTCCAACCTTCCAGGTCGGCGAGACGGGCGCGCACCGTGGCTTCATCAAGTTTCTTTGCTGGCATAAGCGAGTCCTCCTTTGGCTTAGATCCTACCAGTCAGCGGATCGCCTTGGGCTAACCTCGGCCCACGACCAGCGCCGCGCGGAAGGAAAACATCGGCCCTGGGCAAGGCTGCGTCGCGCGGCAAATAGCCGGTTGGAGAAGGTGAATTCCCAGGGCTGCGCCATGCCCTGTGCCAGGCGATTCTCACCGACACGCTGGGCCACCCAGTAGCCGGGCATGATCAGTCCACCGCTGAGGATTGCAGACAATCAGTAATTCTGCAATACTGCATCCATGAAAGTTCCAGTAACCATCAATCAGCGAGGCGTCATTACCTTGCCTGCTCGCTTACGCGAGGAGCTCGGCCTCAAGGCTGACGATCAGCTTATCGCTGAAACCACCAGCGAGGGCTTGCTGCTGCGCCCGGCCGTGACCCTGCCGATTGAAAAATACTCGGAAGCACGCATTCAGGAATTCGATGAATCCGAGGCCGAATTGGCCGAGTGGCTCAAAGACCGCTGAGCAATGCGGATTTTTCTGGATGCCAACATCCTTTTCTCCGATGCCAAGTCAGACGGCGCCATACGAAGCCTGATCAGCCAACTTCTAAATTTTGATCACCAATTGGTGGTTGATGGTTACGTGGTGGCCGAGGCGCGTCGCAATCTGACCACCAAGTTCCCGGATGGCGTCCAATGGCTGGACAAGCGTCTTGACGGTTTGCACGTCAGCAAGTTCAGCCATATCGACTTGAAGGGCGAATTCCGAGACTTGTTGCCCGAAAAGGATCAGCCTGTCCTCGCCGCCGCACTGCAACTGCAATGCGACTTTCTTGTCACCGGCGACAAGACCCATTTCGCCCGCCTGTTTGGCCGCCAATTCGATGGTGTCAAGGTATGCTCGCCCCGCCAACTTGCCATCGCCCTGATCCCCAATAATTGACTGCGACTCGACAAAAACCGAGACACACAGAGCGCCGGCCAAAGCCGATGGTAGATCAAGCGGTGAAAACCCGTTACCTGGAAGGTGTACTCATGATCAGTGACTCAGAGTTGGTGAGTGGATGAGGGCGAGAGCGGCTCAGTCGCCAGGCGTCGGCGAAACGGCGCGCTGCCAGGGCGGGCCGTCGGTGTATGTGCGGAAGCTGACGACCTTGCCATCCACGAATTGCCACACGTGGGCAAACGGCACCTCGACGCTGCGACCGGTGGCCTTGTAGGTGCCGCTGTAGTAGCCGAGCGCGACCACGCGGTCGCCTTCTGCGATGTAAGTATTGGTGACCACCGAGTAGTTGTCCCATTCCGCGCCGATGCGCGCGATGAGGCCCTCCAGGAGGTCATCAGGGCCGACGTACGTACCGGCGTAGGGGTAGCCCTCGGCGGCGACCCAGATGACGTCCGGATCGAGGATCTCCAGGAAGGCCGCGACGTCGCCGCGTGCGAAGTTGGCGTAGGCGGTTTCGACGATCGCGCGGTTGTGGTGCTCCTGCGCGAGGACAGGTGTGCAAAGCACGACGGCGAACAGAGCAAGCAGGAAGCGGTTTATGTCTGTAAAGCGTTGTGTGCGCAAGCGGCGCGTGCGCAGAAAAACCTGGGCGAGGGTGGCGGGTTTTGCAGGCATAGTGTTCTCCTTCAGGGATGAAATTCGGTAGGAGCGCCAGCGACTCGATCACCACGACGAGCCTAATCAAGGGCCAACTGCTTGCCGAATCCTGAACTGCAGCCGGTGATCACCACGGTTTTCTGCATGTCGCTTCCTCCACTGATGAGGGGTTCGATGTTGTCCATGAGATCCAGACGGTTCAGCCGGATCCGAGCAGCGCCGGTGCGATGCCGTTCCACCATGCCGAGCGCGCGACCCACGGGCTGCTCAGCTGCAGCGGGAGCACGGCCGCAACGGCAGTCCAGGTGGCGGCATGGACGCGGCCCAGCACGCGCCGGTCGTAGACCGCCAGGGCGATCAGGAACGGGACCGTGATCAGCAAGTAGGCCAGCAGGTCCACGATCAGTGGATTGGAGAACGGCAGCTTCAGGGTCCAGCGCGTCAGCGCCGGGGCAACCAGGCAGATGGCGGCGACGTAGATCAGTCGACGGTGCCACTCGCGATGCCGGGTGACCAGCAGGATCGCGCCGATCATCAGCAGGGCGAACAGGCTGATATCGATCAGGTTGTAGAAGGTGAATTCCCAGGGCTGCGCCATGCCCTGTGCCAGGCGATTCTCACCGGCACGCTGGGCCACCCAGTAGCCGGACATGATCAGTCCACCGCTGAGGGCAAAGCCGGCCAGACCGATTTCACGATGCCGCGCCACCTGTCCCGCCGCCACCAGCCGGGTCTGCCAGGCCAGCAGCGCGATCCAGGCGAAGCAGGCCAGGCCATGGATATGGACCAGCAGCTGAAAGTTGTGGGAGCGGGCGAGGACCGGCAGGTAGTAGGTCAGCGGGAAGCTCAAGAAAACCAGCACGGCCATGAGCAGCGCCGTGTGGGCGAAGAAGCGCGAGGGCTGGAGCTGCGCTGCTGCGGTATCGGCGTTTGGCATGGCCGTCAGCTTGAGCCCGAAGCCGCGAGCCGCGCAATCCCGCGACCGTCAGTCTTTCGTCATTTCTGCTTCAATGAGCCTGGACGAGTTCCCCACACGTTACAGACAGTCCCTGAGTCGGATCTTGTGAGTCAGCGGATCGCCTTGGACTGTCCTCCATCGACGACCAGCGCGGCACCGTTGACCCACCCGGCCCGTGGCGAGACCAGCCACACGGCGGCCTCGGCGATCTCCTTCGGCGTACCAAGCCGTCCCGAGGGTACGCTCTGGCGAACCATCTCGTAGATCCCGGGCTGGTGTTCACGCATCATCTCCCAACCGCCGCCCGGAAATTCGGTCGAGCCGGGCAGCAGCGCGTTGGCCCTGATGCCATGCGATCCCTCGACGACCGCGAGCTTCTTGGCATAGGCATTCAGAGCCGCCTTGGCGGCGGTGTAGCCGAAGTCCGGCATCGGCGCGGCCTCGATCGACGAGGTCGATGACACCAGGAGGATCGTACCCTCACCCGCTTCGCGCATTATCGGCAATACCGCCTCCACCAGCCGCACTGCACCCATCACGTCCACATTCAGGCTCGCCTCCCAGCTCGCCCGATCGCCGGTCACGGCCAGCGCCGAGGCGTTGCTGATCAAAATGTCGATCCGCCCGAAGTGTTCGCGAGCTTTCTCGACCAGTGCCGTCACGCTGGCATCGTCGCCGACATCTGCCGGCACGGCCAATACCTCGGCGCCGGTCGCTTCCAGAGCGCGTTGGGTTTCCTCCAGTGCCTCGGACCCGCGGGCCGCGATCACAAGCCGGGCACCTTCGGCGGCCAGCCCCTGGGCTATGGCTCGCCCGATACCGCGGCTCGCGCCGGTGACCAACGCGACTCTGCCGGTAAGTTCAAGATCCATAGCTGCTACTCCGTAATCGGATCAACTATTCCGTAGATTCCAGCTTCACCAGCGTATCGCCCAGCCCGGTGAGGTAGATCGCGCCGCTTTCGGAGGCCAGGATAAGGCCGGTGATCAGTCCCGGCAACGGCGACCACATATCCGGACCGAACAGCTCCAGTCGCGGCTCACCGCTTGCGGTGCGGCGCTGCCACTCGATCATCAGGCGTTCGTGTTTCGGGCTTTGCGGGTGGAAGGCCGTTGACCAATGTCCGGATTCGGGATCGACGACCAGCAGGGCGTTGGCGATCGGCGAGGCAACCCACAGGCGTCCGGCGGCATCGAGCTCGATATTGTCAGGAGTCGGCAGTTCGGCCACCACCCGACCTTCAGAAAGCGCGCCGGATTTCACGTCCAGGCGGTAGCCGATGATGCGATCGGCCATGGTCTCGGCCACGTACAGCTGCCCGCGCGCCTCGTCGATCGCCAGGCCGTTGCCGAAGGCCAGCCCGGAGATCTTGAGCTCGGCTGCGGGCCGCGTGCCCTCCTCATCGGCCGGCGCCAGACGATAGAGCGCGCCGTCCAGCGACCGCATATCGACCGCCGCGAACATCCGCGCCTCCGAATCCGGACCACTGTTTTCCGTTGACTGGGTAAACCACAGGGCGCCAGAGCTGTCGCTGCGGGCTGCGTTGGCCCCAAATTCGTGCTGGTGGATGCGTTCCACCTGCTCGTTTTCGATATTCACGCGATAGATCGCTCCGGTGAAAATATC
This sequence comes from Gammaproteobacteria bacterium, assembly GCA_020832005.1. Lineage (GTDB taxonomy): Bacteria > Pseudomonadota > Gammaproteobacteria > Steroidobacterales > PWYM01 > PWYM01. The sequence continues at coordinate 969 of JAFIFN010000192.1, read as the reverse complement.
GGCGACCAGCACATGAACTCCGTCCGGTTCCAGCGCCACACCGTTCGGACCGGCGCTGCGGTCGGGCGGTTCGTGCACGTACCCGGCCGAGGCGAAATTGCCGAACGGTCTCTTGGCCCCGTCCGGGGCCAGTGCCGCCAGCCCGTGCACCTGATCGGCGACCAGCAGCGTGCCGTCGGCCAGCATCACCCCATCTTCGGGGCGCACCAGGGATCGGTCGGCCGGAAACAGGGCGACCTGTTCGTACGCGTTCGCCTGTGAATCCGACGCCGGTTCGACAGCGCTCGAATGGCCCGTCATCGTAGCGACGAGCGCAGCGGTATCGGTGTATTGCTGGAACGCCACGAGTCGGCCATCCTGCACCGTCCACGAATGCACGAAAGGAATGTCGAGCATCTGGCCGGTGGCCGGCCATGTCTGGCCGTAGCGGCCGAAGACGACCACGCGGTCGCCTTCAACGACCAACTCGTTCGGCGTTGCCGTGAAATTCTCCCAATCGCTGAGAAGGCGCGCAAACAGACCGGTCAGCACGGCCTCCGGCCCGATGTACGGATTCAGATCGGCGTAGGGGTTGCCTTCAGCCTCGTTCCAGACGATATCCGGCGCCATCAAAGCGGCGAAGCCCTCCACGTCGCCGGCGGCGAACAGCGTATAGACGTTATCGACCACAGCGCGGGGTTCTGCCGAAGCAGAAGTGTCGGCATGGACGGTAAAGGCAAGAGCAAGGGCGAAGAGAGTGAGCTGGATTCGTTTCATGGCGAAGCTCCTTGTGTGACTTCCCGAGTGCTCAAACGGTCAACGTCAGGCCACCATCCGGCGTGAGCGTGGTGCCGGTGATGTAGCTGGCCGCGTCCGAGCACAGGAAGACGATGGCCTGGGCGATCTCTTGCGGCTGACCGGCGCGCTGCAGGTGTACACTGGGCAGCACGCTCTGGTCGTAGAGCTCGTCACCCAGCAGGTCGCGGGCGC
>JAFIFN010000191.1 GCA_020832005.1 Gammaproteobacteria bacterium | reverse complement strand
TATTCCGGCTATTTCTACGACGAGTTCGCGCAGGTGATGGCCCGCGACCGGGTGGTGCTGTGTCCGGATACGCCCGGCTTCGGCGGCTCGGAGCGACCGCCGTCGCGTGTCGGCGTGACGGACTATGCGCTGGCCTTTGCCGACGTGCTGCTGGGGCTGGGCTACGGCGAAGGCGCGGCCGGTGCCGTGGACGTGCTGGGCTTTCATACCGGCGCCGTGCTCGCCGCCGAGCTGGGCATCGAGCGCCCCGCACTGGTCAACCGCGTGCTGCTCATCGGTCTGCCGTTCTACGTCGATGACGCCCGGCAGACGGCGTTGCACGCCGAGCTGGCGCGCGACAAAGCCTATATGGACGATATCGATGCGCTGGGCCAGGAGTGGCGCGCGTATGTCGAGTGGCAGGGCCACAAGCTCTCGCGCGAGCGCCTGCTGTCGCTGTTCGCCGAGCAGCTGCGCGCCGGCCGCCAGCTCTGGTGGCCATATGATGCCGTGTTCACGTGGCCGGGCAGGACGCGCCTGCCGAAGCTGGGCAGGCCCACGCTGCTGCTCGCCGAGGGTGAGGCGCTCTACCAGACGACGGTCGATGCCAAGGCCTTCATCCCGAACGCGACCCTGTGGGAGTACCCGGAAATCCAGGCGCCGGCGTTCAACGCCTACCACGAGGAACTCGCGGCAGCGGTGCGGCGTTTTACCGACCCGGCTTGCAAGTGCTGACGCCCGCCACTGAAGCAGCGCAGGACTAGCCGCCGGCTGGCGTGTCCATATCGTTAAGCTGCAGCGGGCGTTCTATGAGCCGCAGGTCGCCCTTCACGCTGATCCCACACAATCGAGCAGTGCCCGCGTCCGTCCCCCAGCGACTAAGAGCCGTACGTCGTCTTGACCCAAGTATGCTCAAGTGCGATCGGTATTCGGCTCTGGGAAAAAGACACCTCGTGCTTTACAGGAACGAGCCGCTGGCTGCTGCGGCTTTACTTCTTTCGATGCTGTTGGATTTGGTGCGAGAGTAGAGCAGGGGGTTCTGGTGGTCGTTATGGAGTTCGTCGCCGAGGGTGAGGCTGTTGAAGTAGTCTTCTCGCAGAACATTACGCGTACCGTTGAACCTAGCGCCGTCGGGCATGAAGCCGCAGCTCATGGCGCGGCGGAGGCGTGGCGTCATGTTGGGGCCGGCGGCGTGGGCGGTCAGGCCGTTGTGGAACGAAACGTCGCCCGCCTTCATTTCGGCGCAGTAGGGTTCGATGTTGCTCCAGTCGGGGTAGACGGTGAGCAGGGCGTTCATGTTCGGGCCGATGCCGACGTTCTCGAATCGGGCGGTTTTGTGGCTGCCGGGCAGGAAGTAGAGGCATCCATTCCGGGGGGTGATATCGTCCAGCGCCATCCAGATGCTGGTGGCGTGGCGTGAGGAGAACGACCAATAACAGACGTCCAGGTGGAAGGAGGTCTGGTTGGCCCAGGGGTGTTTGATGAGGGCCTGGTCGTGCCAGATGCGCATGCCGTCGACGCCTTCGAGGTCGGCGGCGATCTTGCCGAAGCGCTGGTCGAGCATGAGGCCGCGCAGGCCGGCGTGGTCCTCCCAGAGGTTGACGCGCTGAAGGAAGACGTTGGCGTAGAAGTCGGTTGATTCGTTGGCGGTGGGCTTGCCGTCGAGGATGCGGGCGTCGCCACGCTGCTCGACGGCGCTCCAGACCTGGGTGCGCCAGGCTTCGATCTCGTCGGGCGTGTAGAAGCCGCGGAGGATGACAAAGCCGCTCTCACGGTAGAAGGCGACTTCCTCGGGCGTGACGTGATCGCGCATGGCAGCTCCTCGCGATGGCGTGGACGTGTCCGGGATGACTGTCCGGATTGCGGCGGGGCGGTCCGAATGATAGCCTGTGTAGAGGATCCCAACGTCATCATATAGGCTATAGGGAATATAATTCACTAATCATAATGCCGTATCCGCTGCCGCGCAGCGGCGCGCAGGGCTGCACCCCGGGGGACGTATGGAAAAGAGGTTCGCCTCGCAGGCCGATCTTGAGGAAAAGAAGATCAGCTTCGTCAAACTGGGTGCGGGCGCCTATGCGTACACCGCCGAGGGGGATCCGAACACCGGCATAGTAATCGGCGACGATTCGGTGATGGTGATCGACACCCAGGCCACGCCGGTGATGGCGCAGGACGTCATTCGCCGCATTCGCGAGGTCACCGACAAGCCGATCAAGTACGTGGTGCTATCGCACTATCACGCGGTGCGCGTGCTCGGTGCCTCCGCCTACCACGCCGAGCACATTATCGCCAGCCAGGGCACCTGGGATCTGATTGTCGAGCGCGGCGAAGCTGATATGAAATCCGAGATCGAGCGCTTTCCGCGTCTGTTCCGTTCGGTGGAGTCGATTCCAGGCCTGACCTGGCCGAACATCGTGTTCAGCCACGAAATGACACTCTGGATGGGTAAGCTCGAAGTACGCATCATGCACCTCGGACGCGGTCACACCAAAGGTGACACCGTGGTCTGGCTGCCGAAAGAGAAGATCCTGTTCAGCGGCGACCTGGTCGAGTCTGCCGCGACGCCTTACACTGGCGACGCGTACCTCCAGGACTGGCCGAAAACGCTGGAGCGCATCCGCGCGCTGAAACCTGAACGGCTGGTGCCGGGCCGCGGCGACGCGCTGATGAATCCCGGGCAGGCGGAGGAAGGCCTGCAGGACACGCAGGCGTTCGTCACCCGCATGTTCGAGTCGGTGCTCAAAGGCGCCGAGGCGGGCAAGCCGCTTCAGGCCATCTACCGCGAGACCTACGAAACACTCAAGCCGCAGTTCGGCCACTGGGTCATCTTCGACCACTGCCTGCCGTTCGACGTCAGCCGCGCCTACGACGAGGCCACCGCTCATCCGGATCCGCGCATCTGGACCGCACAGCGTGACAAGGAACTGTGGCAGGCGCTGGAAGGCTGATATTGTGTCCTTGCGATACTCTAGCGCAACGTAGCCGGAGCTTCGGCAGGCAGGAACGCATACGGGGAAACATCTCTCGCCTTGCAGTGTGCCTTCGTGTGTTGGTGATGGAACTCCATTCTTGCCACGTCACGCGATGCAGTTGACCGAAACACTCTCCCAGTACCGCGCGCCACCCGAGATCGAGTCCGGCAGGCGGCGTGTACCGGTGATCGTGGTCGGTGCGGGGCCGGTGGGGCTGTGCGCCGCGATCGACCTCGGCCTGCAAAACGTGCAGACGCTGGTACTGGATGCAGACGACAGTCTTTCGGAAGGCAGTCGCGCGATCTGTTTCGCCAAGCGCACGCTGGAGATTCTGGACCGCCTCGGCTGCGGCGAACGTGCGGTGAGCAAGGGTGTGGTGTGGAACACCGGCAAGGTGTTCCTGCAGGACCGGATGCTCTACCAGTTCGACCTGCTGCCCGAGTCCGGCCACAAACGCCCGGCATTCATCAACCTGCAGCAGCACTACCTGGAGCAGTTCCTGGTCGAACGGCTGCACACATTGCCGCGCGGCGAACTGCGGTTTCGTAACCGCGTGACCGCGGTAGCGCAGCATCCGGATCGCGTCGAAGTCACGGTGGAAACACCCGATGGCCGCTACGTGATCGAGTGCGACTACCTGGTGGCCTGCGATGGCGCGCGCAGCCCGATGCGGCAGGCGCTGGGCCTCGAATCCAAAGGCCAGGTGTTCCGCGACCGCTTTCTGATTGCCGACGTAAAGATGCGCGCCGGATTTCCCACCGAACGCTGGTTCTGGTTCGATCCGCCGTTTCATCGCAACCAGTCGGTGCTGCTGCATCGCCAGGCAGATGACATCTGGCGCATCGATTTCCAGCTCGGCTGGGACGCCAACCCGGAAGAGGAGCGCAAACCGGAGCGCGTCATGCCCCGCATCCAGGCGATGCTCGGGCCGGATGCGAAGTTCACGCTCGAATGGGTCAGCGTGTACACCTTTCAGTGCCGGCGCATGGATCGCTTCCGTCATGGGCGCGTGCTGTTTGCGGGCGATGCCGCGCACCAGGTGTCGCCGTTCGGCGCACGCGGCGCCAACAGCGGCATCCAGGACACTGACAACCTGGCGTGGAAACTGAAACTGATTGTGGACGGCCGCGCCCCGGATACGCTGCTCGACAGCTACGATGCCGAGCGCCGCCCTGCAGCCGACGAGAACATCCTCCACTCCACGCGCAGCACCGACTTCATCACGCCGAAGAGCGGCATCAGTCGCGCCTTCCGCGACGCCACGTTGCAGCTCGCCGAGCATCACGCGTTTGCGCGCAGCCTGGTGAACAGCGGCCGCCTGTCCACGCCGTCAACCTACTCGACCTCCCCGCTGAACACGCCTGACGGGGACGCATTCGGCGCCCGCATGAGACCCGGCGCCCCGGCAATCGATGCGCCGCTGGATTCGCGCGATGGCGCCTCCTGGCTCATCGACCAGATCGGCGGTCGCTTCGATCTGCTGTACTTTACGGGCACCCAGGCCGTCTCCGAAACCATGCGCAACACCTTCGAGTCGCTGCGGCGCCTGCCGGTTCCGGTCGAGACCCTGATCATCTCCGCACAAGGCGTGCGTGCCGATATCGGGCGCTTCTTTGAGGATGTCGACGGGCTGTTCGCCGAGCGATATGACGCACGCTCCGGCACCGCGTATCTGCTGCGCCCCGACCAGCACGTCTGCGCCCGCTGGCGCAGATTCGACGCAGCATCGATCCGCAAGGCGCAGGCACGCGCGCTCGCCGCGGAAACCGAAACCGAGGTGGCTAAATGACAATTCGCCTGGATCCGAACATCGAAGCGCCGGACGACTTCTACCAGGCGCTGATCGACACGCACCGCGACCTGGACGAAGCGCAGAGCCAGCTGGTAAACGCGAAGCTGATCCTGCTGCTCGCAAACCATATCGGGGACATGCAGGTCCTGCGCGAAGCCCTTCGCCTCGCGCGCGAGGATGGCGTGCAACTCTTGCGCAGTCAGGAGATATAGAGCCTGAGCAAGCAAAGGATTTGGTTTCCCCGCATGCCAGCGTGCATACTCGGCAGGCGCATGCCGATCTTCCGGACGTCACATACGAGCCGGAAATGGTGAAGCAGGGTTTCTTCGGACCGTCCTGCCACTTCTATCACCGGCACCCGCCGAGGCGAACTGTTCTGCGACTGGGGCCTCAAGGGACACGACAGGCAGCCTGACACTGGGGGCAACGCATTGGCTGAGGCGAGGTTCTGCTTGACGTTTACGCGTATTCGATCAAAGATGGCAGAAAATTGGTCAGGCCAATAGAATTCGGCCGCTTATCACGTAATCCTGAACGGGGAAACACAAGGGTGCAGACTGAACAGCAGACGCTCAGCCGTTCCATACAGATGGGATGGGCTGCCGGCGCTCTCGGCATCGCCTCATACGTCGGTATTACGATGATCTATCTGCTGTACTTTCTCACCCAGGTATTGGATATCAGTCCCGTCTGGGCGGGACTGGCGTTGCTTGTGCCTCGTATATGGGACGCCATTACGGACCCTGTAATGGGTGCGATTTCCGATCGCACCAAAACTCGAATCGGTCGCCGGCGCCCCTTTATCCTGATTGGTGGCCCACTGTTCGGTCTTGCCTTCGCCGCAATCTTTTTCGCACCCGTTAACACCCCG
>JAFIFN010000022.1 GCA_020832005.1 Gammaproteobacteria bacterium | reverse complement strand
TGTGCAGGGTGCCCTCGGTGTAGCTGCGGATATCGCGGCGGGTCGAGTAACCGGTCCAGACGCTGTAGCGGTCACGCCGGTAGCCATAGTAGTGATCGAAACTCAGTCCCGGGCGGTCCCGCACCTCCGTGCGCTCGCGCGTATTGACGTAGAAGTTCACGAGCATGTCTGCGGAGTCGGGCTGTTCCACGTAGCGGTAGCCGCGCGCTTCGAGTTCCGTGCTGACCGCCTCCTTGAGATGGCGGGTCACAAGGCTGGTGTAGTCGGCCGTATCGGTGCCGGGGTTGCTGACAAAGGCGAAGCGCTCGAAGCTTCCGGGATCCGCGGTATCGTCGCTGTAGACGCGGACCTGGGGCTGGGTGGCGCAGGCTGCCAGTACGGCGACGGCCAGCAGGGACATGCAGACGGCTCTGATCATCACTTTCACTCCGGCACAACAATGATGGTTCGACCCCGGGCGGACCACCGGCGTTCCATCAGGTCTCAGCTGTCCACGGTTCGACCCCAGGCCAGGCGCTGGGGCTACAATGCACGCCATGGATGTGACGCCGATTCTGGATCAGCTGAACCCCGCCCAGCGCGAGGCGGTCAGCGCCCCGGCCGAACCGCTGCTGGTGCTGGCCGGCGCCGGCAGCGGCAAGACACGCGTGCTGGTCCACCGCATCGCCTGGCTGGTGGCCGTTGAGGGCGTCTCGCCCCAGTCGGTGCTCGCGGTCACCTTCACCAACAAGGCCGCCGCCGAGATGCGCGGGCGTATCGAGCAGCTGCTGGACATGCCATCCGGCCCGCTGTGGGTCGGTACCTTCCACGGACTGGCCCACCGGTTGCTGCGGCTGCACTGGCGCGAGGCCCGGCTGCCGCAGGGCTTCCAGATCCTCGATGCCGAGGACCAGCAGCGCCTGCTTCGGCGCGTGCTGAAAAGCCTCGAGGCCGATGAGAGCCGCTGGTCACCCAAGGAGGTGCAGTGGTTCATTAATGCCCAGAAGGATGAGGGCCTGCGCCCGCAGCATATCGACACCCGCAACGACCCCGCCCGCGAGGAACTCGTGCGGTTCTACCGCGCCTATGAGCAGGCCTGCGAGCGCGCCGGGGTAGTGGATTTCGCGGAACTGCTGCTGCGCGCCCACGAGCTGTGGCGCGACCATCCAGAGGTGCTGGCGCATTACCGGCGACGCTTCCGGCATATTCTGGTGGATGAGTTTCAGGACACCAATGCCATTCAGTATGCGTGGCTGCGCGTACTGGCCGGCGATGCTTCCGTGATGTTCATCGTCGGCGATGACGACCAGTCGATCTACCGCTGGCGTGGCGCACAGGTGGAAAACCTGCAGCGCTTCCAGCGCGACTTCCCCGGCACCCGCCTGATCAAGCTCGAACAGAACTATCGTTCAAGTGCGACGATACTCAAGGCTGCCAACGCGATCATCGCCAACAACGCAGGCCGACTGGGCAAGAGCCTGTGGACCGATGACAGCGAGGGCGAGCCGATCCGGGTCTATGCAGCCTACAACGAGTACGACGAGGCCGAATTCGTCGTCAACCGAATTCGCGACTGGGTCACGCAGGGCAATCTCCGACGTGAGGCCGCCATCCTGTATCGCTCCAATGCCCAGTCGCGCGTGTTCGAAGAAGCGCTGCTCTCGGCACGCATGCCCTACCGGGTCTATGGGGGCTTGCGCTTTTTCGAGCGTGCAGAAATCAAGGATGCCCTGGCCTACCTGCGCCTGATCGACAATCGCAATGATGACGCTTCGTTCGAGCGGGTGGTCAATCAGCCAACGCGCGGTATTGGTGCACGCACGATGGACCAGATCCGTGCGTATGCGCGCGGGGCCGGGTGTTCGCTGTGGACGGCGGCCGGGGCGCTGGTCAGTGACGGACTGGCAGCGCGCGCGTCGCGTGCACTGCACGGTTTTCTCACGCTCATCGAATCCATGGCCGAACACTCGCGCAGCCTTGAACTCCACGAGCAGACCGAGCACGTGATCTCTGCTTCCGGGCTGCTTGAGCATTACCGGGCGGAACGGGGTGATCGTGCCGAGGCACGCGTCGAGAACCTCGAGGAACTCGTCAATGCCGCCCAGGGCTTCGACCCCGACGAGGGCGACGATGCGCTGCCACGCCTGTCGGCGTTTCTGGCGCATGCCGCACTGGAGGCTGGCGAGGGTCAGGCCGACAAGTGGGAGGACTGCGTACAGTTGATGACGCTGCACTCGGCCAAGGGCCTGGAGTTTCCGCTGGTGTTCATGGCCGGCCTGGAAGAGGGCCTGTTCCCGCATCAGCGTTCACTCAACGACAGTGCTGGCCTGGAGGAAGAGCGCCGGCTTTGCTATGTCGGCGCCACGCGGGCAATGCGGGTACTCTACCTGACCTATGCGGAGAGCCGGCGCTTGCACGGGGTCGAAAACTACGGACTGGCCTCGCGCTTCATCCGCGAGATCCCGGCAGAACTGGTCGAGGAGATCCGGCCGAACCTGCATGTCAGCAGACCGATGGGGGGTGCGCGTCCGCTGTCTGGTGCGCGCCGCTCGCTGCGCGGCGACGAAACAGGCATACAGCTGGGCCAGCGAGTCCGTCATGGCAAATTCGGCGAAGGCACGGTGCTTAATCTCGAGGGTGCGGGCTCGCACGCTCGTGTGCAGGTCAATTTCGAGGACACCGGCAGCAAGTGGCTGGTCGTGGCCTATGCGAACCTTGAATTCATCTGAGTCCGGGCGGGTCGGGGATCCGGTAGACGGAGTGCGCGAATGAAGATTCTCATTCTCGGTGCCGGACAGGTGGGATCGACTGCGGCCCACAGTCTGTCACGCGAGGAGGCCAACGAAGTCACGATCGTGGATCGCGACGCGCGGGTGCTGCGCGAGTTGCAGGACCGCCTCGATGTGCGCACCGTGGTCGGCTTCGCCTCGCACCCGGCGGTGCTCGAACGTGCAGGTGCGGCCGATGCCGACATCCTGATTGCGCTGACCGACAGCGACGAGGTCAACATGGTGGCCTGCCAGGTGGCCTACACCCTGTTCCACACGCCTACCAAGATCGCCCGCATCCGCGCCGCCGAGTACATGGGCCATGACCAGCTGTTTGCATCCGACGCCGTGGCACTGGATGTACGGCTCAGTCCGGAGCAGCTGGTCACCGAGTACATCGAGCAGCTCATTCACTATCCCGGTGCCCTGCAGGTGCTGGATTTCGCCGAAGGACGTGTGCGCATGGTCGGTGCACGCGCCCAGCTCGGCGGGCGGCTGGTCGATCGCCCGCTCAAAGAGCTCTCCGAGCATGTGCCCAATACCGAGGCCCGCGTGGTGGCGATCTATCGCGGCGGCGAGAGCATGATTCCCGATGGTGACACGGTGATCTTCGAGGGCGATGAGGTGTTCTTCATTGCCGGGCGCAAGCATATCCGCGCGATCATGAGGGAGATTCGCAAGGCGGACGAGCCGGTAAAGCGCGTGGTCATCGCCGGCGGCGGCAACATCGGCCTGCGACTGGCCCGCGCCCTGGAGCACACCAACCAGGTGAAGATCATCGAGCGCGATACCGAGCGCGCACGTCACATCTCCGAACAGCTCAACCGGGCTATCGTGCTCAACGGCGATGCCGCCGACGAAGACCTGCTGCTGGAGGAAAACGTCGACAGCGCGGATGTGTTCTGTGCCGTCACCAATGCGGACGAGGCGAATATTCTCTCGGCGATGCTGGCCAAGCGGCTTGGCGCTCACCGCGTGCTCGCGCTGGTCAACCGGCCTTCGTATGCCGAGCTGATTCAGGCCGGCACGATCGACATCGCCATCTCGCCGCAGCAGGTGACGCTGGGTTCCCTGCTGGCGCACGTGCGTCGCGGCGATGTGGTCAAGGTGCACAGCCTGCGTCGCGGGGCAGCCGAGGCCATCGAGGCCATTGCCCACGGCGATCCCGAGAACTCGAAAGTCGTCGGTCGACCGATCGAGGAGATTCCGCTGCCGCCGGGTGCGACCATCAGTGCCATCGTGCGCGGCGAGAAGGTCATGGCCGCACATCACGACAGCGTCATCGAGGCCGAAGACCACGTCATCCTGTTTCTGTCGGATCGTCGTCACATCGATGCGGTGGAACGACTGTTCCAGGTCGGCGTGACCTTCGTCTGACTCGGACTCGCTGAGGCTGCGCGTTGAAACCACCGCAAATGCACTGGAAGATCGTATCGAAGGTCACCGGCCTGCTGCTGATGCTGTTCAGTGGTGCGATGCTGCCGCCGATAGCGATCTCGCTGATCTTCGGCGATGGCACCTGGCCTGCATTCCTGGTGGCGATGGTGATCGCGCTGCTGGCGGGCGGGCTGATGTGGCATCCGTTTCGCGCGGTCACGGCAGATCTGCGCATCAAGGACGGTTTTATCGTCACCACCTCCATGTGGACGGTGCTGCCATTGTTCGGCAGCCTGCCACTGATGCTGGTGAGCGCCCCGGATATCAGCTTCACCGACGCCCTGTTCGAATCGATGTCGGGCCTGACTACGGCGGGCGCCACCGTGCTCACCGGTCTCGACGACATGGCCCCGGCCATCCTGTGGTATCGCCAGCAGCTGCAGTGGATGGGCGGCATGGGCATCATTCTGCTGGCCGTGGCGATCCTGCCGATGCTGGGTATCGGCGGCATGCAGCTGTATCGCGCCGAGACCCCCGGCCCGGTCAAGGACAACAAGCTCACGCCACGCATCACCGGCACGGCACGTGCGCTGTGGTACGTCTATGTGACGCTGACCGTGAGCTGTTTCCTGGCCTATTGGGCGGCCGGCATGAGCGCATTCGATGCCATCTGCCACAGCTTCTCTACCGTGGCCACGGGGGGATTCTCCACGCGTGATGCCAGCATGGGCTATTTCGACAGTCCGCTGATCGAGCTGATCGCCGTGGTGTTCATGTTCATCGGCGGCGTCAATTTCTCGCTGCATTTTCTCGCGTGGCGGGCACCGTCGCTGAAGCATTACCTGCAGGATGCCGAGTTCCGCGCCTATCTGACGTTCTACTGCGTAGTCACGGTCATCGTGGTGGCCTACCTGATGCTGGCAGGCGTTTACGAGGCCGTCGATCGGGCCTTCATCAAGGGTCTTTTCCAGGTGGTGTCATTTGGCACCAGCACGGGGTTTGGCAGTACGGATTTCGCCAGCTGGCCAGGCGCGCTGCCCGTACTGCTGATCCTGATCAGTTTCGTGGGTGGATGTGCCGGCTCCACCGCCGCCGGCATGAAGGTGGTGCGCTGGCTGCTGGTACTCAAGCAGGGCGATCGCGAGCTGCGCCGACTGGTACACCCCTCGGCAATCATGCCCGTGAAGCTGGGTACCCGGGCCGTGCCGGATCGCGTCATCGAAGCCGTGTGGGGATTCTTCTCGGTCTACATGATCGTATTCGCACTGATGATGCTGGTGATGCTGGCCAGTGGCCTGGACCAGATCACGGCGTTCTCGGCGACCGCGGCCACGCTCAACGTGCTGGGCCCGGGACTGGGCGATGTCAGTGCCGGCTTTGGCGACGTCAACCTGATCGCGCGCTGGACAGGCATCTTCGGCATGCTGGTGGGTCGTCTTGAAGTCTTTACGGTGCTGGTGCTGCTCACACCGGCCTTCTGGCGTCGCTGAGGCAACCGGGCGGGGAACGCGCCATGGCGGATGTACGCAGCAATCTCGAGGCCATGCTTGCCCGCGGGCAGGACAGCGCCCTGTTGAGATTCTCGCTGGGCAACCTGTGCCTGCAGGGCGATGACCCGGCCGCGGCGGTCGAACACCTGCAGCAGGCCCTCGCCCAGGATGCCGGCTACTCTGCCGCCTGGAAGCTGCTGGGCCGGGCGCTGCTCGAGAGCGGCGACCGCGCAGGCGCGCAGGATGCGTGGCAGCAGGGCATCGAGGTGGCCACCGGACGCGGTGACATGCAGGCGGCGCGCGAGATGCAGGTGTTTCTGCGCCGGCTGGAGCGCGAATCATGATGCGGATGCTGGGCGTCATCGACGCGGTGTGCGACCGGCTGGGTCGCGCCGTGGCCTGGCTGGCGCTGCTGATGGTGCTGCTGATGTGCACGGTCGTGTTGCTGCGCTATGTGTTCGGCATCGGCTGGATCTGGATGCAGGAGTCGGTGACCTGGCTGCATGGCACAGCGTTCATGCTCGCAGCGGCCTGGACGCTGCAGCGCGACGAGCATGTACGAGTGGATATCCTGTATCGCGCAATGACCGAGAGGCGACGGGCGCTGTGCGCATCATCGGGACACTGGTGTTTCTCGCCCCCGTCTGCATCTTTCTGTTCGTCCAGAGCCTGGACTACGTGCATGACGCCTGGCGTTTCCGCGAACAGTCACGTGAAGCCGGCGGTCTGCCTTACCCGTTCACGCCGCTGCTCAAGTCGGTGATTCCGCTCACGGCCGCCCTGCTGCTGCTGCAGGGGGTGGCACTGGCGATTCGCGACCTCGCCGGCCTGCGCGGCCATCGCGCCCCGGGGACTTGAGCTTGGGCTGGATCGCCATCGTGATGTTCTTCAGCGTGGTGCTCGCGCTGATGGCCGGCTTCCCGGTGGCGTTCACGCTGGCCGGTGTGTCGCTGTGGTTTGCACTGATCGGCGTCGTCACGGGCAGCTTTGACCTGGTGCTGCTGGCAAGCATGCCCAATCGCGTGTTCGGCATCATGACCAACGAGACCCTGGTCGCCGTCCCGCTGTTCGTGTTCATGGGCGTGATGCTCGAGCGCGCCCGACTGGCCGAGGACCTGCTCGACAGTCTCGGGCGCGTGTTCACCGGGATGCACGGCGGCCTGGGCATTGCCGTCATGGTCGTCGGGCTGCTGCTTGCGGCCAGCACGGGCATCGTCGGCGCCACGGTGGTGACCATGGGGCTGCTGGCGCTGCCGACGATGCTGCGAAACGGCTACCGGCCGGGGATCGCCGCAGGCACGATCTGCGCGGCGGGCACGCTGGGGCAGATCGTGCCGCCATCGATCATCCTGGTCCTGCTTGGCGATGTACTTTCCTCGGCCTACCAGCAGGCGCAGCTTCAGCAGGGCATCTTCTCGCCGAAAACGGTGGCCGTGGGCGACCTGTTTGCCGGCGCGCTGATCCCGGGCGTGCTGCTGGTCGGGCTGTATATCGCCTACCTGAGTCTGCGCGCGCTGATCCAGCCTGCCAGCATGCCGCAAGCGCCCCTGCCCGAGGGCACACGCCGCGTCAGCTGGCGTCTGCTGGGCGCACTGGTACCGCCGCTGGCGCTGGTGCTCGCCGTACTGGGTTCGATCATCGGCGGGCTGGCCACGCCGACGGAAGCCGCCGGTGTCGGCGCGCTGGGTGCCCTGTTGCTGGCCGCCGGCCGCGGCCAGTTCACGCTCGGGCGTCTGCGGGAAGTGACCGGCAGCACCGTACGGATCAGTGCCATGGTGTTCCTGATCCTGATCGGCGCGTCGCTGTTCTCGCTGGCCTTTCGCGGCTTCGGCGGCGATGAGCTGGTGCATCGCCTGCTCACCGGGCTGCCCGGCGGCGTGGCTGGCGCGATGCTCGCGGTCATGCTGGCGATGTTTCTGCTGGGCTTCGTGCTCGACTTCATCGAGATCACGTTCGTGGTCGTGCCCATCGTGGGGCCGATCCTGCTGATGATGGGCGTGGATCCGGTCTGGCTGGGCATCATGATCGCCATCAATCTGCAGACCTCGTTTCTGACCCCGCCGTTCGGCTTTGCGCTGTTTTACCTGCGCGGGGTGGCGCCGCCGACGCTGGAGACGAAGGACATCTATCGCGGCGCCATGCCGTTCGTCGCATTGCAGCTGCTGATGCTGGCCATCCTCGCCGCATGGCCGCAGCTTGCGACCTGGCTGCCGGAGCGGCTCTACGGCTGAGCGTCGGTCGCGCCGGCGGGGGGGCCGCCTGAGTCACGCATCTCGAGCACCGCCTGTTCAGAAATGGCCTGCCAGGGGGCGGAGAGTGTTCGGAAGTCACGTTGTGAGGCCCACACGCGGGCGAATACCTCGTCGCGCTCAGCGAGATCCGCCATCAGGCGTTCACTGACATCGCGCAACCTCGCAAGCACGCTGTCGGGGAAACGCCTGAGCTCGATGCGACCCTCGTCGAGCAGCTGGCGCAGGGCGCGTGCATTGCGGGCGGCGTACTCGGCCAGCATGTCGCAGTTGATGGCCTGGCAGGCGATGCGCACGATGGCCTGCAGATCGGCCGGCAGCGATGCCCAGGCGCGCTGGTTGACGATGCACTCCAGCGTCGGCCCGGGCTCCTGCCAGCCCGGGTAGTAATAGTAGCGGGCCGCCTGGTGCAGGCCGAAGGCCACGTCGTTGTAGGGGCCGACCCACTCGGCGGCCTCGATGCCGCCGCGCTGCAGCGTCGTGAAGATCTCCGAACCGGGCAGCGTGACCGGCGTGCCCCCGGCGCGGCGCAGCACCTCTCCGCCGAGTCCGGGGATGCGCATGCGCAGGCCCTGGAGATCGGCCGGCGAGTTGATCTCGCGACGAAACCAGCCGCCCATCTGCACGCCGGTGTTGCCGGCGGGAAACGGCACGACACCGAAGGGCGCATACACCTCGCGCCACAGGTCCAGACCGCCGCCGTAGTACAGCCAGGCATCCATCTCCTGGGCATTGAGACCGAAGGGCACGGAGGTGAACAGCTGCGCGGCTTCACTGCGGCTGCGCCAGTAGTACGAGGCGCCATGGCCCATCTCGGCCGTGCCCCGCGAGACGGTGTCGAAGACCTCGAAGGCCGGCACCAGCTCGCCGGCGGCCAGGACCTGGATGCGCAGGCGTCCGCCGCTGGCCTCGCCGATCAGCCTGGCCAGGTTCGCCGCGCCCGTGCCCAGGCCGGGGAAATTCGGCGGCCAGGTGGTGACCATCCGCCAGCTGAAGCGCTGCTGCTCACCCGCGGGCGCATCGCCCTGTTCGGCCGCACAGGCTGCCAGGCCGGCGGCGCCGAGAGTGGTCACGAAGGCACGTCGTTTCATCGGCAGGATGGCTCCCGGGTGTTCGCAGGCATTGCTGCAGTGATCGCAGGGGACTATTGATAGCAGAGGCACGGTCTTCATGACAGCGCCGGCACGAAAATGGCCCCGGCGCGCGGCCGGGGCCCCCATCCGTGGCTGAAACACGCCGCCCGGCCTCCATGCCGGGTTGCCGCTGGGCCGCGGTTGCTGACATGCTTCGCGGCCAGAATGCCCCAGGCCGGCACTTATGGGCAGCGACGAATGTCGGAGGAAGAGCCAGGATCATGATCGCCCTGCTTCAGCGGGTCAGCAGCGCGTCGGTGAGTGTGGCCGGCCGCGAGCTGGCGGCCATTGGCCGGGGTCTGATGGTGCTGGTCGGCGTGGAGCGCGGTGATGCTGCAGGCCAGGCGGCCCGGCTGGCCGAACGCCTGGTGGCCTACCGCGTATTCGCCGATGGTGACGGGCGCATGAACCTGGACGTCAGGGCCATCGGCGGCGAGCTGCTGCTGGTGCCGCAATTCACCCTGGCGGCCGACACGCGGCGCGGCAATCGACCGAGCTTTACGCCCGCAGCGGACGCGCAGCAAGGTGAGACCCTGTTCGTCGCTTTCGAGCAGGCCGTGCGGGCACGATATCCGCAGGTGAGTACAGGGAAGTTCGGCGCAGACATGCAGGTGCGCCTGTGCAATGACGGGCCGGTGACGTTCTGGCTGCAGGTGCGACCCGACGATGCCCCTTGAGGGACGAATACGCACGGGCGTGTTGACGTATCATGGAGGGTCCTAGCGACCCCTGGAGAAAGGAACATGGGAATCAGCGGTATCAGCCTCTGGCAGCTCCTCATCGTGCTGCTCATCGTCGTGCTGATCTTTGGCACCAAGAAGCTCAAGGGCATGGGCGGCGACCTTGGCAGCGCGGTCAAAAGCTTCCGCAAGGCCATGGACGACAAGGTCGGTAGTAGTGATGAGGATGATCCCGCCGACTCGGATCCACCCAGGCAGCTTGGCAGCAAGCAGCCCGACGCTGACTTCGAGCCCGGCGAGAAGCGCGAGGAACACAGGAAAGAAAGCTCCGGCTGATCCATGTTCGACGTCGGCTTCTGGGAACTGCTGATCATCGCCGGCCTGGGACTCCTGATCCTTGGCCCAGAGCGTTTGCCGCGCGTGGTCGGCCAGCTCGGCCGTTGGCTCAGGCAGGCGCGGCGTACCGCGTCCCAGCTGCGCTGGCAGATCGAGCACGAGCTCGACTTGAGCGAACGGCGCGATGCCGAACGCAAGCGCGAGCAGACGAAAAAACCCGCTGCACAGGGCAGCCAGTCCGCGACAGCAAGCGATCAGTCGCCCGGCGAGACGGCCCACGGGCACCACGGCGGGCCTGCTTCGGACGCCGACGAACCGGTGAGTCCTGCCGATGCCGCACCCGTGTCGACTGCCGACTCCGCGTTCCCCGAAGATCCCGCAGCCCCGGCGGACACACACGCAGCCCCTGCCGAGGTGAAGCCCGAGGCCACAAAGCCCGCTGCCCCGGCAAGCGCGTCAGCGGATGATCAACGCAAAGACGCAACACGCGGCGCGTGATGTTCAAGCGCAGGAAAAAATCCGCCAGCGAGCCAGCGCCGGGGGCCACGCCCGCCGAGGAGGAGCTCGCCGAGGGCACGCTGATCTCCCACCTGGTGGAGCTGCGTGACCGGCTGCTCAAGGCCGTGCTCGCGGTGCTGGTGGTGTTCGTGGCAATGGTGCCTTTCTCGGAGCGGCTGTTTACGCTGGTCGCCCGTCCGCTCATGGGCCAACTCCCCGAAGGCGCCAGCATGGTCGCCATCGGCGTGGCCTCACCGTTCCTCACGCCATTCAAGCTCACCTTCTTTCTGGCGATGTTTGTCGCCATGCCGGTCGTGATCTACCAGATCTGGGCGTTCGTGGCGCCAGGCCTGTATCGGCGCGAAAAACGCCTTGGCGTGCCACTGCTGATCTCCAGCATCGCGTTGTTCTACCTAGGCGTGGCCTTCGCCTACTACGTGGTCTTTCCGCTGATGTTCGCATTCTTCACCGCGGTGGCGCCCCAGGGTGTCACGGTGTCCACCGACATCGGCATGTATCTGGATTTCGTGCTGACGCTGTTCTTTGCCTTCGGCATCGCCTTCGAAGTACCGATTGCCACCGTGCTGCTGGTCTGGACGGGCTTCACCACGGTCGAGCGACTGGGCTCCTACCGCCCGTATGTGTTTCTTGGCTGTTTCGTCGTCGGCATGGTGCTCACGCCGCCCGATATCATCTCGCAGACCCTGCTGGCGGTGCCGGTGTACATCCTCTACGAGATCGGCTTGATCATGGCCCGGCTGTTCGGGCCGGAAAAGGATGTTGCCGACAGCAGCGAGGCGGACGCGGGCACCTGATGCGGGCTGCAGCGCTGGCCGTGGCTGAGCGGTGCAGCTCATAAGGAGTCATGGAGGATGCGAACATGTTGCTAGACGGGCGGGTGGCTCTGGTCACCGGCGCAGGCAGTGGCATCGGGCGCGAGATCGCGCTGGCTCTCGCCCGTGACGGCGCGCGTGTCGGTGTCGGCGACATCGATGTCGCTGCCGCGGAAGACACGGTGTCAGCCATGGATGGTGCGCCGGGCAGCGGCATGGCCCTGAACATGGATGTGACCTCCGAGTCGCAGGTGGACGCGGGCGTCGCACAGCTCGACGAGGCCTGGGGCGGCCTCGACGTGCTGGTCAGCAATGCCGGAATCCAGCATATCGCCCCCATCGTCGACCTGGACTACGCTGTCTGGCAGCGGGTCATGAAGATCCACCTCGATGGTGCGTTTCTGACAAGCCGTGCCTGCATGCGGGTGATGCGGCGCCGCGCCCGCGGTGGCGCGATCATCCTGATGGGCTCGGTGCACTCAAAAGTCGCATCACCACTGAAGGCGCCATACGTGGCCGCCAAGCACGGGCTGCTTGGACTGGCCCGCGTGATTGCGCGCGAAGGCGCCGCCGACGGCATCCGCGCGAACGTCATCTGCCCGGGCTTCGTACGCACACCCCTGGTGGACCGACAGATCCCGGAGCAGGCCGCCGAGCTGGGCATCAGCGAGGAGGAAGTCATCAGCACGGTGATGCTCAAGGACACCGTTAACGGTGAGTTCACGACGCTCGACGATGTCGCACGCACGGCCGTGTTCCTGGCAGCCTTCCCGACCGCCGCGCTGACCGGCCAGTCGCTGGTCGTGAGCAACGGCTGGGTCATGGAATAGCCTCCGGGATGCCTGAAGCCCAACCACGCAACATCACGCTGGCACTGCAGGGCGGCGGTGCCCACGGCGCCTTCACCTGGGGCGTACTCGACCGGTTGCTGGAGGACCCGCGACTGCGCATCACCGCGATCAGCGGTACCAGCGCAGGCGCGCTGAATGCCGCCGTGCTGGCCGCGGGCCTGCAACGCGAGGGCGTAGAGGGCGCGCGTG
Source organism: Gammaproteobacteria bacterium (assembly GCA_020832005.1). Lineage (GTDB taxonomy): Bacteria > Pseudomonadota > Gammaproteobacteria > Steroidobacterales > PWYM01 > PWYM01. The sequence continues at coordinate 26,722 of JAFIFN010000022.1, read as the reverse complement.
CAGCGCTGCATGAGTTCTGGCGCACGATCAGTCGCTTCGGTGCCTTCAGTCCATTCAGCCAGGCTGCCGCCAGTCCGTGGGCGCCATGGGTCATGTGGATGGAGGGCCTCGCGCGGCTGGCCTCGCCCTATGACGTCAATCCGTTGAACCTCGACCCGCTGCGGCGCACGCTCGAGCAGACCATAGACTTTGACCAGCTGCGCGACTGTACTGCCATCAGCTTGTTCATCAGCGCCACCAATGTGCGCAGTGGCGCGTTGAAGATCTTCACCACACCGGAGCTGACCGTCGAGAGCCTGCTCGCTTCAGCGTGCCTGCCGCGGCTTCACCATGCCGTGCGCATCGGTGATGACTACTTCTGGGATGGCGGGTTCATGGGCAATCCGGTACTCGAGCCGCTGCTCACCGGCTGCGATGCCAGCGACGTGCTGATCGTCCAGATCAACCCGACCCGCCGGGAAACACTGCCGCGGGGCGCCGAGGCCATAGACGACCGTGTCAACGAGATCACCTTCAATGCCAGCCTGATGCGCGAGATTCGCAGCATTGCGCACCTCAACCGCCTGGTCGAACATGGCTGGGCCACCTCGGGACAGCTGGTGGAGGTATTCCTGCACATGATCGGCGCCGAGGAGGTGACCAGTGGCTTGGGGGTGCGCAGCAAGTTCGATACGCGCTGGACGTTCCTGACGCGGCTGCGCGATGCCGGCCGAAGCAAGGCCGGGGCGTTCCTGGACGCGCACTACCAGGACCTTGGGCATGCGACCACGCTGGCGCTGGAGGACTGGGCACCCACCTACGCGCTGCCCGGGGATGGGCGTGTGGAGGGCGGCGGGCCAGACTGAATCCGGGCGTCTCCCGGAACACCGGCGAAATCCGGCCGGCGGCTAGCTGCCGACGATCTCCTCGGCCAGGCGGAACAGCGTCTGCGGCGCACAGCCCTCAGCCTTGTTGTTGGCAATCACGTAGGCGGGGCGACCGGCAGCCAGCGCCCGCCGGCACATCGCCGCAATGGCTGGACGGTTGCTGCGATCCTCTGCCTGGAGGTGAGTGAACGGGGCGAAGCGCGCCTTGGCGACTTCATAACTGTCGCCGGTGCGCAGATTCCAGCGCAGCACCAGCGGGCCACTCGCGGCCAGCGTCGCGGGCAGGCGCGCGAGCTGCTCGTCGATCGACGGCGCGGCCGGGTGCACCGTGAAGCAGTAAAGGCTGCCGGTGCGCTCCAGCGCAGCAAACACCGGCTCGCACAGCAGTTGTGGATTGCGCAGCTCCAGCGCCCGCGGCAGCGCAGGCGGCAGGCTGGCCAGCAGGGTTTCCAGGCGCTCGGCGAATGGCAGCGGGTCGCGCACCCAGGCATCTGGCATCGGCGGAACCTGCAGCAGCACCAGGCCGAGGCTCGCACCCAGGCCCTCGAGCACCGGTTCGACCAGGCAGCGCCGCGCCACGTCGGGGTCCAGAAAGCGCGGGTTGTCGCGCCGGCCGGTGCGCACCGAGGCCTGGCGCAGCACCGGCGCGGTCAGTTCGGCCGGCGCCTTGACCACGAAGCGGAAATCCGCCGGCACCTGTTTCGCATAGGCCTGGTACTGGGAAGGACTCAACGGCGCATAGTAGCTGCGATCGATGCTCACGGTCCGAAGCAGCGGATGCGCCGCGTAGGCGGACAGGCCATGGTGGGCGAGTGCCGCCTCGGGGTAGTCGCGCGCCCAGACCTGTCCGGCCCAGCCGGGGAATGCCCAGCTGGAGGTGCCGAGGCGAAACCCGGGCGGCAATGCCTGTGACAGGCGCAGCAGGGCATCGGGCACGGGTGCGGCTGCCACGAGGGCGGGCGTCTCGCCGCTGAACAGGCCCATCTGGTCGTCGGAGCGCGCCGACATCAGGAACTGCCGCGCCGCGCCGTGTGGCTCATGACCGGACGAACGCGGCCGCGCCGAACAGCCAGGGATGCAGCCAGGCCAGCAGCAGGTAGGTGATCACCCCGGCGGCAACGACGCGAAGGTCGCGCACCCAGGGCTGGGCTGCCGTGGCCAGCCGCGCGCCGCGGACGTTGGCCGAGACCATGGCCAGCGGTGCATAGAGCGCGAACGCGCCGAACAGCAGCAGCGACGCGAGGTCGCCATTGGCCAGCAGATGTCCCAGCGCGAACAGCAGCACGCCCCAGAGCATCGGGTGGCGCGTATAGCGCTTGATGTTCCCGGGCATGTGCGCGGCCGGCAGCAGGATCAGCGCCGGCAGCATCAGCAGCTGCGTCGCATGCCGACCCCAGCCTGGCGCATCGTAGACGGGCACATACGGCGCACGGCCCTTGCCCCAGATGATCAGGATCAACCCCACCAGCGCGGTCAGCGCGAATGCCATGCGATATCCCTTGTGGCCGAACCGCAGCACCAGCGCGGCGCGCAGCGACGGTACCGCGGGCACCAGGTGCACGGCGAAAAAAATGACCAGGCCCAGTACAAGTAAGCTCATGCGGGCGGATTCTCCTTGCAATGAAGCGGGCGCACGACCATTGGCCGGGCCAGACGGTTCGCACCCCGGCATTGTAGCCGGCGCGGGGCCTGGTCGCCGAGCGTGATCAGGTGTTCGCCTGGACCCTGAAGACCACGTGAAACGCCGTCTGCCGCCACGCCAGCCACACCAGCAGGAACCATGCCATCAACAAGCCGGACAGGTTCCACTCGATGATGTTGTTGGCAGCCGAGCGGTCAAGCGCCCACTCCGCCGCCGGAATGCTTGCCAGCCCCCCCAGCAGCATCAGGGCGCACAAAGCGACCATCAGCCGGAGCACCCAGGCTGAAGGAGGCGCGAGCCCGGCTCGCAGCCGATGCCACAGCACACCGGTAATCAGCAACTGGGCGAGATAGCTGAACGCGAAGAACACGGTCACGCCATAGCGGCGCATCAGTCGGTAGGCATCCCCTTCCGTCCCGAGGAAGGTCGAATACAGGATCAGGAAGATGCCGGCGACATAACCGATCACCTCGATGACGACCAGCCTGGTGCGGGAGCGTTCACCGAGTTCTGCCAGCCAGCAGCACGACAGGCGCCAAAACAGCATCATCAGTACGGCCGTGGCAATCATGGTGGCACGAAAAAAGAAAATGACGGGCTCATAGCGGCCGGCCGCACTGATGCTGGCACAGCCCTCCAGGTAGACGTTGCACTGCGGAATCAAACCAAGTGACTGTGACAGCCACATCGACAGGTTGGCGCCTATCGCAGGCAGCAGGAATACCAACAGGGGCAGGGCTCTTAGAGACATCTTGCTTGACTCTGACCTTCGCGATCGGGGCGTGTTCCAGGCGGCCAGCCGCGGTGGCTCAACGCTTGCGAACGGTGATCTTGCCCGGCGGCGGCTTGCGCAGCTGCGCTTCATTCTGCATGGCGTGCTCTGCCGCCGCCAGCAGGGCTGGAACGTCAGTACCGTCATCGGGGTAGCTGGCAACGCCCACGCTGACCTGGACACGTTGCATCTGCGCGCCGATGCGCAGCGTGGTCGCGAACACCACGTTGCGGATCCGCTGGGCCACGGTCTCGGCGATGTCGCGCGGCGTCTCTGCAAGAAACACCGCAAAGCGATGTTCGCCGAGCCTTGAGAGCGCATCGCTGGTGCGCACTACCCGCAGCAGCGCGTCACTGACCAGGCGCACGGCCTGCATCCCGCCGACGCTGGTGTCAGAGCCGCCGAGACGCCGAAAGTCCTCGATACTCACCATCAGCAGGGAATAGCGGCGCTGGTAGCGCTGCGCGCTGTCGTGCTCCCTGGCAAGAAATCGCTCGAAAGCGCGGGCGTTGAGCAGCCCGGTGAGCGCATCGCTGTCCGCCAGCGCCTGGATGCGCGCTCGCGCCGCGCGCAGCTGCGCCAGCAGCAGGACACTGAGCGCCGTCACCAGCCACAACGGCAGCAGCTGGAGCAACGCCGCACCGAGCACAGCGGCAGAGGGCGCCATCCCGGCGTCAAACACGGTCAGCGCCACATAGGCCAGCGTCACGAACAGCGCGGTGATCAGCAGACTGGTGCGGCCCAGTGCGAAGGCACTGGCCACGATGGGCAGGAAGTACAGATTGGCCAGCCCCTGGGCGTGCATGCCGGTGATCGCCAGCAGCGCGGTGATGAAGACGATCATGCAGGCAAGCTCGAGGGCGAGCCGCAGACGCGCGGACCCCAGACCCAGCGCCAGCGACACCCCCAGCAGCGCCAGGGCGCTCGCGTAAGCCCCCAGCATCAGCGCAACACCTGGCGCGCCGAAGGCCACCGGCTGGGCCAGCAGAAGGTAAAGCACCACCACCAGGGCCAGCAGGATCTGTACACCGTACACGCTGCGCGCCAGCCCGGCGGCTTCCAGGCGATCGATGTCCACGGCGGTGTTTGCGGCGGTGTCGGCGGCCGGCATTTTTTCGGCGCCTAGGGCAGTGGCCGGTGCTGCGCGGCTGCGGTGCGCGCGGGCGGGTCGCCAAGCAGCTCGCCAGGAGAAACCAGCGTGATGCCGGCTTCCTCCAGGGCCGGCAGGGCGGCCTCGAGGAAGGTCAGAGTCACCGCATGCGGATGACCGATGGCCACGGCGCTGCCCTGGACGCGAGCGAGCTGCTTGAGGCGTGCAAACTGTGCGGCCACTGCCCCAGGCGTCGGGGTATGGTCAAGAAACACATCGCGTCGCAGCGCGGGCACGGCCAGCGCATGTGCCAGATCAAGGGCAACCGTCTGCGTCGTCGTGCGGCTGTCCACCCAGTACATCGGCTGTCGATCCGCCAGCTCTTCCATCAGCCATCGCATCAGGCCGGGGTGCGCGGTGACGAGGCTGCCCATGTGGTTGTTGACGCCGGCAACGTGCGGGACGGAGGCCAGCGCCGCCGTCAGCGTCTCGCGAAGCTCCAGGCGCTGGGTATCCAGGTAGATGCCACCGCGACCGATCGGCACCTGGGCGCCACGGGCCTGCATCGGCAGGTGCAGCATGACCTGCTTACCGCTCGCATGGGCGGCGCGGGCCAGGGTGTCGGCGTACGGGGTGTGCGGCAGTACGGCGACAGCAACCGGCGCGGGCAGGCGGGTGGCGCGCAGACCCGGCCCGAGCTGGTAGCCGAGGTCATCGATGATGATGGCGATTCGCGGCGCGGCGGCGCCGTGCTGGTCAGCCCTTGCGGACGCGACCTGCGCGTCGAGCGTGGTCAGCGCGAGCAGCAGACCGACGAAGCTGCCGGTCCATGCGCGCCGGGTCACTGCGCGCGGCTGTGCATGACCCCTGTGCTGCGAAGCCAGTGCAGGGCCTCGCGCAGCTGAAAGTCATCGTCCAGATGCGCCGGCCCGAACCCCGCGGTCCTGTCGCCGGGCTGTTGCACCAGCACGTCGGGCTGGATGCCCTGCTCATGGATCGACGCACCCGAGGGCGTGAAGTAGCGCGAGGTGGTCAGCTTGATTGCACGGCCGTTTGACAGCGGCATGACGGTCTGCACCGACCCCTTGCCGTAGGTGTGCGTGCCCAGCAGCGTCGCCCGGCCGTGATCCTTGAGTGCGCCTGCGACGATCTCGGAGGCAGAAGCCGAGCCCGAGTTCACCAGCACGATGAGTCCGGCCCCGTCGAGCAGGTCTCCGGCGCGGGCGCGGCGCTGGAAGCGGGCGTCACGCAATCGGCCATCGCCGCTGACAATCACGCCGCGTTCCAGGAACGCGTCTGCAACTTCGACCGCGGCATCGAGCACGCCGCCGGGATTGTCGCGCAGGTCGAGCACGGCACCGCGAAGACGACCGTCGGCGAGTCGATTCAGGGTCGCCACGGCGTGACGCAGATCCTTCGGGGTGGTTTCGCTGAAATGCGTGATCCGCAAGTAGCCGAAACCATCGCCAAGGTACTCCGAACGGACACTGCGCACGGCGATCGCCTTGCGTTGGACATTGAAGGTGAGCGGCTCATCGTGGCCCTCGCGCAGGATACCGAGCGCGACACTGCTGCCGGGCTGTCCGCGCATGCGCGAGACCGCGTCACTGAGGCGGGTACCGTCGACCGGACGCTCATCGATGGTCAGCAGGACATCGCCGGGCGCGATGCCGGCATGGTGAGCCGGCATACCATCCATGGGTGTGACGACGCGGATACGCCCGTCTTCGACCGTGACTTCCAGGCCGACACCACTGTAGTTGCCGGTGGTGCTGATGCGGATCTCTTCGAACTGGTCGGCATCGAGGAACTGCGAATGCGGGTCGAGCTCGGCGACCATACCGCGGATGGCGCTTTCGATCAGGCGGCGGTCATCGATGTCTTCAACATAATCCTGGCGCACGCGCTCCATCACCTCGGCGAGCAACCGAGATTCCTCAGCCCCAAGGGAGGGCGCCGAAAGCCCTGCAAGCGGCAGGGGCCCCGGACGTTCGGCAAGCACGCCGCCGCCCAGCGACAGGGTCAGGCCAAGCGCCGTGCCGACGATCAGCACCAGACCACCGCGGATCTTCAATGACATCCAGTTCTCCCAACCAGGCTCCGCCGAACCACACGCTCCGACGCCCGCGCGCATGGGGCTGCGGGATGAACCGTTAGTTCGGGGCGCGTGCGCGCTCCACGCACACTCTGACACCTGAAGATAGCATAGCGTTCCGACACCTCCAATCGCCGCAGCGCCCGCTGCACACCCGCCGCCTGCCAACTCAGGGCGCTGCTGCGGCGCGCATCCACGGCCGCGGGTTGACCGGACGCCCGTCCTTGCGGATCTCGAAGTACAGACCGGCCTGGCTCTGGCCGCCGGTGTCGCCGACGCTGGCCACCGCCTCGCCGGGCGCTACCCAGTCGCCGGGCTCGCGCAGCAGGCTCTCGTTGTGCCCGTAGAGGCTCATGTAGCCCCCACCGTGGTCGATGACAAGCAGCAGTCCCATGCCGGGCAGCCAGTCGGAATACACCACGCGCCCATGGTGGATCGCGCGCACTGCGGCACCTCGGGGCGCCTCGAGCAACACGCCGTTCCAGCGCAGACCGCCATCCCCCCTGGGATCGCCGAAACCGCGCGCAGCGCGGCCACTGGCAGGCCACGCCAGGCTGCCGCGCAGCGAGGCGAACGGCGTCTGGGGGTCGGCCGGAAAGCCGGCCAGCTCGCGCCGCAGGCGTTCGATCAGATCGGTCAGCGCCTGCTCCTGGCGCCTGAGCGCCTCGAGTTCACCGCCGGTGCTCGCCAGCTCGGCATCCAGTCGGGCGAGCGCCTGCGCGCGCTGGGTACGCGACTGTTCAAGGCTCGCCAGTTCCTGCCGCTGTCGCGCCTGCAGCGCCGCCAGACCGGCTCGGGCAGCATCGGCCTCCTCGCTGAGACGACGAACCTCGGCGAGACTGCGCAGCAGTGCATCGAGCTGCTGGCTGCGATACCTGTTCAGGTAGTCGTGGTAGACGAGCATGCGCCCCAGCGTGGCCGGATCCTGCTGGTTGAGCAGCAGGCGCAGTCGCTCCTGGCGCCCGGACTGGAAGGTGATGCGCAACTGCCGGGAGAGCTGCTCGCGCTCGGCCAGGGCGGCGGCGGCGGCCCGGTCGCGCGCGACCGCCATTTCATCGGCCCGGCGGGTGGCGCGCGTGAGGTCCTCGCCGGTGCTGGCCAGCTGCCGGGTCAGCCGCCCGCCGGCCGTCTCGGCATCACGCAACTCGGCGGCCAGGGCATCGCGTCGCGAGGTCTGGCGCTGCATCTGGCGCTGAAGATTCTGGATTCGGCTACGCAGCTGCTCGAGCTCGCGTTCGCTCTGCTCGGCCGACTGGGCCAGGCTCTGCGGCGCCCAGCCGAGCGTGCCGGCAAGCACAAGCCACACCGGCACCAGCAACAGCCAGGCCACGGCAGAGAGCCTCAGCGAGGCTGGCCTTGCTATAATGCCGGGTTTGCGACGCTGCCTGGGCGGACCATGGAACGCATCTTCGAGTTTTCCGGGAATCATCCCTTTCTGGTGACCGCTCTGGTGGTCATGATCTTGCTTGTCGCCTTCCATGAGTTCCGCCGCCGTGCGCAGGGCGCGAGCAGTGTGACCACCGCGGATGCCGTGCGCCTGATCAATCGTGGTGCCGTCGTCGTTGATGTGCGCGACGCCGCCGCATTCACCGCCGGACACATCGTCAATGCCAGACATCATCCGGCGGCCTCGCTTAAGGATAATCCGGAATCGCTCGCAAAGCTGCGCAAGAAAACCCTGCTGCTGGTGTGCGACAACGCCACGATCAGCGGACGTGCCGCCGGCGAGCTGCGTCAGCAGGGATTCGAACAGGTCTTCAATCTGCGCGGCGGACTGTCCGCCTGGCGTCAGGAGAACCTGCCACTGGTCAAGGATCAGGATAAGCCCTCCGGGAAATCCCAGGACAAGGGGAAATCCAGGCCCAAGGGCGGTGGCAAGCGCGGCGGCAACGGTGGCGGCAAGCAACGGCAGCCCGCGCGCGAGGGCGCCGAGCCCGGTGACAACACGCCGGATGAAACGCCGAAGAGTGCAGGCGACAAGGATGCGGCTGCATGAGCGGCGCACGGGTCGAACTCTATACCACCGGCTGGTGCGGATTCTGCCAGCGCGCCAAGGCGCTGCTGACGCGCAAGGGCGTCGAGTACGAAGAGTACCGCGTCGACGAGACACCACAGCTGCGTGAACAGATGCTCACGCGCAGCGGCGGGGCGCGCAGCGTCCCGCAGATATTCATTGCCGGCCGGCATATTGGCGGTTGTGACGAACTTCATGCGCTGGAACAAGGCGGCAAACTCGATGCCCTGCTCGCGGCAACCGACTGACACCCACACTCAATAGCAACCACGCAGGATTCAAGCGATGACAGAGAACAATTCGACAGGCAACTCCGCGGCCGAAGGCGCCGCAGGCGCCACTGACGCCTCCCAGCCGCAGCGCCAGCTGGTACTGCAGAAGATCTATATCAAGGATCTTTCCTTCGAGTCGCCCAACAGCCCGCAGGTGTTCGCCGGGCAGGCCGGTGAACCGCAGATCCAGTTCAACCTGAAGAGCAGTTCGCGCCAGGTTGGCGAGACCGCCTGGGAAGTCCTGCTCACGATCACGGTCGAGGCGAAGGGCGCAGAAGAGCGCACGCTGTTTCTGGTGGAACTGCAGCAGGCCGGTATCTTCAATCTCCAGGGCTACTCGGAAGAGGAAATGCGCCCGCTGATCGGCAGCTACTGCCCAAGCGTGCTGTATCCGTACGCTCGCGAGGTGGTCTCGGAGGCGATCTCCAAGGGCGGCTTCCCGCAGCTGCTGCTCCAGCCGATCAATTTCGACGCCGTGTATCTGCAGGCGCAGCAACAGCAGTCCAACCAGCAGCAGGTCGACATGACGCCGACAGAGCCGCCGGTCGGCAACGCCTGAGCAGTCCTGCCTGATGGCCGAGCGCGACCGGCCCATCGCAGTGCTCGGCGCGGGCTCCTGGGGCACTGCGCTGGCCATTCAGTATGCGCGCGCCGGCAGGCCCACGCGGCTGTGGGCGCGCGACGCCGCTCATGTGGCCCGCATGCAGCGCGCACGCTGTAACCAGGACTATCTGCCCGGAGCGGCGTTTCCGGACCTGCTGACGGTCGTTGAAGATCTGCCGGTCGCCCTGGGCGAGGATGCCGATGCGCTGGTGTCGGTACCCAGCCATGCGCTGCGCAGCATGTTCACGCTGCTGGCCGGACAGGGACGCGCGCCACGCCGCGTTGCCTGGGCGACGAAGGGCTTCGAACAGGCGTCCGGGCTGCTGCCCCACCAGGTGGCCGCCGAGGTGTTCGGCGCGGATCTTCCAATGGCAGTGCTGTCGGGGCCGACATTTGCGAGCGAGGTCGCCGCCGGGCTGCCCACGGCCATGGTGGTGGCGGCACGGGAGTCGGACTTCGCCGTGAGTCTGGCGCAGAGCATCAGCGGCGAGAATTTCCGCGCCTACCTGTCCAGTGACCTGGTCGGCGTCGAGGTCGGTGGTGCAGTCAAGAATGCACTGGCGATCGGCGCAGGCATCTCCGATGGCCTGGGCTACGGATCGAACACGCGAATTGCCCTGATCACGCGCGGCTTGAGCGAGATGACGCGCCTGGGCGTCGCGCTGGGCGGGCAGAAAGACACCTTCATGGGGCTGGCGGGCATGGGCGACCTGGTGCTGACCTGCACCGACGACCAGTCGCGTAACCGGCGCCTGGGGCTGGCGCTGGCCCAGGGCCAACGCGTCGAGGAGGCTCAGGCCTCGATCGGGCAGGTGGTCGAAGGCGTGCTCGCAGCGCGTGCGGTGCGCGATGTGGCCATGCGCCATGGTGTGGACATGCCGATCGTCGAGCAGATCTTTCGGGTCATCCACGAAGGCGCGGAACCACGCAGTGCGGTCAGCGCACTGATGGGCAGGCGTCTCAAGGCCGAGGACGGCGAGTCGATGAGCGCGTGGAGCCAGTCGGTCGACTAGGGCCACCGCACGGGCGTCACGCCTGCCAGCCGCGTAAATAAAAAACAACTAATGGGTGAATCCGCCTTGCGCAGACGGGCGTAACGGGTAACTGTCGGCGACCAGGCTCCTGGTGCGCGATTGCGCAAGCCTGGTCACACATGATAAACAGTCACGCATCCTGTATCAGGTGTGTCTGTTGTAAATAAGAGACGCTTTACGCGCGAGCACGGCTGGCGCGGAAGCCATTAACAAAAACCAAAAGGACCCAGACCATGAAGCGGAACGTTATTCTCAGATTGAGCATCGTCGCTGCATTTGCCCACGTGGGCAGCGTGCATGCGCAGACCGGCAGCCAATCCGGGGCACGCGGCGCACTCGAGGAGATCGTCGTCACCGGTACGCGAGTCGCGAATCGCTCGGCGACCGAAACCTCGGTGCCGGTGGACATCGTCACGGCAGAATCGCTCTCCGCGATCGGCGTGACCGAACTCAACCAGGCCCTGTCGGTGGCGCTGCCGTCGTTCAACTTTCCGCGGCCCGGACTGGCCGACGGCACAGACACGGTGCGGCCCGCAACGTTGCGCGGCCTGGCACCCGACCAGACCCTGGTGCTGGTCAACTCCAAGCGCAGACACGCAGCCTCGCTGGTCAACGTCAATGGCACCATCGGTCGTGGTTCCTCCGCGGTGGATCTGAACACCATCCCCACGGCGGCGGTACGCTCGATCCAGGTGCTGCGTGACGGCGCCTCGGCGCAGTACGGTTCAGATGCGATCGCCGGCGTCATCAACGTGCTCCTCAAGGAGGAGCGTGAAGGCGGCGGCCTGTCGCTGACCTATGGTCAGCGCGAATCCAGCTACACCATTCCGGTGGGCAATCCCCCTGCCGGCGCCAACTACACCGCGCCCCCCGAAATCACCCGCAACCGCTCTGACGGCAAGACCGTGACGGTCGGTGGCTGGAAGGGCTTCGGGCTTGGCGACAACGGTTTTCTGACGGTGGCCGCCGAGTACCGCGACCAGGACCGCACCGAGCGCGGCGGTTTCGATGTTCGGCGCCAGTACGCGCTGCTGCCTGACGACTCGTTCGATCCCCGCGAGACCACCTTCAACCGCTTCAGCGCCTGGTATGGTGAACCAGAGGTCCAGCAGCTTACGCTGTTCGCCAACGCGGGCGTCGAGCTGGCGAGCGGCGGTGAAGTATACGGCTGGGCCAGCTTCCAGGACCGCGAGGCGGTCTCGGCGGGCTTCTATCGTCCATCCAGTGATGCCCGCAACGTCGTGGAGATCTACCCGGACGGTTTTCTGCCGCTGATCAATCCGACCGTGACCGACTACAGCGCAGCGATCGGCCGCACCTGGGCCGTGGGTGAATGGGACTTTGATGCCTCGGCGGTCTATGGCCGTAACCAGATGGCCTTCAAGATCATCAACACCCTGAATCGCTCCCTGGGCCCAAGCAGCCCCACGGAATTCGACGCAGGCGGCTTCTCAGCAAGCCAGCTGGTGGGTAATTTCTCGGCCGTGCGCAGCGTGCCTTTCGGCAATTTCGACTCGCCGGTAAACGTTGCCACCGGCCTGGAGATCCGCCAGGACCGTTACTCGATCTCCGCGGGCGAGCCGGCCTCCTACATCAACGGTGGTGTGCTGCTGCCCAATGGCCAGCCGACAGCCTCAGGCTCACAGGTGTTCCCGGGTTTCCGTCCCTCCAATCAGGTCTGGGAAGACCGTATTGCCGTGGGCGGCTATCTGGACCTCGAGGCCAACATCACCCCGCAGCTGCTGGGCTCGGTGGCTATGCGCGCTGAGCGGTATTCTGATTTCGGCAGCAGGCTGACCGGCAAGCTTTCGGGTCGCTATGACTTCACCGACGACTTCGCCCTGCGCGGCTCGGTGCAGAACGGCTTCCGGGCACCTTCACTGCAACAGCAGTTCTTCACCGCCACGTCGACCAATTTCATTGGCGGCATTCCGTTCGACATCACCACCTTCCCGGTCACCGATCCTGTGGCGCGTGCCCTGGGTGCCACCGATCTCGAAGCCGAGAAGTCGATCAACTTCTCGCTGGGTGCGGTGATGAACTTTGGCGATGTCACGGTCACCATCGATGCCTACCGGATCGATATCGATGATCGCATCGTGCTCTCCGAGAACCTCACGCAGCCGAATGTTCGCGCATTTCTGGAAAGCCAGGGATTCGTCGGCATTGGTGGCGGGCGCTTCTTCCTCAACGGTGTCGATACCGAGACCAAGGGTGTGGATATCGTCGTGAACTGGCCGTTGATCACCGACACGGCCGGGCGCTTTGATTTCACGCTGGTGGGTAACTTCAACTCCACCAAGGTCAAGCGCACGCCAACCACGCTGCCGCTGGAGGCACTCGATCCGGCCCCCGTCCTGTTTGACCGGGTCAACGTGCTGACCTTTGAGGACGGCACACCGGACGACAAGTTTGCCGCGATCATCGGTTGGGACGGCGGCCGCTTTGGCGCCAATGTGCGCGCCACGCGCTATGGTTCGGTGCTGTCACCCCAGGCCAACCCGGCAAATGATCTGACCCTGGGCGCCAAGACCCTGTTGGACCTCGAGGCGCGCTACGACGTCACCGACACCGTGCGAATCTCGGTGGGCGCGGACAATGTCTTCGACACGTATCCGGATGCCAACCCGATCAACCTCAATGGCACCGGTGCCACGGCGTTCTCGAACTACTCGCCGTTCGGTCGTTCGGGTCGATTCATCTACGGACGTATCTCTCTGGATTTCTGACGTCCGGTTCAGGCGTAGTGCAACAACAGCCCCCTGCTTGCAGGGGGCTTTTTTTCATGCGCCAGCGAACGCAAGCTGTCGCCAGGCTTCATACACAGCCACGGCGACTGCATTGGAGAGATTCAGGCTGCGCTGACCTGCGCGCATGGGCAGGCGCAGCGCCTGGTGAATGTGAGGATCCTTGATCACATCACCTGGCAGTCCCCGGGTCTCCGGACCGAACAGCAGGGCATCGCCAGGCCGATAGGCCACGGAGCTGTAGCAGTCGTTCGCGCGCGCAGAAAACGCAAATACGCGCGCCGAGCCCAGGGCGGCAAGGCACGCCGGCAGGTCTTCGTGAACCGTCAGCTGCGCGAACTCGTGATAATCAAGCCCGGCGCGGCGCAGGCGCGGTGCATCGAGCGCGAAACCCAGCGGTTTGATCAGGTGCAGCGCGGCACCGGTGTTCGCGCACAGGCGAATCACGTTGCCGGTGTTGGGCGGAATCTCGGGCTGGTAGAGGATCACGGCGAGCACGGCTGGCATTGTCTCGCGAGGATCGGGTCCTGCGCCAGCGCGCGGTGGACCGACCTAAGCTGAGGCGTGGCGCCTGCGAGGTGCCGGCAAGGGTCGCGGCAGGCTAGAATGACGCAGTCGGACCTGAAGGGTTCGGCCGCTTGTGATTTTTTGCCTGGAGACCTGAATTCGTTGACAGTTCAGACCCCCGTCAATCCGCTTGGCCTGGACTTCTGCGGGCTCGCCTTTGCCTCTCCGATCGTACTGCTGTCCGGCTGCGTGGGCTTCGGAGAGGAGTACACGCGGGTCGTGGGATTCTCCAATCGCGATGTCGGCGGCATCGTGCTCAAGGGCACGACGGCCGAGCCGCGCCTGGGCAATCCGCCGCACCGCATCTGGGAAACACCCGCAGGCATGCTCAACGCCATCGGCCTGCAGAACCCGGGCGTCGAGCGCGTCGTCGGCGAGATCCTGCCGACGCTCGATTTCGACGAGACGCGATTCATCGCCAACGTCTGCGGCTCGACGATCGAGGATTATGCAGAGGTCACGCGGCGCTTCGATGACTCGCCAATCGACGCCATGGAGATCAACATCTCGTGTCCGAATATCAAGGAAGGCGGCGTGCAGTTTGGCAACTATCCGGACATGTCGGCGCGTGTCGTGGCCGCCTGCCGCGCGGTCACGAAGAAGCCTCTGATCGCCAAGCTCTCGCCGAACCAGACCGACATCCGCGAAAACGCCCGCCACTGCATCGAGGCCGGCGCGGATGCGCTGGCCGTGATCAACACCATTACCGGCATGGCCATCGACGTCGAAGCTCGGCGCCCGGTCATCGGCAACATCCAGGGCGGTCTGTCGGGGCCTGCCATCAAGCCGATCGCGCTGCTCAAGGTGCACCAGGTGTATGAGGTCGCGCGCCCGCACGGCGTGCCGATCATCGGCCAGGGGGGCATTCACACCGCTGGCGACGCGCTGGAATTTTTGATCGCAGGTGCCAGTGCCATCGGGGTGGGTACGGCGCTGTTCTACGATCCGCTGGTATGTCGCAGCATCAATGCCGGGATCATCGATTACCTGCAGCGCCATGAGTTGGCGTCGGTGACGTCGCTGGTCGGTTCGCTGCAGACTGGTTGATGCGGTATCGCCGGCGGTGGCAACAGGCGAGGCGCCCTCGCCGCCGGCGCACAGGCTCAGTCGAGGCCGAGTTCCCGCATCTTGCGCGTCAAGGTGTTGCGACCCCAGCCGAGGAGTTTGGCCGCATCCTGCCGCCGTCCACGCACGTGTTTGAGTGCGACGCGTATCAGCGTGCGCTCCAGCGCCGGCAAGGCCTCATCGAGCAGGCCGGACTGGCCGCTGGCCAGGCGCTGGTCTGCCCAGGCCGACAGCCCCTGGGTCCAGTCACCGGACGCGCTCTTTTCCACGGCGCCGCCGAACTCGGCGGGGATGTCCTCAACGCGGATTTCGTTGCCGGGGGCCAGCACCGTCATGCGTCGACAGGCATTGACCAGTTCACGCACGTTGCCCGGCCAGTCGAAGCTGGTCATCGCCTCTTCAGCCTCCAGGGCCAGGCGCTTGGGTGAGATGCTCAGTTCGTCGGCGGCGCGGGCCAGATAGTGGCGCAGCAACGCCGGGATATCCTCGCGGCGTTCGCGCAGCGGCGGGACTTCGATGCGCATGACATTCAGGCGGTGGAACAGGTCTTCGCGAAAGCGCCCTTTGGTCACGGCGCGTGCAAGATCGCGATGGGTCGCGGCAATCACGCGCACATCGACGCGAATCGCGCTCTGGCCACCGACACGATAGAACTCCCGCTCGGCCAGTACGCGCAGCAGCCGCGTCTGCAGTGCGGGCGACATGTCGCCGATTTCATCGAGGAACAGGGTACCGCCGTCGGCCTGCTCGAAACGCCCGACCCGGCGGGACTCGGCACCGGTGAAAGCGCCCTTCTCGTGACCGAAGAGTTCGGATTCCAGCAGTTCCGAGGGGATGGCAGAGGTGTTAAGCGCCACAAACGGCGCATCGCTGCGCGGCGAATTGTCGTGCAACGCGCGCGCCACGAGTTCCTTGCCAGTGCCGGATTCGCCGGTGATCAGCACCGTCATGCTGGCACTGGAGAGCCTGCCGATGGCACGAAACACCTCCTGCATCGCCGGTGCGCGACCGATGATGGAGGGATAGGCGGTCAGCGCCTCGGAGGCTGAGGCACCGCCATTGCCGGCGGCGGCGGCGCGACGCACGAGATCGACCGCCTCGTCGATATCGAAGGGTTTGGGCAGGTATTCGAATGCACCGCCGCGATAGGCCGCCACGGCACTGTCCAGATCTGAATAAGCCGTCACGACGATGATCGGGAAGCGGTGGCGCTCGCGCTTGAGCCTTTCCATCAAGGCAAGGCCGGTGACATCGGGCATGCGGATGTCGGTGATCAGCACATCCGGGGTGTCAGCCTGCAGCGCATCGAACAGGGCGTCTGCGCGCTCGAAAGCGCGGGGGCGCATGCCGGCCTGCTCCAGCGCGCGCGTCAGCACCCAGCGCACCGATTCGTCGTCATCTACAACCCATACAAGCAGGGGCTCAGCGCTCATCGCGATTCTCCTGCAGTGGCAGTCCAAGCCGAAACACCGTGCGGCCCGGCCGGGAATCGAACTCAATCAGGCCCCCATGGCGGTTGACCAGTTCCTGGGCCAGCGGCAGGCCCAGACCGGTGCCGGCCTCGCGGCCCGTGACCAGCGGGTAGAAGATGGTCTCCTGGAGTTCCTCACTGATGCCCGGGCCATCGTCTTCGATCTCGATGCTCGCGACGAGACGATGGCGTATACCGCCAAGGGTCACGTTCGAGCGCGCACGGGTGCGAAAAATGATCGTGCCGGTCGCACCCACGGCCTCCAGGGCGTTCTTGGCAAGATTGAGCACCGCCTGGATCATCTGCGTGCGATCCAGCGCCAGCTGCGGCAGGCTCGGATCATAGTCGCGCAGCACGGTCACGCCCGGGGGTGCTTCGGCCAGCGTCAGGCGGTAGACATGCTGGAGCAGCTCGTGGAGGTTCAACATCTGGCGCTCGGGCATGCGCCCGGGCCCAAGCAGATCGTCAACGAGGCTTTTCAGGCGATCGGCCTCGCTGATGATGACCTGGGTGTATTCCACCAGTTCAGGATCGGGCAGGGCGCGCTCGAGCAGCTGCGCGGCACCGCGCAGTCCGCCCAGCGGATTCTTGATCTCGTGGGCGAGCTGGCGAATCATCTGTCGGGTGACGTTGCGCTGTGCCCGGAGCATGCTGTCGCGGCGAATGCGCACGCGTGGGGCGGCGTCATGGAGCTCAACAAGCAGCGGGCTGCGGCGGTCGCCCTCATGGACCGGCGTGACCCTGCAATCCACGACCAGCGGTCCCTGGCTGGTCAGTAGCCTGATCTCGCGACGGGCGAAGGAATCGCCGGAGTCCCCGGCACGGCTGATCAGTTCAGCCAGGCCCTCGTCGCTTTCCAGCACGTGGCGCAACGGCAGGCCCACGGCGCGCTGGGCACTGATGCCCAGCAGATTCTCCGCCGAGGCGTTCAGATACAGCAGGTCGCCGGCAGCACTGGCCAGCAGGACGCTGGTGGTCAGGCTGTCGAGCAGCCGCGAGGCATCTGCGGGGGCCGGGCGTTCGGGTATCGCGGCTGCCATCACTGGGCCTGCGAGGCCTGCGCGACGCGATTGCGGATCAGCGCGGGCGCTGCGGGTTCTGGATGGAGGTCTGCTGGACGTAGAACGTGATTTCGGGACTCTCGATCACGGGCTGGCCCGTGGCATCGTAGATCGCCGCGCGCAGACGATGCTCGCCACGATACACATCGGTGAGCTGGAAGGCTGTGACATCGGGTTCGAGGCCCTCGATGCGGCTGCCGTCGTAGTACACCTCGATGCGATGGCCGCGCCGGAGTTCCGGTTCGACCCGCAGTGCAACATCCAGTGTGCCACCAATGTTCCACAAGGTTTCTTCCTGCCCGGGCTGGACGATGTCCAGTGACTCGTAGGCTGCTGCAGGTGCCTGTGGCTCGGCGGTCCTGACCGGGGGCGCCGGAAGCGGCGACGGCGCGAAGCCCGACGGTTGACGCAGCCGGATCTCCTCGGCACCTTCGCGCGGCCGGTCCGAATAGTGCACGACGCCCTCGTCGTCCACCCATCGGTAAGCCGTGCCCGAGGCGAGCCCGATGGCACACCACAGCAACAACAACATGCCAAGACCGCTACGCATACGGCTAGCTTAGCGCGATTGGCCCTGCAGCAACAGCCGGCCAGATGGCGGAAATGGCAGCTTGCAGGCCGCCATTTCCGCCACCATCGGCCATTACAGGCTGTAGTACATATCGAATTCCACCGGATGGGTGGTCATGCGCAGGCGCTGCACGTCCGCGCCCTTGAGTGCCAGGTAGCCATCGATGAGCTCGTCGGTCATGACGTCACCGTGCTTGAGGAACTCGCGATCCTTGTCCAGCGCATCGAGCGCCTGGTCGAGGGCAAAGCACACGGTCGCCAGGCCCTTCTCCTCTTCGGGCGGCAGATCGTAGAGGTCCTTGTCCATGGCATCACCCGGGTGGATCTTGTTCCGGATGCCGTCCAGACCGGCCATCATCAATGCCGTAAAGGCGAAGTAAGGGTTGGCGGTCGAATCCGGGAAGCGCACCTCGATACGCCGACCCTTGGGATTGGCGATGTAGGGCACACGGATCGAGGCCGAGCGATTACGCGCCGAGTAGGCGAGGATCACCGGGGCTTCGAAGCCAGGCACCAGGCGCTTGTAGCTGTTGGTGCTGGCATTCGTGAACGCGTTGATGGCGCGCGCATGCTTGATGATTCCGCCGATGTAGTACAGCGCGGTCTCCGAGAGCCCGCCGTAGCCGTCACCAGTGAACAGGTTCTTGCCGTCCTTGCCCAGCGACATGTGCACGTGCATGCCGTTGCCATTGTCGCCGACCAGCGGCTTGGGCATGAATGTCGCGGTCTTGCCGTAGCTGTGGGCGACGTTCTGCACGACGTACTTGAGGATCTGCACCTCGTCGGCCTTGTTGACCAGCGAGTTGAAGCCCACACCGATTTCACACTGGCCTGCGGTGGCGACCTCGTGGTGATGCACCTCTGCGACCAGACCCATTTCCTCGAGCGCCAGACACATCGCCGAGCGGATATCGTGCAGCGAGTCCACTGGCGGCACGGGGAAGTAGCCGCCCTTCACCGTCGGGCGATGGCCCAGGTTGCCGTCTTCGAACACCTTCTCTGAGTTCCAGCCGGCCTCCGAGGAGTCGACCTTGTAATGCGAGCCGCGGATGTCGGAGGCCCAGCGCACGTCGTCGAAGATGAAGAATTCGTTTTCCGGGCCGAAGTAGGCCACATCGGCGATGCCGGTGGACTTCAGATAGGCCTCGGCGCGCTTGGCGCATGAACGCGGATCACGGGCATAGCCCTGCATCGTCGAGGGCTCGATGACGTCGCAGCGCAGATTCAGCGTCAGCTCTTCAGAAAAGATATCCAGTACAGCCGTGCTGGAATCCGGCATCAGGATCATGTCGGACTCGTTGATCGCCTTCCAGCCGGCAATCGATGAGCCGTCAAACATCTTGCCGTCCTCGAACAGCTCGTCGTCGACCTTGTGATGGGGCACGGTGACGTGCTGTTCCTTGCCCTTGGTGTCCGTAAACCTGAGGTCGACGAACTTGACCTCTTTTTCTTTGATCAGGCTGAGTACGTCAGCGGGACTCATTGCGAATTCCTCCAGTGTTATAGATAGAACAATGCAGCGGCCCGGTCAGCATGGACCGGACACCTCGGGCACGAAATTAGTGCATGGTTCGTGCCAAGGACGAAACCCCGCTGAATAGCTGCGTTTCCCCAGACGATCCTGCACCAATGCGGTCCAGGGCGCACCATGGTAGTGCAATACCGTGCGCGGCGTGCACTTATTTGGTGCGCATGGGCTGGTGATGTTCGGAAATGGGCGTGATGCGGCGAGGTCGGTATACTTCCCCCGCGTCTAAAGTACGCACAGACGTCGTCGACGCACCCTTTTTTCGCGTAACCCCGCCAGACCGGCTCAGCGCCGGCACTGGCGAGGCAGGAGATCGTGCATGAGCCAGCCGGGCATGAAGGGCGCGCCCCGGAGCTTCCAGGACCTGATTTTCGCGCTGCAGCAATACTGGGCCGGACAGGGCTGTGTCGTGCTCCAGCCCTATGATATGGAGATGGGCGCGGGGACGTTCCACGCGGCCACGTTTCTGCGCAGCCTCGGTCCCGAGCCCTGGCGCGCGGCGTATGTGCAGCCGAGCCGTCGACCCACGGATGGTCGCTATGGGGACAATCCGTTCCGGCTGCAGCATTACTACCAGTTCCAGGTGGTGCTGAAACCGTCGCCTGACGACATCATCGAGCGCTACCTCGATTCCCTGAAAGCGCTTGGCGTCGATGCCCGGGTACACGATGTGCGGCTGGTCGAGGACAACTGGGAATCTCCGACGCTTGGCGCCTGGGGCCTGGGCTGGGAAGTCTGGCTCAATGGCATGGAAGTCACCCAGTTCACTTACTTCCAACAGGTGGGGGGGCTGGACTGTCGGCCCGTGACCGGCGAGATCACCTACGGCCTGGAACGCATCGCGATGTATCTGCAGGGTGTGGAGAGTGTTTTCGACCTGCTGTGGGCCGAAGGGCCCTCAGGGCCGGTCACCTATGGCGACGTCTATCACCAGAACGAAGTCGAGCAGTCACGCTACAACTTCGAACATGCCGACACTGCCGGATTGTTTGCCCGTTTTGACGACAACGAAGGCGCCTGCCGGGCCCTGATCGAGCAGGGGCTGTCACTGCCGGCCTACGAGCAGATGCTCAAGGCCTCGCATCACTTCAACCTGCTCGATGCCCGCCAGGCGATCTCCGTGACCGAGCGCCAGGGCTATATCCTGCGGGTCCGCACGATGGCCCGCGCGGTGGCCGAAGCCTATTACGCCAGCCGCGAGGCGCTGGGCTTTCCGATGCTGGAGCGCGCCAATGGCTGAGGATTTCCTGCTCGAGATCGGCACCGAGGAATTGCCGCCCAAGGCATTGGCCTCATTGTCCGCAGCGCTGGTCGAGGGCTTTACCGCCGGACTCGACTCAGCGGGCCTTGCGCACGGCGAGGTGCGCGGGTTTGCCACGCCGCGCCGGCTTGCGGTACTGGTCAGCGCTCTGTCGCAATCCCAGCCCGACCAGGCGATCGAGAAGCGCGGACCGCCCGTGCGCGTCGCCTTCGATGACAGCGGGGCGCCGACCCGTGCCGCGGAGGCCTTCGCCGAGGGCTGTGGCGTACCGGTCTCGGCGTTGCAGCAACTCGACACGGACAAGGGCGCGTGGCTGATCCACCGCGCCCGGATCGCAGGCAAGGCAAGCGAAATACTGCTGCCCGAGATCGCGCGCGCAGCGGTGACACAGCTGCCCATTCCGAAGCGGATGCGCTGGGGTAACCACGACGCCGAGTTCGTGCGACCCGTGCACTGGGTGGTGATGCTGCACGGGGATTCGGTGGTGGCGGGCAAGCTTTTCGGCATAAAGGCTGACCGAAAGACCTACGGCCATCGTTTCATGGCGCCCGGCGCGCTGACTATCGAGCATCCGGCAGCCTACGAATCCCTGCTCGAAGCCCAAGGGCTGGTGATCGCGGACTTCGCGCGCCGACGCCAGCGGCTGCTCGAAGACTGCCAGGCATGCGCGCAACAGCTCGGCGGCGAGCTGGTATCGGATGCGGCACTGATCGACGAGATCACCGCGCTGGTGGAGTGGCCGGTGCCGCTGGTCGCGCAGTTCGAGTCTCGCTACCTCGCGCTGCCACCCGAGGTGCTGGTGGCCACCCTTCAGGGCCACCAGCGCTATCTGCCGCTGCGCGGAGCCGACGGGGCGTTGCTGTCGGGCTTCATCGTTGTCGCGAACATCCGCAGCAGCGAGCCCGAACAGGTGCGCGCCGGCAACGAGCGCGTCGTGCGTCCCAGACTTGCGGACGCCGAGTTTTTCTACAACCAGGATCGGAATCGGCGACTCGAGGAACGTCGGAGCCAGCTCGATACCATCATCTTCCAGCGTGCGCTGGGTTCGCTGGGAGCCAAGGCAGAACGTGTGGCCGAAGCGGCACGCGCGGTGGCCAGCGAGATCGGCACGGATCCGGACCTGGCCGCGCGCGCGGCGGTGCTCGCCAAGTGCGACCTCGTCAGCGCGATGGTCGGCGAGTTTCCGGAATTGCAGGGGCGCATGGGGCGTTACTACGCGCAGCATGATGGCGAGCACGCCGAGGTTTGTGCGGCCATCGAGGAGCAGTATCTGCCGCGGTTTGCCGGCGATGCGTTGCCGCAGACCGGCACCGGTCGGGCATTGGCGATTGCCGACAGACTCGACACGCTGGCGGGCATCTTTGCCATTGGCGCGAAGCCAAGCGGCACGCGCGACCCGTTCGGACTGCGGCGCGCCGCATTGGGACTGTTGCGCATCCTCATCGAAGGCGAGCTAGAACTGAATCTGCACGCGGCTCTGAGTGCTGCGGCCGCACGGCAACCGGTCGACGTTGCGCCCGCGCTGACCGATGAACTGCAGGATTACATCATGGAGCGTCTGCGAGGCTACTACCTCGAGCGGGACGACACCGGTGGCGTGACCTCGGAGGTGCTCGATGCCGTACTGGCGATGCGCCCGGTCTCGCCGCTGGACTGTGCCCGACGTATCCATGCGCTGGTGAATTTCCTGACGCAGGACGATGCGACGAGCCTGGCGGCGGCGAACAAGCGCGTGGCCAACCTGCTGCGCAAGGCCAAGGGGTTCACACCGCATGCGGTGGACGCGGATTTGCTGCGCGCGCCGGCGGAGCAGGCGTTGGCCACCGCGCTGGCCGGGATGCGCGGCACGCTGGAGCGAGCGGCCGAAGCGCATGACTACGCCAGCCTGATGGCCACGCTTGCGCAGCTTCGCGCGCCTATCGATCGCTTCTTTGATGAGGTCATGGTGATGGATGACGACCCGGCCGTGCGCGACAACCGGCTGTCGCTGCTCGCGGAGCTGCGCGCGCAGTTCTGCAGGGTCGCTGATTTTGGCCGTCTTCCCGGCTAGATGCGCCCACGGCACCTGCCATCTCGCTGCCAATGAACACGATCCGACAATGGCTGGGCTCGCTGGTGTTTACCGGCTGGCTGCTCATTTCATGGATTCCGTACGCGCTGGGAGTGTTGCTGGTAGGCGGTTTTTCGCATCGCCTGGGCTTCGCTGTCGCGCGTGCATGGGCAGCCACGGTCGTGGCGGGTGCGAGACTGCTGTGCGGCATCAGGTTCGAGGTGGAGGGTTTGGAACATCTTCCCCAACGCAACACCGTGGTCATGATCAAGCACAGCTCGGCCTTCGAGACGCTGGCGGAGTTGACGATTTTTCCCCCGCAGTGCTGGGTGCTCAAGCGTGAGCTGATGTGGATCCCGATATTCGGCTGGGCGCTGAAGTGGTTGCGCCCGATCGCCATCAATCGGGCAGGGGGCCGCAACGCCGTCGACCAGGTGGTGGCCCAGGGCAGCGAGCGCCTTCGTGAGGGCCTGTGGGTGATGATCTTTCCGGAGGGCACCCGGACCGCCGTCGGTCAGACGCGCCGGTATGGCCTGAGTGCGGTGTTGCTGGCACAGAAGAACGGGCTGCCTGTGGTGCCCGTGGCGCACAATGCCGGCGTGGTCTGGCCCAGGCGCGGGTTGCTGAAGCGCCCCGGGACGGTGCGCATGGTCATTGGCCCACCGATCGATACCGTGGGCCGGGATGTGCGCGAGATCAACGCCCAGGTGCAGGATTGGATCGAGAGTCGGGTGGCCGAGCTCACCGGACTGCCGAAAGCGGAACCACCGCCGCGACGCGGCGCAGTCAGTCGCTGAGTCAGCGGCGTTCCAGCCTCGCGCGAGGTGTGATGGACGCTGGCAGCGCCGGGTCATCGAGCTTCGCGCGCGCATCAGCATCGTCGCGAATCACCGCCGCGAGGAACAGGCTGGAGAGCTTCTGGATTGCGGCAAGGCCCTCATGATCGGCCGGGCCGGGTGCGCTCAGGCGACCGATCAGGCCCCCCAGATAGTGATCACCCTCGGTGAGACTCAGGGCGTAGCGGGGTTGCGCATTGGTGAGGTCGAAGGCGCCCATGCGCCAGCGCCAGGGTCGCTGGATACCGTCGCCGGTGAGACCGGGATCATGGGTGCCACCGGCTGCGAATACAGGCACCGAAACCCGCTGCCAGCCTTCCGGCGCGAGTGCTGCGATATCACCGACACCGTGCAGCGTAATCACGGCGGACACACCCGGTACGGTGACATCGCGACGCTCGCCGCTGGCGGGGTCGAGCAGCGGCACGCCGGCCACGGCCATCGCGATGAGTGCCCCGAACGAGTGCCCTGCGACGACCTTTCTGCGAACGTCGAGACGGCCTTCCACGCCAGCGACAGCAGCCACCTCGTCGGCGTGCGTCAGCAGGAAAGCCACGTCACGGACGCGGGCGGCGAGAATACGCGGACCATCTGCCGGACCCAGGCCCAGCGCGAGTGACTCCGAATCGATGTGGGTCGGCGAGAGCACCGCGTAGCCCTGGGCGGCCCAGTGGTCGGCGATCAGGTCATAGAGATCTTTCGATGAATTGGCGCCATGCGAGAACACGATCACCGGGGCGGGCGCGTCGCCTTCGGGCAGGGCGATTCGCAATGTCAGCGTGCGGTCTTCATCAGGCAACTGCAGCGTGACAGGGTTGAGCACGCGGACGGCGTGTTCGGCCAGGGACGGTGAGGCGAACAAAAGCGTCGAGGCTGCGAACACTAAAGCGGTGAGGCGGCAGATATGCATCATGTCGGGCTCATGGCCAGCATGCACCGGCGCGGCTCAGACCGGCGCCGTGTCCCGGACAGCCCGCATGCACGGCACCCCGCGAGTGGCAGTGCCGTGCATGCTGTCGGGCCGGGTTACTTGTCGTCGCCGCTGTCGCGCGGGGGTGCCGGCGTCTCTGTCAGCATGTAGTTCTCGAGGCTCGACAGCGAGGGACCGTAGTCTTCGGTGGGCGCCGAGAGCCACTTCGGGTCCATGCTCTCTGCGCGGGCCACGATGTCTTCCGGAATCTCATCCAGCGAGTCGGCCGTGCCCATATCGCAGAAGTAGAGAATGTGGCCTGGCGCGCCGTCCATCAGCATCCACGGCAGCCACGGCGTGACCCGGCCCCAGGTGCCGATATAGGGGATGGCAGTGCGTGACTCGTCGGCGAGCTTTTCGGGATCGAAGACGTAGCGAAACAGCTCGGAGACACGGGTCATGGGTCCCGGCGACTCGCGGGGCCACTTGTCGGGCTGCAGCGCGCTGGGATAGTACAGGTGGATGTCGGTGCTCAGCAGCACCTTGCCGGCCCGCTCTGTCCAGGGAAGAATCAGCGGAATCTTCGGTGTTTCCGCGGGATTCAGCCCGCCATAGTCGGGCGGCTGGGGCACGTATTCGCTGATCGTGAAGTTGAACGGATCATTGGCAATCGGCACGATCTTGACGGTCTCACCGGTGTAGACGTTCTCCCACTCATCGAGCAGGCGCCCGGTGCGAAGGTCACGATAGAAACCGACCTCGCGAAGCAGCTTGCGCCAGCTGCCATCTTCGTTCTGCGGCAACATGCGCGCCACCGAGAAGCCCTCGAAACCGAACAGCTCACGCAGGGGTTCGCCGTCGCGCACACCGATGACCTTGCCGGCATACCAGCCGACCTTCTCCTTCTCGGGATTGGTGTCGGCCTGAATCTTCGCGAAGGTCTCGCGGTTCCAGATCGGATCGCGATACGGCAGCGAGCCGCTTTGCGGGGTGGCTTCCGGGTTGACGACGAGCGAGGACGTGGCCGCGGCCGCGGCCGGGACGAGCAGACCGGCTGCGCCTGTGGCGGTGAGCCTCAGTGCATCGCGACGGCTCAGATGAATCGATTTGGTCATGGAACTCCCCTGTGGGTAATACACGCAAAACGTCTACGCGGTAACTGCCGCGTGGCGCAGGACAGCCGAGTCCATAACCGCAAGATACCCACAAGTTGGACTGGCCGGCAGCCGAAAGCCGGCCAGTTGATCACCAGATGAACGCGCGGTGCGAAGGCACTGGGCAGTCGCGGAACTAATTCCGGGGATCAGATATCCAGGTTCGCCACCGACAGGGCGTTTTTTTCAATGAACGCCCGGCGCGGCTCAACATGGTCTCCCATCAATGTGGTGAAGATTTCATCAGCGGCCACGGCGTCCTCGATCTTGACCTGCATCAGCCGCCGGGTTTCCGGATTGACCGTGGTGTCCCAGAGCTGGTCAGGGTTCATCTCGCCCAGGCCCTTGTAGCGCTGGATGTTCTGCCCGCGCTTGGCCTGGTCCATCAGCCAGTTGACGGCCTCGGGGAAACTGGCAACCGGCTGGACCTGCTCACCGCGGCGCACATGCGCCCCCTCACCGATGAGTTCGGCCATTTCGCGCCCCAGCGTGGCGATGCGCCGGTACTCACCGGACTCAAAGAACTCGCGCTGGATGCTGCGGGTCATCGTGACGCCGTGATGGGTGCGGTGAACCAGCAGCTGATAGGCCGCAGGATTCTCAATATCTTTTTGTAAATCAATTGCATATCGAGCACTGGCGCCGTTGTCACGGGCCAGACGCGCAGCCAGTTCGGCCACCCACTCGCGCATGTAGTCGGGGCTGTCCACGCCCTCTGCCGGCACCGGCCGCATCCACATGAGTTCGCGCAGGATGCGTTCATCGTAGCGTCGCGCAAGGCGCTGAATGATCGCATTGATCTCCATGTATTGCGTTGCCAGGCGCGTCAATGCTTCGGCCGAGATCGCAGGCGCATCGGCGGCAACGTGCAGCGCGGAGTTCTCGAGTGCCGTGCTCAGCAGCAGGCGATTGAGTTCGTTGTCGTCCTTGACGTAGTACTCCTGCTTGCCACGCTTGACCTTGTAGAGCGGCGGCTGGGCGATGTAGACGTGTCCGCGCTCGATCAGCTCCGGCATCTGGCGATAGAAGAACGTCAGCAACAGCGTGCGGATGTGGGATCCATCGACGTCAGCGTCGGTCATGATGATGATGCGGTGATAGCGCAGCTTGTCAG
>JAFIFN010000190.1 GCA_020832005.1 Gammaproteobacteria bacterium | reverse complement strand
GCAAGCTGATCCATCATCGGCATGACACCGGCGCTGGCGGCACGCTCGCGCGCCTGCTCGGTGACACGCGTCTCCGGCTGGGGTGGCGGCTGAACCTGGGGTTGCGGCGGTGGCACCTCGCGGGGACGCTCGGGCACGGGCTGGGGCTCGACCGGGCGTTCCACTGCCGCCACAGGCGGGGGTGGTGGCGGCGGCACAGGCTCACGCTCGAGGATGAAGCGCGCCAGCCTCGGCGGGATCTCCTCGACGGCATCCGGCGCACGCTCGGGCACCGGCAACCAGGGCACGATCAGCGACACGACCAGCAACACCAGCAGAACGCGGCCGGTCAGGCGCCGGAAACGGCGCTCCTGCTCGGACATGCGCCCGGCCGGCAGCTCGAAGCTGCGGAAGTAGGGATTCGTTGCGGCAACGGCAGCAGCCATCTTCGTTCTCCGTCAGCGCAGCTGCGCCACCTGGGGCTCAGCCACGCGCTGGTTCACCGCCAGCGACAGGCGTGCATAGTCGGCCTCGGTACAGGTCGCCATGATCCGGCGCAACAGGCTGTAGGGCAGCTCACGATCTCCCATGATCGTGACTTCCGCACCCTCACTGCTTCCACGCAATGCACGGGCGTGCTGTGCACGCAGGGCGTCGGCAAGCTCAGGAATCACCGTGCCATCACTGGCCATGACGTCGGCCACCGACGCGACGCGTCGTCCCTGCACGAGAATGTCGTTCAACGTCACGGCAACTACCACCGTTTCACGCGGCAGCTCACGCGAGACAGATTCAGGCAATGTCAGATCCCGATCATTTGGCAGCGTCTCGACCTCGGTGGAGTTCACCAGCAGAAAGAACACCAGGATCGTGAAGATATCCATCAACGAGACGAGATTCAGTCCGCCGCCCTTGCGGTGCCGGTCGTGGTGACGCTGCATTCTGCTTGCCCGATCACTCATGTGCCTGACCTCCGGGTGTCCGCCAGCAGCGGCGCATCGCCGATAGAGATGTCCGGGAACAGTTCCATCTGCACCGGGTCTGCGCCGTTGTCCTGGCGTTCGACCACACGTACGGCATCCATCACCTGCACCAGCACGTCGTACTGGATATCCGGCTCGAGCAGCAGCGTGGCTGCGAATATGTCCGGGTATTCCGACTTCAGGTCCTGCAGACGCTCGGAGAGCTCGTCGATCGCCGCCCGGTCATCCGTTTCACGACTGATCATCGCGAGCAGGCCTCGGTTGCGATCGCCGATCTCCAGACGCTCGGCACGCACGGTCACTTCCAGCGCCAGCGCCGGCTGCTCATCATCGGCGCCCTCACCCGGGGCCGGCAGGTTCAGCTCCAGCACGGCCAGGCGCGAAAACACCGCCGTGATCAGCAGGAACGGGACCAGCACCACCATCAGGTTCATGAAGGCGGTGATGTTGAGCTCGGCAGGATCCTTGGATCGCCGCGCCCGGAGCCGGCGGGATTTCATGCCGCAGCCGCCTGCTGCTTACCGGGCTTGGGTGCCGGCTCACGACGCTCGGTGATCGCGTTCAGGAACTTCACCGAGGCCATCTCCAGGTTGTCGATGATCTCCGAGGTCTTGGTCTGCAGCAGCGTGTGCATGAGCAGCAGAGGAATAGCCACCATCAGGCCGAAGGCCGTGGTGTTCATCGCCACCGAGATGCTCGCCGAGAGCAGGTCCGCCTTGTCCGCCGGGTTCGCGCCGGCCACCGCCGTGAATGCGCGGATCAGGCCGATGATGGTGCCCAGCAGGCCAAGGAGCGTGGCGACATTGGCGAACGTGGCCAGGTAATGCGTACGCTTTTCCAGGCGCGGCATGACCTCCATCAGGCTTTCTTCCATGGCCTTCTCGACATCATCACGGCGACCTGCCGAGCGGATGCGGGCGAAGCCGTAGCTCAGCACACTGGCGATCGGCGCCTTGGAGCCACCGGCCTCTTGGGCCGCCATCTGGAAGTTGCCGCTTTGCAGCTGCGGTGAGATGCGCTTCCACAGCGCGCGGTTGCGGGTGTCGGTGGACTGCAGGTAAAGCCAGCGCTCCACCGCAATCGCCAGACCCAGCGCCAGCACCAGCACGATCGGGTACATGAACACCCCGCCGTCCTGGAAGAAGCGCACTATGCTCGAGTACATGTCCATCGGTTTACTCCTTCAGGCACTTTTCGTATCAGTTCATGAATCGGGACGATCGCCGTAGAGGGCGTCGTGGTAGCGCAACTGGCGACGGTATTCCTGCCGGTCGACGGGTGCGATGATGTCATTGAGCAACGAGTCCACGGGGCGCCCGGGAATCTCGCCCAGGTCTGCCGGCTTCCAGGGCACGATGTGCATGATGCGCGGCAGCTCCTCGTAACCCGTGATGGCCGTGGCATCCAGCTCGATCTCCTCCACGCCGCGTGTGTTCCTTACGGGCGTCTGCGCGCGGGCGGTCTGCGGCGCGTCGGCAGCATCCCCTTCTGATGAGCGTGTCGGCCGCACAGGCGCACTCTGTAGCCTGCTCTGCGCCTCGGCCGCGGATGTCTCGCCGACCTCCTCCGCGCTGATGCCCCATGACATCAACAGGGGCAGCATCAGCGTCAGCACAAGCAGTGTCGGGCGCGCGCTCATGCGCCACCGCCGATGTCGGCCACGCGCGTGCTGGCTTCGGCGTCAACGCGACGCTGCAGCTCCACGATCCAGCGCGAGACATCGGCGCCCTGACCATTGGTGATGTCGCGATAGCGCTGGAAGTGCGCCAGTGCCACGGCCGGGCGGGCCAGATACAGGTCGTTGAGCACCGCGCGGTTGAAGTGCGCCAGCGCGTAATCGGGGTCGGCTGCCAGAGCCTGCTCGTAGGCCTCATCGGCCGCAGCGAAACGCCCATCCTCGCGCAGCATCAGCGCCAGCTGGTGATGGGCGGGTGCGAAGCCGGGATGCTGGTCGATCAGCGTCCGCAGCAGCGCCAGTGCAGCCGATTCTTCGCCGCTGGCGCGCAGCACGATGGCGAGATTCACACGCGGGCCAGGCAGGTCCGGACGCTGGGCGGCAAGCTGCTCCAGCCGGCCACGGGCGCGTTCCCAACGTTCATCCTGCATATCCGCCAGGGCTGCCTCGAAGTTGCGTCGCTCGGCCTCGCTGATCTCGAGCGAAAGCTCGCCGGCAGTCTGC
Organism: Gammaproteobacteria bacterium; assembly: GCA_020832005.1. GTDB lineage: Bacteria > Pseudomonadota > Gammaproteobacteria > Steroidobacterales > PWYM01 > PWYM01. Next base: position 2,544 of record JAFIFN010000190.1, on the reverse strand, counting down.
TCAGCCACACGGCCAGGGCCACCGGCACAGGCTGCAAGCGCCGCCAGGGCCACCGCCAGACCGGCGGCCCGCAATGCTGCAAGGCCACTGTCAATGTATGCGCGCGACATAGTGCTCTCCCTGTTCAGCCTTGGCGTAGCGGGCCGGCATCAGCTCGGCGAGCTGGCTGAAGCTCGCTGCGACCCAGCGGTCGTAGAGGCCCTGCGAAGCTCGCCGGGCATTGCTTTCGTGAATCTCGATGGCCTGTTCCTCGAAAGGAAAGGCCTGCTCCTCGAGCAGCATTTCGTATTGCTCCAGCGCCAGTGCGTCGAGTTCGGCCGGGCGTGGTGAATCCATCAGCGCCTGGGCCAGTCCGTGATAAAGCTCGGCTGTCGCATAGGTGGCGGCGGTGACCACCTCGTCGATGCCGTAGCCGGCGGCCAGGGCATACCCGCCCAGCGCGCTTTCCATGCGCCGGCGCTTCACAGTGAGGCTGTCGGCCAGCGGCATGACCAGGCGGGTGGCGTGAAAACTTTCACCGGCGGCATCGGCCAGCGACAGCGCCGCACGTGCGGCCAGCGTGCGTGACCGCGGTGTCGAGGGTCCGCGCGTGTCGAAGTCGACCACAGCCTGCGCGCGCTCGAGTGCAAGCCTGTGATCGTTGCGCTGCCTGGCAAGCTCCAACAGCTGCTGCCTGGCCTCGAGTGCCTCATCGAAGGCGGCCGCATGCTGCGTGGCGATCTGTTCGAGCACCTCCTCGGTGGCGCCAATGTCGCCATCGCGCTCCAGCAGCTCGACCGCGCGCCACAGCACGCCTCGCTGCTCCTGGGCATCGGACATCCGTGCCGCAAGGCGCCGGTACTCACCGGCCGCCTGGCCAAGCTGGCCCTGGGCCTCGTAAGCGCTGGCCAGATTAATCTCCAGCTCCTCGCCCAGCGCATGACCGGGATAGCGGCCGCGGAAATCCAGCAGCACGGCGGTCGCGCGCTCCCAGCGCTGTGCGGCCAGCAGTTCGATGGCGGCGTCGAACTGCGCCACAGGACGAATCTGCGCCTCCGGCAGCAGTTCGCCGACGCGCAGGAAGTGCATGGCCGCCAGCTCATGCTCGCCGACATCACGCGCGCTCTCGCCCTGGCGGTAGATGCTTGCAGCCAGTCGCTCCTCGAGTTCGGCCAGCTCATCGGCCTGCGCCATGCCATGGACCTGCCAGTAGGCCTGCTCGGCTTCGCCATAGGCCATCAGGTCGAACAGCACATGGCCCTGGATGCGCCAGGCCACGCGGCTCAGCCGCACCGGTGCCGCCGGCTCCACGGCCGTGACGGCACGCGCCAGGCGCAGCGCACGCGGCGCGTCATTCATCGCAAACGCCCGCTCGGCGGTATCGCTGAGCACGTCCAGGGCCTGCGGGTGTTCGGCGAAGCGCCCGGCGAAGCGCTCGCCGGCATCGATGCGTGCCAACTGCAGCCCGGCATCATCGGCCACAGCCAGCTGCGCGTCCCGTGCGAGCAGGCCGGCATAGCCTGCCTCGGCACTGCGCTCATGCAACGGATATCGGTAAGCGGTGTAGTCGAACGCCGCCACCGCGGCGGAAAGATCGCCCGAGGCCAACAGCAGTTCGGCGAGCAGGAAGTGATGTTCGGGTGCTTCATCGGCCTGCGGGAAGAACTCCAGCAGCAGCGAATACCAGCGGATGGCCTGCGCCGTGGCTGCCGGCGCGGCATCCTCTTCAAGCGCGAGCGCGTGGTGATGACGGGCCAGCGTCGTCAGTGCCGAGGCCAGCGCCTCCACAACCTCTGGATATCCATGGCGGTCATGCAGGGCCCAGAACGGCTGATCGAGTCCGAAGCTCGTGACGAAGTCTTCCTTGGCCGTCAGCAGCCGGGTGGCGAAGCCGCCCTGGCGCAGCGCATCCATGCCTTCCAGCGCGAGTGCGGGCGCCCGGCTGTGTGTCGGCGCGTAGTCGACGAATGCCCACAGTACATCGTAGGTATCGGTATAGCGTTCCTGCTCCAGGTACAGCGCGCCGAGCGCGGCATGCGTCTCGGCCGCCCACGCGGCGCGTGTCGGCTGCGCGGCCAGCAGTTCGTGCAGCGTGGTCACGCCATCCAGGCCCGCCAGCGACAGCGCCATCACGTGCAGCGAGTCCTCGATGAGTTCGCGCTGCGGTCGCGCCAGGGCATCCAGCGCCATGGCATCACCGGCGCCGGGCTGATCACCGAGCAGCGCGAAGAAGGCCTCGAGCGTTTCCGGCAGCAGTCCCTGCTTGAACAGCGACCAGCCGCGCTTGTAGGACGCCTGCTGGTGAAACTCCCGACCAGGCTGGGCGAGCACGGCGTCATAGGCCTGTTCGGCCGCACGATAGCGGCCGCGCGAGAACAGCAGTTCGCCGCGGCGGAACTGCACCTCGTAGGCCAGCGGTGAATTCGGCTGCAGCGCGATCAGCTCATCGAGCGTTGCCAGTGCCGCATCGCCGTCACCGGCGAGTTCCTGCGCGCGGGCCAGCTGGTAGCGCACCTGGTCATTGCTGGGATGATCCGGAAAGCGCGCCAGTCGCTCGCGATACAG
>JAFIFN010000189.1 GCA_020832005.1 Gammaproteobacteria bacterium | reverse complement strand
CCTTTTGCCCATTATCGGGCTTCTTGGAAGTGTCCGTGCAAGCGGGGTAGAACCCGCTGACCTCGTCGGATGCAAGGACTTCCTCCGAGGCAGCGTCGAGGGCCTTTTCTACATCGGTGAGCACGCCACGGGCGCCGCTGCCGGCCCAGGCCGCATGCTTGCCAAGGTGGTGCAACTTCTGTCCGGGGAAGCTTATTCCCCGGTCGGAATCGGTGATCTGGCTGTCGGCGGCGATCACTACGCCGTCGGCACACATGATTGACAGGACAACGGTCATGGGGACGCCCTCTGCCTTCGTCGAGGCCTGGTCCGGCGGCTGGTGAAGGGATGATTGGGGGCCGGCGCCCGACCGGGCGGCCCGGGAATCATGCTGCAGCCCTAGTGCTGGAGCTGTCTGTGCGTTCTCCCACGTCGCTGCAGTGCACCGCCGGCGTCACTTGCGCTTCCCACTACGAAACGTCGCACGGCGTAGGTCTTAACGAAGAGCGTATCCGCAAGGACTCCAGGAAGGCTTACTCGTCCCTTGTCGCGACAAAGAGCGCAATCAACGCGATCATGCCGCTATAGCGAAAGGCCGAATCGAGGACCGGACCTCGCATGACCTCCGAACGCCAAAGCTCAAACCAGCTTTCTGCGATGACGATGAAGCCACCGAACAGCATGATCACGGCAATGGCGCATCCGGTCAGAGCCATTTCCTTGCTGGCAGCAAAAGCCGACGCGTCATGTCCTCGCGCCCGCCACATTTTCACCGCGCCGATGGCGCACAAGACGCCTGCCGCCAGTTTAGACAGCACGATGAACAGGGCCCCAATCCAAATCACTACCGGGTTCGAGGTGGCCTGCCAACCCGTGGCGCCGTCCTCGATGGTAACCATGGAGGTGGCTGCGCCAACGGCAGCGAGTGTCTCGCCCCAATCACTGACGTTCTGAAATGCGCCGATCAATCCCCACAGCGCAACGGCTACAACGAGTACTATTTTCGCGGTGCGCAGCATAACTGATCTCCCCTAGTGCAACCGCAGCAGCTTGTCTGCTACCTCGATGAGGCTTTGACCGGTGACGTCGGCGGGCAGGAACACGTCTCCAGGCTCGCGTTCGAGACGGGCGCACCAGCCGGCCAGCGCTCCGGCTCGCTTGGCGCCGTGGCAGTCCCATGCGTGCACGGCCACCAGCGCCATGCGCTCGATCGGTGTATGCATTTCGTCCGCGGCGAAACGGTACATCTCCGGGTGAGGTTTCCACACGCCGGCTGCTTGGGCAGTAACCACGTGATCAACGAACCCGGCAAGTCCGGCGCCGTCCAGGAAACGGCGCGTATTGTCGGGACTGCCGACGGTCAGGCAACCGACGGTAATGCCTGCCTGTGTGAGGGTTCGCAGCGCCGGTGCAGCATCATCGAAGGTAGGCAGTGTGGCAAACCCGGCGAGCACGTAGTCGATCTCATCTTCATTGAGCGTGTGCTGCGACTCTGTGCGCATCGCCTGACGCGCGACCGGTTCGAACGGCGCCGTGTCGCCGGCGAGAGTCAGCGCCATGGCATCGCGTTGGAAGCGCATGAACCACGGCCCCAGCAGGGACTTCGGCTGGCCCACCTTCTCCAGCCGCGCGGCCAGCGGATCAAGATTGAGTAACGTCTCCAGGACATCGAAGACGACGCCATCCGGTCGGCCAGCCATGTCGAGTCACTCCTTAATGTCCGAACAGCTTATCAAGCACGGGTGTGCGCGTGTCATGACGATATCGCCTCAGGGCGTCTCGTCCGAAAGAGCTCGCTGAACACCATAACCATTCTTCCAGATCCTCAGCAACTCACGGGTCTGCAGGATATCTTCGGTGGGATCACCGGCTACCAGCAGCAGATCCGCCCGCATCCCCGGCGCGATGCGTCCGCGATCATCGAGGCCGAAAAGGCGTGCGGGGAGGGCCGTCGCCGCGTGCAGTGCCTGCTTGGGCGAAAGGCCCGCCGCCACCAGCAACTCGAGTTCCTGGTGTATCGATGCGCCGTGAGCCGTCCCCGGATTGGGCGCATCACTGCCGGCCAGCACCGGCACGCCTGCCGCGTGGAAGCGGCCGATGCTTTCCAGAATCCGCCCCAGCAGTTGCGGCCGCTCACGCGGAAATCTCGCGCCCAGCGTCTGGCTTTGAAATGACGAGAGGTGGTCCGTGAACTTTGGATGGGCCGAGAGCGTGTCCGCGTGCTCGGTGCCGGCAGCGCGGGCGAGCACCGAGAGTGTGGTGATGACTGCCGCATCGTTCTTAAGGGCGAGCGCCAGCAGCTCATCGTCCGCTACCTTGTCCTGAAAGACGTGGGCAATCATGTCGGCGCCCTGTGCGAAAGCCTGCCGGGCTTGCTCCTGAGTAGACACGTGAACGATGGCCAGGCGCTGATGTGCATGAACCGCGCGAATAATTTCACCCAGGCGAGCTTCGCCGAAGGCAACCAGCTCCGTCTCGCCGATGGTGGAGTCGTCCTGCATGATCTTGATGTAGTCGGCACCCGCCTCGATACGCTCGCGCACGAACGCGTCCACATCATCCTCCGCCGCGAGCGTCGGAATCTCGACGCCCCAGCCCGACGCCATCTGCGAAGGATGACCTCCGGGCGGTGTAACACCTGTGAGTGAGGTGAAGGTGTCGGCCTCGCGTGTCTTACTTAGGGAAGTTCTCTGGGCCTTGAAGGCTGCAGCGGAATCGCGGCCACCGAGGTGATACATGTCCAGGGCGGTGGTGACACCAAAACGGAGAGCATCGGCCTGGGCGCCCGGGAAGACATGGACGTGACTGTCGATGAAGCCGGGAAGCAGCGTGGCGCCCTTTCCCTGAAGCTGTGGTAGATCGTCAGGCAGTGGCGGGTCAGTGCCAATCGCTACGATCAGCCCGTCGCGAACGATGACGTTGGTCGGGGGATGCAGTTCAGCGCCATCGAAGACTTTCGCGCCCACTACGACAAAGCTGTTATGGGCTTCGGCCGGCGTCGCTGCCGCAGGCGTTCCTGCAAGCAGGGCAAGCGCAATCAAGACCATGGCCACGCTATGCATGAGTCAGCCTCGCGATGTCAGATGACAGCAGCGCCTATGACACGCCACTGCCACAACAGCAGCGCGGCCAGCGTGAGGACCACGGCGAAGGCACTGAAGTGCAGGCGCCGGAATATGCCCCAGTTGGCCTGCGTCCAGGCCGGCCACAGGCTCAACAGCATGGCCACAGCGGCGATGGCCATCAGCCAGCCGGCATAGTGGGTATAGAACATGGCCGGCGCCGGGTAGTTGTCTGCCATGGTCGCCAGATCGAATGCCAGCAGGCTGACGACCAGGTAGGCCACGGCTGCGAAGAATACAAATACGATCAGTGCTGACAGCAGGCCGACAGTGCCGGCGAACCGGGAGGCAAAGCCCCGGCTCTGGCCCTTGCCGAAGCGGCGCCAGGCGCCCAGCAACCGGGTAATGGCCAGCAGCAGGCTCAGGCCCAGCAGCGCAGCAAGCGTGGCCGGATGCGTCCACAGACCGAGGCGTTCGTAGGTGTGTACGCCCATCCCATCGGCCAGCGCCACAGCCCTGCCGTCGCTATCTCGAATAATAGCCACGCGGTCGCCATCAGCGGCTTCGTACAGGTCAGTTTCGCCGGGGACCTGTTTGTACAGCTTGGGCTCGAGCAAGGTGACCGAGAATCCGTCATCGCCAACGGCGCTAAGAACACTGGGGTTCAGGGCGCCCAGCACGGCGCTGAACGTCGAGAACACCCGACGGTTGTTGAGGTACGTGCCGGCCAGTTCAGCAACATCGCCGACAGCCTCTTCGTCGTCGCCGGTGAGCAAGGGCACATAGGGGTGTTCCCTCAAGCGATCCACCACCAGGTCCGGCACTGACATGATCGCCATGTTCCAGGCGCCGTTCTGCGAGACATAGACCCCCAGGTCGAGTTCCGGAACCATCACCATATTGGTCAGAAACGCCGCAGTGCCACCCGCATGTCCCAGCGTGCGCAGGCCCCGGTACGGGCGATCGATGAAGCCATGTGCAACATCGGCGCCGCCAGGACGATCGTCAAAGGCGCGGGTCCAGAGCTGGGCGTGTGATGCCGCCTCAAGCAGCCGGACGTCATCGAGTACGCCGCCATTGAGGTGGAAGCGCATCCAGCGAGCCATGTCCGTGGCCGTGGCTGCCATGCCCCCGGCCGGCCAGTAGGCGCCCAGCTGCAGGTATCCCTGCAGGCCCAGACCACCGCGGTCGCGCTTGTAGCCCGTGGCCAGGTGCTGACGCATCTCTGGTGGCATGTCCGCCGGTGGCGTCCAGGTGGTATTGCGCATGCCCAGCGGCAACAGAATTTCATCGCGCAGGAATTCACCGTACGGCACGCCGGCGGCTTCTTCGACGATGTGTGCTGCCAGTGCCGAACCCCAATTGGAATACGAGGTGCGTGTGCCGGGTGCAAAGACACGCTTCGGCTGGTGGGCAGCCAGCAGTTCGGCAAGGCTGCGTGGATCGTCGTCGCGGACGGCAAACAGCTGCAGCGTGTCCTCGAAACCGGCGCGGTGTGACATCAGGTCTCGGAGGGTGACCGGCGCGCTGAAGCCGGCACGGATCTGGAAAGCTGTCAGGTATTGATTGACGTCGGCATCGAGATCAAGTTGGCCGCGTTCAGCCAGCATCATCACAGCGGTCCAGACAAAGGTCTTGGAGACCGAGCCGATGCGAAACAGCGTGTCTTCGGCGCGCACCGGGCGGCTCTGGGCAACGTCGGCCATGCCATAGCCGCTGGCTGTTAGCAGCTGGTTGTCCTTGACGATGGCCAGACTGACCGCCGCAAGGCTGTGTTCGCGTTGAATGGCGGCTATCAGTCCATCGACGTAGCCGCTGACGCTTGCACGCAATTGTGCAGCGTCATCATCAGCCGCATCATCATCAGAAGCAGCAGCGAGTGGTGCCGCCTCATCACGGGTGAGTTCGGCGGGCGGGCTATCGCCACTGACGTCCTGTGCGGTCGAGGTTAGTGCAACAGCACAGAGCAGGCAGAACAGACCGCTCACAGTGGCTCTGCAGGAAAAACCAGGTCGGGGCTGCTTGATCATCGGGCACCAGGCGGCTTGGCTTTCCCCGAGATTACTATCCCGTGCCCGAAATGTCAGTGAAAGTGGAGACGCAGACCACGTTCTGCGAACTTTTGCTGCTGCATGACCGGATCGTGGAGATCGACTACGCGGATCGCGAGTGATCGCGGTTTGCGCGTCACGGGATGCCTGAGCCTGACCAGCACGCCAGGCCGAATGGGCTCAGCCGAGAACTACTCCCAGGTACCGTCGGCTCTGCGACAGGCAGTCCCGTTGATGGTTTCGTTGCGCCCGTCTATCACTGCCTGCATTGTGTAATCGCGACAGGGCTGCCCGGAGGCGGCCTGAAAGGTATCGGTGGGCATGACTTCATAGCGGTAGCCGGTGTCCGGATTGACCCACTGCGTATTTATGCCGGTTTCAGCATTTTCCAGTGCAAGACCTGTCTGCTGCCTGTCATGGTCGTCCATGCGACTGCCGATAGCGCCGCCGACTACGGCACCAAGAACGGCGCCACCGACGGTGGCAATGGTGCGACCGGAGCCGCCCCCTACCTGAGTCCCTGCGGCTGCGCCTGCTGCACCGCCTATCAACTGGCCTGTCTGCTCACGGGTGGCGCAGCCGTTCATCAGCACTGCGGCGGATGACAGCAGCAAAACACCGATCATCAGTT
>JAFIFN010000188.1 GCA_020832005.1 Gammaproteobacteria bacterium | reverse complement strand
GGCATCGACGAACTCAAGCCCTTCGGCTACGACCTCTTCGAAGGCGTGCCCAGCACCTTCGCCCCGGTCAGCGATATACCGATTCCTGCCGAGTACCTGCTCGGCCCGGGCGATGTCATTCGCGCCCAGCTGTTCGGCAATCGGAACGCCGATTTCGAGCTGCCGGTGTCGCGCGACCTCACGATCCAGTTTCCGGAGCTCGGGCCGATCTCGGTCGCAGGGCTCACGTTTGATCAGCTGCGCGAGGAACTGCATCGTCGCGTCGCTGAGCAGTTTATCGGCACCCGGCTCAGCCTCACGTTGGGCGAGCTTCGCTCCATCCGTGTGTTCGTACTGGGCGATGTGCGCCGGCCCGGCTCCTACACGGTGAGTTCGCTCGCCACCATGACGAATGCGCTGTTCTACAGCGGTGGCGTGGAGACGCGCGGCAGCCTGCGCAACATCGAGCTCAAGCGCAACGGCGAGACCGTGCAGCGGCTGGATCTTTACGACCTTCTGCTGCGCGGCGACACCCGCAGCGATTCACGGTTGCGCCCGGGTGATGTGATCTTCGTGCCGCCGGTCGGGCCGCGTGTGGTGGTCGGCGGTGAGGTGCGCCGGCCTGCGATTTACGAGCTGCGCGGCGAGAGCAGTGCGGAGCAGGTGTTGGCCCTGGCTGGGGGCCTGGAGGCGCGTGCCCAGCGCGATGCGGCGCGGCTGGAGCGGCTGGATCCCTCAGGGGCCCGCGCCGTGGAGGCGCTCGATCTTTCCACGCGCGGGGGGCTTGCCACGCGGCTGCGCGATGGGGATGTCCTGCGCGTGCCGGCCGGTGTGCGTCAGCTGGAAGGTGCGGTCACGCTGTTTGGCCATGTGCAGCGCCCCGGGGAGTTCCAGTGGCGCGAGGGCCTGCGGCTGACCGATCTGCTGGGCAGCAGCCGTGATCTCAGGCCTGGCGCTGATCTCAACTACGTGCTGGTGCGTCGCGAGACGGTGCCCAATGCGGAGATCAGCGTGTTCTCGATCGATCTGCAGCGTGCCTGGGAGGCACCGCAGTCTGACGAGGCCAACCCGCGGCTGCGCGCGCGTGATCAGGTCCACGTGTTCGATCTGGAAGTGGGGCGCGACCACATTACCCGCCGGCTCGTCACCGAGCTGCGGCGACAGACCGATCCGGACAGGCCGCTGCCCATCGCGCGGGTGTCCGGACGGGTGAAGGCGCCGGGCGAGTATCCGCTGGAGCCCGGCATGGGTGTGCTGGATCTCATCCGCGCCGGTGGCGGGCTGGACGATGCCGCGTTTATCCGCGAGGCTGAACTGGTGCGCTACCGTGTGGTGAATGGTGAGACACGCCAAGCCGAGATCATCGATATCGATCTGGTCGGTATCCTGGCCGGAGCGGCACCGGACATTCGTATCGCGCCCTATGACGCGCTGAATATACGCGAGGTGTCCGGCTGGCGCGAGCAGCAGATGATCGCTCTGGGTGGTGAGGTCAGGTTCCCTGGCAGTTACACGTTCACGCCCGGGGAGACGCTGGGTTCGGTGTTGCAGCGCGCCGGTGGCCTGACGGAATTCGGTTCGGCTCGCGGCGCGGTATTCACGCGGGAGACGCTGCGGCAGCGCGAGCGTGAGCAGCTGGAGGTGCTCGCGCGGCGGCTGGAGGCGGACCTCTCCGCGCTGGCGCTGAGCGATCCCGGTAACATCGAAGCCGTCAGCGTGGGCCGTGGCTTGCTGGAGCAGCTTCGTACTGCGGAGGCGACCGGCAGGCTGGTCATCAACCTCGGCGCGATTCTCGACGGCGATGCTTCCCAGGACATCGAACTTCGCCCTGGCGACCAGCTGCTGGTGCCGCCCCGCAGCCAGGAAGTCAGCGTGCTTGGCGAGGTGCAGTTCGCGACCTCCCATTTCCACGTGCCGGGGCTGGATCGCGATGGCTACATCCAGCGCAGCGGGGGCATGACCCAGCGGGCGGACCAGCGGCGTGTATACGTGGTGCGTGCCAGCGGCGAGGTGGTGACGGCGGCGGGTTCGCGCTGGTTCTCCCGGGTGGACGGCGGGGGCATCGAGCCAGGCGATACCATCGTGGTCCCGCTGGAAACCGATCGCGTGCGACCGCTGGAGTTATGGTCGGCCATTACCAATATCGTCTACAACACGGCTATTGCGGCGGCTGCCGTGAACTCCTTCTGACCAACCTTATCTTGCCGGAAGTCCGCGCATGAGTGAGCCCCGACCCCCTTCGTCACCGCCCAGTCCGCCCGAGACTGGCCCCCAGGGTGAGCGGCTGGTGTACGTGATGCCGGCTGGCGGCTTAGGCGGTTCCGCGGATGACGAGATCGACCTGCTCGAGCTGTGGAATATCCTCTGGCAGGGCAAGTGGCTGGTGATTGCCAGCACGGTGGTGTTTGCGGCCGGGTCGGTGTTCTACGCGCTTTCGCAGACTCATTGGTATAGGGCGGAGGTATTGCTGGCGCCGGCGGAGGGGCGGAGTACACCGGCTGGCGGGCAACTCGGCGGGCAACTCGGCGGGCTGGCGGCGCTGGCTGGCGTGAGTGTGGGTGGTGGCGGGTCCGCTGAGGCGATTGCGACGCTGCGGTCACGCGACTTCATCCGTGCGTTCATCGAAGAATTCGACTTAATGCCCGTTTTGTTCGCGGAGGCGTGGGATCCGGCAAGCGGAAACTGGTTGGACCCGGATCCGGGGAATTGGCCGGATATCCGCGATGGGGTGGGATATTTCCAAGGCACTGTGTTGGCCGTGTCGCAATCGCGCGATACGGGCTTGGTGACCGTTGCTGTAGAGTGGCCAGATCCGGAGGTGGCGGCGCAGTGGGCGATGGCTCTTATCACCCGTCTGAATCAGCGGCTTCGGGATCGTTCGCTGCAGGAGGCGGAAGGTAACGTGGCTTATCTGCAGTCGGAGCTGGGGCAGACCAGTGTGGTGACGCTGCAGCAGACCATCGGGAGGTTGCTGGAGTCCGAGCTGCAGAAGTTAATGCTCGCAAGGGGCAATGAAGAGTTTGCCTTTCGTGTTATTGATGCCGCTGATGTGCCAAAACGGCCTTCCCGTCCGAGGCGCTCGATGATCGCTGTGGTCGGTACCATGCTTGGTGGGATATTGGGTGTGCTGGCGGTCTTTTTGCGGCATGTGGTTCGCAAGAGGACATAAAAATCGTCTTCTCTTAAATGTGCTCGATTTCCTGCGATGTTATTGGCAGGCGTTGCATCTGGTACAGCTGCGTGAACCATACATAAGGAAGGAACGTGCCTTGAACATTTATCTGCGCCCGCAACTGTTTCATCAATCGTCTAAGGATATTTAGGAGCGCCCCTGATAAACGACGATCGCTGCCCGCCAGTATTATGCTCGAAAAACTTTCATAAGTTCCAAACTCTCCGGTGCGCAAGCGAGCGGTGCTGCTTTCTGTCATATTTCTCGTTATGGTGTTTCTGGATATTCCGGTTGAGGTGTGTATCTCGTCGAAAGCGGCGTCGGCTTTCTCGATGCTACCGAGAGCGCCAAAACCACCACGCGTCTGATCCGGTTATCGACAGCCCGACATCATGACTGGTCGATTGCCACACTTAATTAGTTGAAACTGCGTCTGAATGAATTGCGCCTGTTCATCAATTAAACCTAGGGTCAAATGACTATTTACCGTAAAACGCTCTCCCTGCTCACGCCCAAGGAAAAGCGGAGAGGTGCCTTGGTGATGGTCATGGTTATTGTCATGGCTGTTTTTGAGACTGCCGGCGTCGCCTCTGTGATACCGTTTCTCGCTGTGCTGGGCGATCCGGATATGGTGCACACCAACCCCGTCCTCGCCGCCGTATACGACACCTTCAGCTTTCAGTCGGTGGATGCCTTCCTGTTTGCGCTGGGCGCTGCTGCGTTCGGGCTCATCCTATTTTCTGCAATGTTCCGCATCTTCACCCACTACGCGATGAACCGCTTCATCGAGATGCGCCGACACAGCATCAGCAAGCGCCTGCTAGAGACCTATCTGCGTCAGCCCTACGAATTTTTTTTGGACCGTCATAGTAGTGACATGTCGAAGAGCATACTTTCGGAAGTGGACCAGTTGGTTTCCAAAGTGTTCCGCCCCGGATTGCAGATGGTGGCCTACAGCGTGGTGCTCCTGTCTATTGTCATGCTGCTGCTGGTGGTGGACCCGCTGATTGCCCTTGGTGTGGCCGGCGTGGTTGGGGGCAGCTACGCCGCGATCTTCCTCGTCGTCCGCCCCGTACTCTCCCGCCTTGGTCTGGAGCGCCGCCGCGCCAACAAGGAACGCTTTGAGGCAGCCGGCGAAGCCTTGGGAGGTATCAAGGATATTAAGCTACTCGGCCGCGAGCTAGCCTATTTGCAGCGTTTCCACGGCCCTTCCGTGCGTCAGGCAAGCACCCAGGCTAGTAACCAGACCATCTCCCAAGTCCCGAAATTCCTGATTGAGGCCATCGGCTTTGGCGGTATCCTAGTTCTTGCTCTGGTGCTGATGGCCACCCAGGGCGGCGCCACCGGCGGAGGGTTGGGGCAGGTACTGCCGATGCTCGGCCTGTATGCCTTTGCCGGCTACCGTATGCTGCCCGCCGCCCAGCACATCTACGCCGGCATGGCCAAACTGCGCTTCGGCGCCGCGGCTGTGGATGGTGTGTGCGAAGATCTTCACCAGCGCGAACAACTTGCCGAGATCCACAAACGAGCGCCCCAGGCTTTGCGCCTGGAAAAACAGATCACGTTGGCACAGATTTCTTACACCTATCCAAATGCACAAAAGCCCGCGTTGGAAGAGATCCATATTACCGTGCCAGTTGGCAGCTCTCTGGGCATCATCGGGACCACCGGCTCAGGGAAGACCACATTGGTCGACTTACTGCTGGGACTACTGCGTCCATCCGAAGGCGCCATCATCGTCGACGGAAATGCGGTGACGAGCGCCAATCTTCGCGCCTGGCAGCAAACTCTCGGATACGTTCCTCAGGAGATTTTTCTGACCGATACGACTGTTGCGGAAAACATAGCCCTCGGGTTACCCCGCGGAAAAATCGACAGGCAACAAGTCGAGCGATGCGCTCGAATGGCGCAGGCGCATAACTTCATAACTAGCCAGCTGCCCCAAGGTTATGACACTTTGGTAGGCGAGCGCGGCGTTCGTCTATCCGGAGGTCAACGCCAGCGTATAGGCATCGCTCGCGCGTTGTATCACATGCCCGATGTGCTCGTATTCGATGAAGCTACCAGTGCGCTTGATACAATCACAGAAAAGGCAGTCATGGAGGCCATTGAGTCGCTATCCTCCCACAAAACCATAATTCTGATCGCGCATCGTCTGAGCACGGTTATGAACTGTGATCAGGTGGTTTTGCTGGAGCAAGGGCGGTTAGTTGATCAAGGCAGGTATACCGACCTAGTTGAAAGCCGTGCTGGATTAACTAGCCAATCAACCTAACTTTAAACACCATGAGCGACTTCATAAATCTACTAAACCCCTTTCGGCTTTTTGTGTAGAGCACGTGAGTTTCCTCTCGAAATCTTCCAGCCGCCTCGCCTCAGTGCTACGTCGTCTTGTAAAGCGATCTATCTATCAACGCAAGACGATTACATTCAAGATTTATAAGCGAGTTTGTAAAATCAACTGGGGTGCCTCCGCTAAATTTGCTCATCGAGAAGTTGCACTGGCAAAGTGGATAAATAATCCAGAACATCCAGCGAATCTGTGGAAGCCTTGGGCCTGCGTTGTGAAAAGTGTGGTCGCATGGCCGAAGCTTGTGGTGATATCCTCG
>JAFIFN010000187.1 GCA_020832005.1 Gammaproteobacteria bacterium | reverse complement strand
TGCCGCCAACGCAAGCGCCGCGGTCAGCCCGACTGGCCCCGCCCCGACAACTATCACGCGCGCGCCCTCAATTGCGCGGGAGTTCACGAGCGGCTCTCACTTGTATGCTCAAGCAAGCAAGGCTTCACCACGCCAGTGGCACCGCAGGCGCCGCCGCGACAGTTATGACTTCATTTCTGTTCGCGCACATGGGGAATCTCTCCAGAAAGCCATTGTGACCATCAGAATCATGCGTATCGGAAATCCTAGCCCTTTGGGCGGAGTAACCAATTTTCACAAGAAAGCTCAAATCATTGCGGAATCTTGACAGTCACTTGAGCTTATGGTCTAGTGAGCTGAAGAGCATGACATTATGTCTCTATAATAACAGAATATATAGCAGTATATCGGCCAGTTCGATAGCGCGTCGAATCGATCCGGATCACCGGGCAATTGAATTTTGGGAGTGGGTCATGGCGAACATAGTAGGCCAGCAATCGAAAGCACGTATAGGTTCGGCGGTCGCCGAGGCGCTCAGGATCCCGCGGGCGACTTCCGGCGCTGCCGCGTCGGCCGGCTGCAGCTCGGCATTATTGGCGATTCTAGCCGTCGGCCTGCAAGGCGCAGGAATGGAGGCGCACGCACAGACCGGGGCACGCGCGCACACTATGATAGACGAGATCATCGTCACCACACGCAGGCGCGAAGAGTTGCTTAGTGATCTGCCGCTGTCCGTCTCGGTATTGACAGGTGATGAACTGGAGATGCGCGGCGTCCAGGATCTGTTCGACCTTGCGCGGCAGACTCCTGGCCTGGACTTTGAAACGACTGGATCGATAACCGGCAGCCGACCATTGATTCGTGGAATCAACCAACAGACCCGCGTCGGTGACGAAGTGAACGTCGCGACCTTCGTCGATGGTGTCTATACACCGGGCTTCTCCGGTACCACGTCGATTGGCTTCGAGGGTTTGGAACGAGTAGAGGTGGCAAAGGGACCACAAAGCGCGCTGCAGGGACGTAACAGCTTCGCCGGCTCCATAAGCTATATCACCAAGCGACCAGGCGACGAATTCGAAGCCGGAGGCAGTATCCGGGCAGCCGAGAGAGGCAAATGGGATGCCTCGGCCTTTGTGTCAGGACCGGTCATTGATGGATTGCTCAACATGCGCCTGGACGGCGGCTATTTGGACAGCGGTGGCACCTACCGGAACATTCTTAACAATGAGCGCCTGAACAACATGGAATCCTGGTTCTTACGCCTGAACTCAGTGCTTAAGCCAACCGATAATTTCACCGCGTTCCTATCCCTGAGCTATCAGGACGATAGCATGACACCAGTCGCGTTCTCCCGCGTGGCGCCTGATGATCCGCAGATGGTGGGACAGCCTGCGAGCTTCAGCCCGGCGGAACGGGGCGAATCCCGCCTCGCCGGACTGTGCCCGACGGGCTTTGGCGCTGCTCCGATCTGTGGCTTTCCACGCCTATATGAGGGTGAAATAACCTTTCAGGGAGGGCCCTTTTTCGCGAATCCTCACGCTACCGCAGGAACGCGGGAAGCGTGGCGTGCCGTGCTTGATCTCAGGTGGGATCTAGGATCAGTGGCCGTCGAATCGCTCACAGGGTATCAAAAGCGCGACGCCCAAGCCTTCTCGAGCTCAGACCCATTCCCCGAGGGCAATCGGTTTTCCATGCTGGTAGGTGGAGGCCCGGGTGTCCAGCTACTGTCGGGCGGCCCGGTGTTGGCACGCTCGCTAACCGGCTCGGACGAGTCGCGCTGGGAAATCAGCCAGGATCTTCGAGTGCAATCAGATCATGATGGGGCCGTCAATTGGTTGATCGGCACCTATTTCAGTCATGAGGACTTCGACGATAATCGCGCACGCTGTTCAGATCCGGTCATTCAATCAGCCACCATCATATATACGCCGCCATGTCCACCACAGGTGAGTCAAGTTATAAATCGCGAGAACACCTTCACCTCGATTTACGGAGCCATTGACGTCGATGTCACAGAACGGTTGAGCCTTTCTGCAGAGCTTCGGTGGACTTCCGAACAGAAGAAAATGAACGAATCTGAGCTTATCTATCCTATTCGGACGCCCCCGGATGAGCCTTTTGGCGAAATCAGCCGAACGTTTGATTTCTGGACCCCCCGATTCGTGGTCGCATTTGCTGTGAATGACGACGTGATGCTGTATGCCAATGCCGCTCGGGGAGCCAAATCGGGCGGGTTCAACTCCGGTGTGCTGTGCGAATCGCCTGGAAACCCAAGCGACGAATGCAGCCGCATCGAACGATCCTATGACCTGGAGACCAACTGGACCTACGAAGTTGGCACCAAGCTCAGCCTGTTCGAGGGCATGACACAGCTAAACCTCTCCGCCTTTTACGTTGACTGGTCCAATCAGCAGGTTACCACTGGCACCGAACTGCTAACTGAAAGCACCGCCATAACGGCGAACATCGGTCAATCCACCGTGAGAGGCTTGGAAATCGAAGGCCGCATTCAGCCCGTCGAATGGGCCTCAATCAACTTCGGCTATGCGCTGGCTGACACCAAGTGGGGCAGCGGCTCACGTGCCACTGCCGTAGCAAACATTCGTTACTGCGACGGCACAGGACTGGAATGTTTTGATCCTGATGGTGACGGCCCGGCTTTGCCGAGGACGACCGGCAACATAACTGGGAATGAGTTTCAAAACGTCAGCAAGCACTCGGCGAATCTCGGGCTTGAAGTGACATTCCCTGTCCTCGGGTCCGCGTTCCAGGGTTTCGGACGCACGGACGCCCTCTACAGAAGCAAGCGTTGGGATGACGAGGCAAACGTGGGGTTTATCGGCGTACAGACGACGGTCAATGCGCGACTCGGAGTCAGGAGAGATGGGCTGACTGTCCAGGCGTTCTGTAACAACCTTACCGACGATA
This sequence comes from Gammaproteobacteria bacterium, assembly GCA_020832005.1. Classification (GTDB taxonomy): domain Bacteria; phylum Pseudomonadota; class Gammaproteobacteria; order Steroidobacterales; family PWYM01; genus PWYM01. Next base: position 2,866 of record JAFIFN010000187.1, on the reverse strand, counting down.
GAACGCCGATCAGAAGCTTTCTTCTCAGGAACTTACTCGGTGTGCCGCATCGCGTCATCATTGAGCGCGAAGGTCGAACCTGTGGCTTGCAGATGTCTATGCGCTACTGAACACCCAACTAGCCGCGGATTTCCGAGCGGCGACGATGGATTGGATTCTTAAGCAGCCACCCATGGCGTAAGCATGGGTGGCTGCTGGAACGCACGACGTTGCTGACCTGGGAGACGGAAAAAGGACGAGCTCAAGGCAGCTCCTTGGGGCTAAGGGGGGCTTGGGAGCCGCCAATCGGAGGCGCCGTCTAAAACATGCACCCCAGCACTTTGTGCAGGCGGGCCGCCACCTGTAGCAGCCGGAAATCGCCATTCCGCGCACCGATCAGCTGCAGCCCCACCGGCAGCCCGTCACTGTCGAGACCCGCCGGAATCACCGTCGCCGGCAATCCCAGCAATGTCGGCAGCGCGATCCAGAAACACTGCTGCATCCATGGCCAGTCACGCCCGCCGAGTCGCACCGTACGCCGGGCCAGCGCCGTGGTCTCGTGCGGCCAGGCGGTGCGGTGCAGCACCGGACACAGCAGCGCGTCGTAATCCGCGAGCAGCGCCTCGACCTGCTCAGCCAGCTGCAAACGCACCTCGTGCTGCTGCAGCCAGCTGCGATGACTCATCGTCGCGCCCAGTGCCATGGCCCCGGGCAGGCCCCGGCTGTCAGGCGGCAGCGCGGCGGCCGAGTCAGTCAGCCGCGTTATCAGCGAATCGGGCCATTCCACACTCATCGCCGCATACATCAGGCGCAGAAAGGATTCGAACATGCCCGACGGATCGGCGACCGGCGTCAGCGACTGCAGGCGGGCCCCGGCGGCCGCCAGGGTCTCTGCGGCGCCGGCGAGCACCGCAGCGACGCTCGCATCCGGCGGGCAGTCGACATCGTCAAACCAGCAGGCCAGGCGCAGTTTGGCGAGGTCTACCGCCCCGCGCGGTCGTGACAGCTGCGCAGCCTTCCCAGGTGCCAGCAGGACCTCGAGCGCCAGCGCAAGGTCCGCCGGGTCACGGGCCAGCGGGCCGACGGCCAGCATGTCCATCGGCGCCAGGCGCCCGGGCGTGCCTGCAAGCTGGCCGACCACGCTGACGAGTCCGGTGGTGGGACGATGCGATGTGACGCCGCAGCAGTGGGCCGGAATGCGCAGCGAGCCTGCAAGGTCGGTGCCCAGTTCCAGCGGCACGAGGCCGGCGGCGACGGCGGCAGCCGCGCCGCCGCTGGAGCCGCCGGCGTTATGCCCCTCGCGCCACGGCGTCTGCGTCGCGCCGAACAGCAGGTTGTCGGTCTGGATGTCGCCGCCGAACTGCGGGACGTTCGTCTTGCCCAGGATGATGGCCCCGGCATCGACCAGGCGCTGCACCGCCGGTGCATGCCGCACAGGCCGGTAATTCCGGTATTTCTCGGCCCCCGATGTGCAGGCGAATCCCGCCACTTCGAGGGTGTCCTTGATGGTCATCGGCAGACCGTGCAGTGGACCTGAATCGGCGTTGTGGGCACGCGCCAGGTCGGCCCGTTGAGCCTGCTCGCGGGCGGACTTGGCATCGAGTGCGACGATTGCATTAAGCCGCGGATTGAGCTGCTCCATGCGCGACAGGCACAGCTCGACGAGTTCGCAGCTGGTGGTCTCGCCGCGGGCCAGCATGCCCAGCCAGTCGCTGGCCGAGCGCAGGTGCAGGGGCAGTGTCATGCAGCCAAGATACCATCGGCCTGCGGCAATGCGTCGCTTCGCACGACCGAACAACGGCGCCGCGCGCATGCCGCAGTGCGAACACATCCGCGTAGAATAGGCGCCCAAGCCGCGATCGCCCGATCGCCGACACCGCTGGTCAGGACACCTTTTTCCCGTGCAACGCAGTCCCGAAATCCCGCTTCCCTCACAGGCCGGCGCCGGCTCCTCGGCGCTGGCACCGCTGCGCCGACCGGTATTCCGGGCGCTGTGGATTGCGATCTTCATCTCGACGCTGGGCACCTGGATGCACGACGTAGGCGCCGGCTGGCTGATGGCCTCACTGGCGCCTGATCCATTCATGGTCGCACTGGTGCAGGCCGCTGTTGTCCTGCCCGCATTCTTTCTGGCCCTGCCCGCCGGGGCACTGGCCGACATCGTCGACCGGCGCATCTACCTGATCTGCGCGATGATCTGGCTGATTCTTGTGACCGGCACGCTCGGTGTGCTGACGCTGATGGGTCTGACGGGTGCCTGGACACTGCTGGCGCTGAGTTTCGCGATGGGCGTGGGCTCAGCAATGATGATGCCGGCCTTCAATGCCGTGATCCCCGACCTCGTGCCCCGGCACGAGCTGACCGCCGCGCTGACGCTCAACAGCATCGCGATGAACTCCACGCGCGCGCTGGGCCCGGTGCTGGCCGGCACCCTTATCGCCATTGCCGGGCCCGCCGTGGTGTTCCTGTACAACTCGGTGAGTTACCTGGCGCTGATGGCGGTGCTGATCCCATGGCGCAACACCCAGCCGCGCAGCGCCTTGCCCAGCGAGCGTTTCTTCGGCGCCATGCGCACCGGCTTGAAGTTCGCCGCACAGTCGCCGGCACTGCAGGTGGTACTGCTCAAGACGGCGGCGTTTTTTCTGATGGCCAGCACGCTGTGGGCGTTTTTGCCGCTGATCGTCAAACTGCAGCTTGAGGGTGGCCCGCAGACCTACGGCGCGCTCGTGGGGGCTGCCGGCGTCGGCGCTGTCATCGGCGGCCTCAATCTCGCAGGTCTGCGGCGACGCTTCAGTGGCGATGCCATTATCGGCGTGTCGACAATGATCATGATCACAGGCCTCGTCGGGCTTGCAATCCTGCCCAATGCGCTGACCATGGGCCTGGC
>JAFIFN010000186.1 GCA_020832005.1 Gammaproteobacteria bacterium | reverse complement strand
CTGGCCTGCCGTAATGTGCGGGGGGGGGGGGGGGCCAGGTGGCAATAATGCCGTTAGCACAGGTGACCGGCTGTACCGCGCGCGCGCGTGCCAGCGCGATGATTTCCTCGCGAGTCACCGGCCGGGAGAAAAAGAACCCCTGTCCCATCGCACAGTCCATGCCCTGCAGCGCCGCCACCTCGGTTTCCGACTCCACCCCTTCGGCGATAACCTGCAGCTCCAGATAGTGCCCGAGCGTGACGATGGCATGCACGATAGCCATGAAACTCTGTCGGCTGGTGAGTTCGCGAATGAATTTCTTGTCGATTTTCACGATGCCGATCGGCAGTTCCTGCAGGCTGTTCAGTGACGACTGTCCGGTACCGAAGTCATCCAACGCCAGCAGGAAACCGGCAGCCCGCAACTGGCTGGCAGCTCCGGTGATGTCGTAACGTGCGTCGACGAAGGCCGTTTCGGTGATCTCGAGCATCAGATCCTGTGGCTGGAGTCCATGGGCAGCCACCGTAGCCTGCAGCCACGCCACGTAGTCCGGCTCCACAAGTTCCCGGCGGGAGACGTTGACACCCATTCGCAATGAGGCCATCGCAGGCTCCTGCGCCCGCATGGCCACCAGGTCGCTACAGGCCTGATCCGCCACCCAGCGCCCGATGCCGACGATCAGCCCGGTTTCCTCCGCCAAGGGAATGAACTCGTCTGGCCGCACCACCTCCGTGTCGCCGGGACGCTGCCAGCGCACCAGGGCTTCCAGCAGAGTGATCTGTCCGCTCTCCAGTGAGATGACCGGCTGGTAGCGGAGCATCAGCTCACGGTTGGCGACACACTGCCGGAGGCCCTGTTCGAGATGCGCCAGCCGTGCCATCCGCTCGCGCAGGCGGCCATCGAAGAACTGGACGCGTCCTCCCGAGGCCTTGGCCTGGTACATCGCAGCATCAGCATCCCGCAGCACGGCGTCAGCGCTCTCATAACGTGCCGCCTCCAGATACAGCACCCCGATGCTCGCGGAGCAGACAATCTCCAGGCCGCCATGGAGCTGATACGCCTGGCCCAGGGCGGCATGCAAGCGCTCAGCACGCACGCGTGCCTCTTCGGCGTTGTTCACACCTGGCAACAGCACAGCGAACTCATCCCCGCCGAAACGGCAGGCGATATCGCTGCCGGAGGTCTGCTCGCGCAGCCGTTGTCCGATCCGCTGGAGCAGCTCGTCACCGACAGCGTGTCCGTGCACATCATTGACTTGTTTGAAGCGGTCGAAGTCCATCGCGAATACGGCTGCGCGCAACGCAGGCTCCTCACGCTGACGATAGATCAGCTGACCCACCCGGTCCATGAACAGCTCGCGATTGGAGAGCCCGGTCAAGGGATCATGCAGGACCTGCCACTCGAGGCGCTCGCGAGCCTGCTGCCACTCGTGAACATCAGACACCGAGCCGGACATGCGCACGACCTCACCCGCCTCACCACGACTCAGCTCACCCCGGATCCGAAACCAGCGCCATGCAAAATCCGCCACCCGCAGCTGGACAACGATATCGAACGGGTGAGCGGAATCATGATGGGCCCGCCAGGCCGCCCGCAGTGTCGCGTGGTGGCCAGGGTGCAGTCGACGCAGCAGGGTAAACAACGGCCGGTGACCCGCACGGGCCGCCTCGGGCCGACGTCCAAGCAGCTCCTCCAGCCTGGCAGAGACCCAGATCGCACGGCTGGCGAAGGTGTAGTCCCACAAGCCATCGGTGCTGCCCCGTACAGCGCGCTCGAAGCGTTCCTCGCTCCGGCGCAGTTTGCGCGCCGTCTCGACACGTGCGGTGACATCGCTGAACGACCCCCGATAGCCGACGAGCGATCCATCGACACCGATCAGCGGCGTCCCACTGAATTCCAGCCAACGTCGGTTGCCTGCCGCATCGAGGGCGGGCAGATGGTAATCCCGGAACTCCTGGCGCCGGACGCGCACACCGCGCATGTTCTCAAGGATTCTCGCCTGCGCATCGGGGTCACAGAGCACCAGAAAAGTCTCGCCGACCAGCTCTGCAGGGCGGTAGCCTAAAATCTCCTCGACATTGTCGCTGACGAAGCTGAGCTTCGCATCCACGTCGGTTTCCCACAGCACCTCATGGGTGAGTCTGGCGATATCGGCGAACCGCTGATGCGACTCTCTGAGCCGTCGTTCCATGGCCCGACGCTCGGTCACGTCCCGGACGAAGCCGTGGAACACCGTCGAGCCGTCTGCGTGGACGATAGGCCGCGAGACGCCGGAAATATAGCGCACTCCGCCGTCATCCAGCAGGATCCGATAATCGTAGGCGAGCGACTCTGAGGTGCCGATCACGCCCTCGACCTGGCGGATCAGGGTGGCGTATTCATCCGCCGGAATACGCCTCTGCAACCGTCGCAGTACGTCGTCCTGATCATCCTCCCCCAACCCATGAAGCTCACGGAACTGCTGACTGCAGTAGTCGAGAAGATGATCACCCTCGGGGGTCACGCGGTACTGGTACAGCCCACCGGGCACCAGCTCGGTCAGTGCGTGCAGCTGGGCATAGAGTCGCTGGAGTTCGCTGGCCCTTTCGGTCTGTTCGGTAATGTCGGTCTGTACGGCCATGAAGCCGGAAAGGCTACCCGCCGCATCATGGATCGGCTTTATCTCGGCCTGGACCTGGTAGGGGCGGCGGTCTCTGGTGTAGTTAAGCAACTTCACCGTCACCGCTTCACCCTGGGCCACTGCTGCGCGGATCAACGCGACAGTCGCGGGGTCGGTGCCCGGCCCCTGCAGGAGCTCGCCCGGCTTGCGACCGCGGATGTCCTCGAGCGCAAAGCCGGTCGCGCGGCTGAAGCCTTCGTTAACCCACGTGGTCCGTCCGGCGCGGTCAGTGAAGATCACCAGGTTGTCGGTATTACTGGCGATCAAGGAAAGCCGCTCATAGATCCGCCGTTCTCTCGCCAGCAGCTGCTCGAGGCGCTTGCGCGACGAGATGTCGATGACCATGCCGGCAATACGGGTTGGCCGCCCGTCCTGGTTCCAGGCGACGATACGGGCAACCGTCAGCGCCCATAGCGGTCGACCAGAGTAATGCCGGAGCCGCACTTCGTCTGCGAAGGTGTGCTCCGCGGTTGCCGCCTGTCGCGCCCGTCCTACCCAGTCGAGCAGTCTGCGGCGCTCGGCCCAGGCAACAAGATGGTGCCAGGGGGGTGCCGCGTCGCGGCGCTCGCCCTCAGGATGACCCAGCAGCCGCAGCAGCCCGGCCGCATGGCTGACGCGTCCCGTACTGACCGACATGTCCCACAGCGCGATCCCCGGCTGGGTACCCAACGCCTCGAAGAGCTCCAGATGCTGGCGCCGATCCTCCCAAGTACTGCGGGAGATGGTGATGTCGGTATGGGTGACCAGCACCCGGCGCTCACCGCTGGCACCAAAACCCCTGGCCCGCATCAGGAACCAGCGTCGCATCTGTGGTGCGTGACACGGGTATTCGCAGACTGTCTGGGCAATCCTGCCGGCCAGCACATCGCCGAGCGATGCGACGATCGCCGACACGGTCATCATCGCCGGATCATGATCTTCCGGCGTGACCTGCTCGGTATCGCAGGCGGCCAGATAATCAGTGCCGGGGCCGAAGGCGGCGGGGTCGCCACCGTTCTCCCGCGAAAATTCCATCCAGGCGGCATTGACCATCTGGATCACGCCATCCCCGGACAACACACAGGCCGGATCCGGCAGAGCGTCGAGCAGAACGCGCCAGGGCGATTCAGCTGTCATCACCCAGAATCCTCTGCAGGCCACTCAATTCGCTGCGGATATCGTCCTGCAGTCCCGCGCGTTCCGCCCAGTCGAACCCCAGATACTCCAGTAAGCTGTCCTCGGGAACCATAGGTTCGGAGGCGCCCGCAAACCCCAGCCCGGCATCTGCCGCGAGACTGTCCGCCAGAGCGACCACCGCGGCGAGTTCTCGCAGCGGACCATCCGCCCGCAACGGCGCGTGATGGGAGGCGACCGCACCGACGATACGCTCCGGTAACTGCCACTCAGCGAACACCGCGGCGGCGCTGTGCCCATGGGAGCGCCCGAAGAGTTCCGCTTCCAGCGCCAACCACGCGTGCGGCCCCGACGCGTCTTCGGACTGCATCCGTTCGGCGAGATCAGAGAATTCGGCGGGTGATCCGTGCATTTCCAGCAGCAGGCCGAAATCATGCAGCAGCCCGGCCATGAACGCCTCTTCCCGGCACAGCCCCTCGCGATGGCGGGCGAGCTGGCGGCTGGCAAGCGCCACGGCCAACCCATGGCTGAGCAGCGACTCGGGACTGATCCCGCCTACCGCGCTGCCCATACGCCGCAGGCGAAAACAGCCTGCAGCCATGGCGATGCTGCGTACCGCCGGAAAGCCAAGCACAACCACCGCCCGCTCCACCGAGGCGATCGTTCGCGACTGGCCGTAGTAGGCGGAGTTAACCACCTTCAGCACACGTGCGGTCAGCGTCAGGTCTCGGCTGAGCGCGTCGCTGATCTCGGACGCTGTGGCCTCGGCCGCACCAATTGTCCGCATCAGATCAATGACCTCGACGCTCACGCCCGGCAAAGACGCGGCGGTACGTGCGTCCGGGAGACGGGGTGGCACTGCACTCATCGGCTCATTCCACAAGCGTCCCTGTCAGCAGATTCATTCCGGCTCCACTCCTGGTGATGTGACGACATTTCCTTGCCTTCGCTGTGTCGGCGCAGGCGATGCAGACTTTAACCGGACGCTTCCAGCGGCGGCCCTGCTGGGCGTCGCTCGACCGCCCCTGCCAGCCAGCGGGCGCAGACGTGGATCAGGGCCGCGCGGTCGATCGGCTTGGTTGCGTAGTCGTCACACCCCGCCGCCAGGCAACGGACCCGATCATCGGCCATTGCGTGCGCGGTCAGCGCAATGATCGGCAGGGTCATTCCCTGACGGCGAAGCTCGCGGGCCAGGCTGCAGCCATCCATTTCCGGCATCTGAATGTCGGTCACAAGCAGGTCGTAGGGGCATCCGGCCTCGTTGGCCGTCTTCAGGCACTCGAGGGCCTCATACCCGTTGGCCGCGACCGTCACGTCGGCCCCGGCGCGGCGCAGATGAAAGGCGATGAGACGCTGGTTGTCCGGCCCGTCCTCGGCCAGCAGGATCCGCCCGACCAGCCCGCTGCCTGCCGCCCTGCGCGGGACGTCGATGGTTGGACACGACGGCGGGCTCCAGGTGACAAGATCGCTCACCCCGACATTCCCCTCGGCCTGCAGGCGCACGTCGATCACGAACTGTGAGCCGCGTCCCGGGGCCGACCAGTCCAGACGCACGTCACCTCCAAGCAGTTGCGCGAGCCTGCGGCTGATCACCAGCCCCAGACCCGTGCCGCCGTAACTGCGAGTGACCGAACTGTCGGCCTGGCTGAACGGCTGGAACAGACGGTCGCGATGAGCCTCCGGGATACCCATGCCGGTGTCACGAATCCTGAACTGGAGCTGCGCCTCACCATCGGGCCGCGTCATGCTCTCCACCTGGACCTCGACCTCGCCCTCGCGGGTAAACTTCAGTGCGTTGCCGACGATGTTGAGCAGGATCTGGCGCAGACGGGTGGGGTCGCTGAGGATCTGCTCAGGGATCTCACTCATGACATCGAAGCGGAGCCCCACCCCCGACTCCTCGGCTCGGGGCGCCAGCAGCGACTGCACATCGAGCAGGAGCTGCGGGAGGCAGATGGACACGGCTTCGACCCGCATATGACCCGCCTCGATCTTGGACAGATCGAGAATGTCGTTGATCAGCGCCA